>DASPZZ010000032.1:0-53490 GCA_035635995.1 Binatia bacterium | reverse complement strand
CGGCGGCGTCGTGACGCTGGAGGGGACCGCGGCCCTCGAGCGCGCGGTCGAGGTCGCGCGCTCGGTGCCCGGCGTGCGCGAGGTCAAGACGCAGCAGGTCGAGATTCCACCCATCCCGCCGTTCGTGGCTTAAGCGGGGCGTCGGGGCCGCGGGCGGGCGGCACTCTCGCGACCGGCTCCGTCACCCACTCGCCCGAACGCAGCTCTGCGAGCTGCGCACGGGACTCGGGGGTCCCACTCCGCCGGTCGCGTGGCCTCCGCCCCCGCCGTCCGCCCCCCCTCGCCGGCGCGGCGGGGTCATGGTGGGGGGGTGGGGGCGTCGGGGCTCGCGAACGTAGC
The DNA here is from genome assembly GCA_035635995.1 of Binatia bacterium. Taxonomy (GTDB): domain Bacteria; phylum Methylomirabilota; class Methylomirabilia; order Rokubacteriales; family CSP1-6; genus AR31. The sequence continues at coordinate 53,151 of DASPZZ010000032.1, read as the reverse complement.
GCCTGGGCGCAGGCGGGCGCCGCGGAGATAGTCCGACCAGGACATCGCGCGGCGGTTCTCGGGCTGGACCTCGACTGGACGGAGCCAGCCGTCGGAGGTGGCGATCGCCAGCTCGTCGCCGTCGCCACGCAGGCGCGCGAGCGTGCCCGGCGGATGCGTCCGTCCAGTGCCCGTGGCGGTCGCCCGCCAGATCGTGAGCGAGCCGGCCTGACTGCGCGTGAGAGCGCCCGGCCACGGGTTGCATCCGCGAACGACCTTGACGAGCTCGCGCGCCGAGCGATTCCAGTCGAGATGGCCGTCGGTGCGCTTGAGTCGCGGCGCCAGCGTCGCGTCCTCGTGACGCTGCGGCGTCGGCGCCAGCGCGTCGAGCCTTTCGAGCGTGTCGACGAGGACGTCGGCGCCCAGGACGGCGAGTCGCGCGGCCAGCTCGCCGGCGGTCTCCTCGGGGTCGATGGCCGCGGGTGCTGCAAGGAGGATCGGGCCCGTGTCCATGCCCTCGTCCATCTGGAGCGTGGTGATCCCCGTGCTGGTCTCGCCCCGCATGATCGCCCACTGGATCGGCGCCGCGCCACGATAGCGCGGCAGGATGGAGCCGTGGACGTTGATCGACCCGCGACGGGGTGCCTCGAGCACCGCCTTCGGCAGGATCTGGCCGAACGCGACGACGACCGCCACGTCGGCCCCGAGTGCCTGGAGGCGCCCGGGCCACTCGGGATCGCGCAACCGGGCGGGCTGGATGACCTCGAGCCCGGCGGCCCGCGCGCGCGTCTTGACGGGCGGTGGAGTCAGCCGCTGGCCGCGGTGGGCCGGACGGTCGGGCTGGGTGACGACGGCGACGACCTCGTGATGGCGCAGGACCGCCTCGAGCGTCGGCAGCGCAAACTCGGGCGTGCCGTAGAAGAGAACCTTAAAGCGCGAAGGCGTGGCGGGAGGCGTCCTCGCGGAGACCTTCCTTCTTGATCTTCCGCTTGATGCGGTCGCGCGTCACGGAGTCGACCCGGTCGATGAAGAGAACGCCGTCGAGGTGGTCGATCTCGTGCTGCAGCACCCGCGCGCGCAACCCGCGCGCGCTGATCGCCAGGGGCTTGCCGTCGACGGCGTGCGCCTCGACCTTGACCCACGCGGCGCGGGAGACCGGGGCGAACACGCCCGGGATGGACAGGCAGCCTTCCTCACCCGTCGCCTCGCCGCTCCGCTCGACGATCGCCGGATTCAGGAGCGCCTGCACGCCCCGGCCTTCCTCGTCCGCGACGACGATGAGCCGCAGCGAGATGCCCACCTGGGGCGCCGCGAGGCCGATGCCGATCTCGTCGTACATCGTCTCGGTCATGTCCGCGATGATCGCTCGGATTTCCGGAGTCACCTGGCCCACGGGCGCGGCACGCCGCCGGAGCGCCGGATCGCCGTATCGCAACACTTTCAGAACTGCCATTCGACCGGATCGACCTCCACATCAATGATACCCCGGCTCCCCGTACCTGGCGTTTTGAACTCCCGCAGCGCCTCGTCGAGAAGGCGGGGAAGCTCGGCGCCGCCCTTCGCGACGATTCGGTGGGCGCGGTCCCTTCGGTCGGCCACCGGCGGGTAGACGGTGAGCCCGGCGCGCCCGCGCAGCGCGGCGCCGACCGCCTCGGCCAGCCGGCGAGTTTCAGCCGACTCCCGGGCGCGGGCCGTGACGACGGCGAGGCGACGGAAGGGCGGGTAGCCGAGCTCGGCGCGGAACTTCAGCTCCTTTTCGTAGAACTCCGCGAGGTTCTGGCGTGCGACCGCCTCGAACGCGTAGTGACCGGGATTCTGGGACTGGATGATGAGAGCCCCGTCGGCGGCCACTCGCTCGGCGGCCGCCCACGCGAGCGCGAGCGTGCGCTCCCCGGCGCGGAAGTCCGGCGCCCGCAGAAGCTGGTCCGGGGCCACGAACGCCGCGAGTCCGAGCGCGCCGGGGCCGAAGAGGCGGAGCGCGCCCCGGGTCCCGATCACGACGTCGGCGGCGGCCGCCGCCGCGCGCTGCGCCTCGCCGCGGGCGCCTCGCGCCGCGTCGGGATCCCAGCGCGCGATGCGCGCGTCGGGGAAGCGGCGGCGCACGGCATGCTCGACGCGCTCGGCGCCCCAGCCGAACGGGGAGAGCCGGCGTCCGTGACACGCCGCGCAGGTGTCGGGCAGCGGGTGCGAGGCGGCACAGAGCCGGCAGACCAGGCGAGCGGCGGCGCGCGAGTACGCGAGCGCGATCGCGCACTGGTCGCAACGGACCACGGTCCCGCACTCGTCGCAGGCCAGCGACGAGGTGAGCCGGCTCACCACCAGGAAGACGCGCCGCCGGGCGGCCAGCGTCTCGCGGATCGCGCGCGAGACCGGCGGGGTCAGCGGCTCGCGCCGGAGAATCCCGCGCGTGTCGGCGATGCTCACCGCCGGCCATGGACCCGGCTCCCGAGGGCGCATGTCGATGAGCCCCGACTCGGCGCGCCACCACGCCTCGGCGCTCGGCGTCGCGGCCGTGAGCAGCAGGGCGAGCGGCTCACGGGCGGCGCGCTCGAGCGCGACGTCTCGGGAGTGCATCCGTGGGGGACCCGGCGGCTTGTGGGCGGCCTCGTGCTCGTCGATCAGGACGAGTGTGGCCGGCGACGGCAGCGGAGCGAGCAGCGCCGACCGCGTCCCGGCGGCGAGACGCGCCGACCCGTCGCGAAGTGCCTGCCAGGCCGCCGCGCGCTCGTCGTCGGATACCCCCGAGTCGAGTCGCACGACGCGGTCGATCTTCGCGAGTCGCTGGGCCCATCGGGCCGCCGTCTCGATGTCGGCGGCGATCACGAGCACCGCCCCCTTCGCCACCTCGAGCCGCTCGAGCAGCCGCTTCTCGCGGCCCGCGCCCACCAGCAGCTCCGGCTTCGGCGACGTCGTCACCGGACCCGCACCGTCGCGGGCGCTCCCCCGGGATCCGCCGTCGGCCGCGCTCGACGGCGGCGGCAGGAGCGCCGCGCAGGTCGAGCCGATGGACGAGAGACTCTGCGCGGCGATCCAGTGAACGAGGTCGAGCTGCGCCCGCGCCAGCACGGGCTCGCGGTCGACGAGGCGGTCGAGCGGCTTGAGCCGCGGGTCGGTGCCGTCGCGCAGCGCCACGACCATGCCCACCCGCGCGGCGCCCCGGAGCGGTGCCCGCGCTCGCTGGCCGGGGACGAGCGTCCAGCCGTCGGGCACGCGATAGGAGAACGAATGGCCCACTGGGGCGTCGAAGGCGACGTCTGCGATGGTCATGTATCGGAGCTGGAGGAGGCCGGCGCAACCGAGGGTGGCCTGAGATAGATGCGACCTGGCTCCGTCCCTGCGGACAACCTGAAATAGGTGCGACCTGGCTCCGCTCCTGCGGACAACCCGTTCCGCATTGTCCTTGCGGCCGTCATCGGGTGCGGCGGCGGTCGTACTCCCGTCGGGCGAGCTGGAGGTCCTCCCATGCCATACGCTTGTACTCGTCTCCGGGGTTGCGCAGGAGAAATGCGGGGTGGAAGGTGGGGATCAGCACGGCCGACCCGTAGGGGTGCACGCGACCGCGGAGCTTGCCGATCGGCTCGCGGGTACCGAGGAGACTCTGGGTCGCGACGCTGCCGAGGGCCAGGACGACCTTGGGTTGCAGCACCGCGAGCTGCGCTGCGAGGAACGGCGCGCAGGCGGCGAGCTCGTCGGCTTCGGGGTTGCGGTTGCCGGGTGGGCGGCAGTTATGACTGACGACGCCTGCCGCGACGTAGGATTCGTCCTCCTCCACACCAATGTTGTAAAGGCGGAAGTGCCCCCGAGTCCGCCTTGACTCGACAGAGACAACCCTGGCTTCCACGAACACGTATTCGTGTCCGTGATTTCGAAGGATTCGCCGGAGGATCTCCTCGACGGTGGCCGGTTGGTCGATGACTTGGGCCCACCAGAGGTTGAGCAGCAAATAGCCGTGATCGTTGGCCAGCCGGTCCTTGATTGCGGCGCGCTCCTGGGCGGCCACGTTGTTGAATCCAGGTCCGCGGACTTCTACGAGGATCCGCTGATCGGGCAGACAGAAGTCGTAGAGAAGCGGAGACTCCGGGAGCGCGAACAGGTGGATGTAATTCACGCCGAGCCGGTCGAGAATCGGCTTCAATTCAGCCTCACCGAAGCCGGTGATGCCCTTTCTGATGCCTGCGGTAATCTTCGCAGCGACCGCGATGCGCGACAGCCGACGCTCCTCCGAGCTGAGATGTTGGATCTTGGCTAGGCCGGAGGCGACGAGTTCTCGGGTGCGCTCGTTGGCTCGCCGCGTAACGAGCGCGGCGTCCCGGCGCCCGTCCAGGTATTGCGCCTTCATTGTCCGACGGACCTTCTCCCTGGCCTCCGAACTGTGGAAAATCCTCTTGTTGTGGCAGCGCGCGCTGCACGTGTGATATGAGCGCGCCTCGTAGCGGTCGTAGCGGACGAAGTAGGGACGGCCGCACACTTCGCACTTGTCGCCCAACGCACTCACGCTGTCACTAGGTCGAATCTCACTCGCACTCTTCCAACTACCATTCACGAGGAACGGATGTTCGGGAGTCACCGTGATGTGAACCCGCCTGCCCGCCCGGTCAACTGGGACAATGGAGAGTCGTATCACTTCACTACCGCGCGGCAAGACATCGTGTGGCCGGACGTAAACGACTCTACGGAAACGACCTCGGTGCGTGAGGACGAGGTCTCCGACGCGGATGTCTTTGATGGGCTTGAAGCCGTCTGAGCCGTAGATGAGAACCCTGGGGCTGATGAAACATTTCACGGCGTTGGTGATATAGACTTCGTCGCGCGACAGCTCGACCTTGCGCGCCTCGAGCATCTTCGTGAGAAGCTGCCCGGCGCGGCCGACGAACGGAAGCCCCTGAGCGTCCTCGTCCGCGCCCGGGCCCTCGCCGATGACGACGAGCTCCGCCTTCGGGTTCCCCGAGCCGAACACGATCGTCGAGCGCCCCTCGCAGAGCTTGCACTTGCGACAGCCCTGGAGGGCCTTGTCCTGCGCGCGGAGCGCGGCGGCCGGACCGAGCAGATAGTCGCCCGCGAGGGGAAGCTCGGTGAATCCGAGATCGCGGTGGTGGCGCAGGGTCTCACCGAGCGCGCCGAGCGCATCGGCGAGCAGCGCACGCGGGTCGGCGGTCGCCATGCGCGCTAGGCGGGCGTCTGCTTGGCGATGGCGCCGGCGCGGAGGGTGAGCACGTGGGAGAGGATCGCGTCGGCGACCGCGGCCTTCGGCATCCGCGGCAACGGGCGCGCACCGCCCCAGCGGTCGAGCAGCAGCACCTCGTTGTCCTCGGCGTCGAAGCCGATACCCTTCTGGCTCACGTCGTTCGCGACCAGGAGGTCGATGCCCTTACCCTCGAGCTTCGCGCGCGCGTTCGCGGCGACGTCGTGCGTCTCGGCGGCGAAGCCGACGACGAACGCATTCGTATGCCGCGCCGCGACCTCGGCGAGGATGTCGGGGTTCGGGGTCAGCTCGAGGGTGACGTCGCGCTTGCCCTTCATCTTCACGCTCGAGGCCTGCTTGGCGCGGTAGTCGGCGACCGCCGCCGCCTTGACGACGATCGTCGCGCGGTCGAGATGGTGGAGCACCGCCTCGCGCATCTCCTCGGCGGTCTGCACCGGGACGAAGACGGCGCCGGGCGGCGGCGTGAGCGCGGTCGGGCCGGACACCAGCGTGACCGCCGCGCCGCGCCGGAGCGCCGCCAGCGCCAACCCGTATCCCATCTTGCCCGAGGACCGGTTGGAGATGTATCGCACCGGATCGATCGGCTCCCGCGTCGGCCCGGCCGTGACGAGCAGCCGCTCGCCGGCCAGGTCGCGGATCGGCGCGAGCACGCGGCGCAGCGTCTCGACGATGTCGTCGACCTCCGGGAACCGACCCTTCCCGCTCTGGCCCGAGGCGAGGGCGCCCGTGTCCGGCTCGAGCACGGTGACGCCGCGGCGGCGCAGCGTGGCGACGTTGGCGGCCACCGCCGGGTGCTCCCACATGCCGCCGTCCATCGCCGGCACCATCACCACGGGCGCGCGGGACGCGAGCAGGAGCGTCGTCAGGAAATCATCGGCGATCCCGTGCGCGGCCTTCGCGAGCACGTTCGCGGTAGCCGGCGCCACGACGACGGCGTGAGCGCGCTCCGCCAGGGCGACGTGCTCGACGGCGTCGGCGCTCTGCGGATCGAAGAGGTTGGAGAGCACGGGGCGCCCGGACAGCGTCCGGAACGTGAGCGGGCCGACGAACTCGCGCGCGTGCTCGGAGAGGCAGACCGTGACCGAGGCGCCGAGCCGGGTCAGCTCGCGCAGCAGGTAGACCGCCTTGTAGGCGGCGATCGACCCGGTGACGCCCAGGATCAGCTCACGGTCGTCGAGGCTCATGCCTTGGGCGAGTCACCGTCTTCCTTGACGCGGTACTCGACCTTGGCGGCGGCGATCTCTTCCAGCGCGCCGCTGGTCGGTTTCTTGTGCCGGCTCTCCACGCGCGCGGGCGCGCCCCGGTTGAGCTGGCGCGAGCGCTTCGCGGCGAGGACGACGAGCAGATACCGGTTCGAGACCTTGTTCAACGCGCTCTCGAGCGAAGGGAATGCCATCAATCCTATACCTCCAGATCGGGAAGGGTGAGGTCGAGGCGTGCCACGCGACAGCGCTCGGCCATGATGATCGACTCGAGCTGCTCCATGGCCTCCTTCACGTCGCGGTTCACGATCAGGTAATCATACCGCCGCCACAAGGCGATCTCCTCGCGCGCCCGTACCAGCCGCCGTTCGATCTCGACGTCCGCGTCGGACCGCCGCTCGCGGAGCCGCTGCTCCAGCTCCTTCACCGACGGCGCCAGAATGAAGATCAGCACCGCATCGGAGTAGCGCGCCCGGAGCTGCGCGGCGCCCTGGGTGTCGATATCGAGCAGCACGTCGCGGCCGGTGGCCAGGGCCTCCTCGAGCGAGCGCGCCCGCGTGCCGTAGAGGTTGCCGTGCACGGTCGCCCACTCGGCCAGCTCGCCGCGGGCGAGCATCGCCTGGAACTCCGGCACGCCGACGAAGCGGAAGTCCACTCCGTCCATCTCGCCCGGCCGCGGCGGCCGCGTCGTCACCGAGACCGAGTACGCCAGGTCGGGCAGGCGCAGCCGGATCTCGCGGCACAGCGTCGTCTTGCCGGCCCCCGAGGGCGCCGAGACGACGAACAGCGTGCCGCGACGCCTAATCACCCGGCGAGACCCGATCCGTCACGAGGCGCTGCGCCAGCGTGGCGGGCTCGAGCGATGACAGAATGAGATGGTCGCTCCCCGTCACGATGACCGCCCGCGTGCGACGCCCGTTGGTGGCGTCGACCAGCTTCGTGCTGCCCTTGGCGCTCTCGATGAGCCGCTTCACCGGCAGCGAGTCCAGCGCGACGATCGCCACGATCTGGTCGGCGACGACCACGTTGCCATGTCCCACGTTCACCAGATGCGTCACCTGCCGACCCCCGCCGTTCGCGCGGCTATTCAAGGTTCTGCGCCTGTTCACGCATCTTCTCGATGATGCTCTTGGCGGCGAGCGCCGACTGGCTCAGCTCGAGGTCGTCCGCCTTCGACGCGATCGTGTTCACCTCTCGATTCAGCTCCTGGATCAGGAAGTCCAGCGCCCGGCCGACCGAGCCTCCCCTGTCCAGGAGCAAGACCAGCTGCTCGAGGTGCGCGCGCAGCCGCGTCAATTCTTCCCGCACGTCGGTCTTGTCGGCCCAGATCGCCACCTCGGTGAGGATCCGGCCCTCGTCGAGGACGACCTCGCCGAGCAGCGCCCCGATGCGCTCGCGGAGGCGTTCCTGGTACCGCGCCAGCGCCGCCGGCGTGCGCGCCGCGATCACGTCCACCTGGGTCCGGAGGGCGGCGTGCTGCGCGTGCAGCTCGGCGCCGAGCGCCTCGCCCTCCGCCGCACGGCACGCCACGAGCTCGTCGAGGGCGCGGCCCAGGACGTCCGCGAGGACCGGCCACGCGACCCCGCCCGCCGCCGTCTCGGTGTCCTCCGTGCGCACGACGCCCGGACGCTCGAGCACCCACGTGAGCGTCACGTCTTCGCCGAGGTCCGCGGCGCGTCCGAGCGCCCGCGCCTGCTCGACGTACTGGGCGGCGAGCGCGGTATCGACTCGGATCTGCTGGGCCGACTGGCCTGGCGGCGGGCCGAGCTGAACGGTGATGTCGATCCGCCCACGCTCGAGACGCGACTGGATCAGCCGGCGAGCGTCCATCTCGAAGGCGCCGAGCGAGCGCGGCAGTCTCAGCGCGATGTCGAGGTGGCGATGGTTGACGGAGCGCGCTTCGACGGTCACGGCCGTGGCGGCCCCGCCAGTCTCGGCCCGGCCGAATCCCGTCATGCTGCGAAGGGCCGAAACCGGGGTGAGCCGGGTGGGTGGCATCGAGTGATCATAGGGCGAAATCTCCTGTAGTGTCAATATGTTGCGGTTGACACCGCGAGATCCGGCGGCTAGACTCACGCGGGGATCGCGCTCGTGGAGCGCATCGCGACGAACCTCAGCTTCGGGAGCGCGTCATCGATCGTGCCGTGCGGAGGACTTCCACGTCGACGGCCGCGGCCCCGTGAGGACCAGTGACGCGCTGGGCGCTCGCGACGCTGGGAGCGCTCCTCCTGTTGGGCGTCGCGGCCGTCATGCTCGCCCGCTTCTTCGGAAAATCCGGCTCGCGCGCCTCGCTCGGCGTGTCCGTCGTCGCCCGCTGGCTCGCGGCGTACGTCCTCTGGAGCTTCGCGGCCGGCCTGGCGGTGACCGCCGGCGTGCTCGCCACGTACTCCTCGGCCGCGTTCGCCGCAGTCTGCCTCCTCGGCACCGTCTTCGAGTATCGCGCGCACCTGCGGGCCGGTCGCGACCGCGCGTTGGCGATCTTCGTCGGCGTCCAGCTCGCGTGGCTCGTGTTCGTGCTCTTCCAGAACGGTATGTTGGCTGCCGGGTGGTGATAGGCTCGAAGGATGGGCGAGCAGGACGCCATCCTGGTCATCGACGATGACCCCGCCGCCGCCCTCCTCCTGAGCGACTTCCTCGAGCGCGAGGGGTATCCGGTCGTCGTGGCTCGCACCGGCGCCGAAGGCCTGCGCCTGATCGGCCAGGGAACGTTCGCCCTCGTCCTGCTGGATCTCAACCTGCCCGACGTCGACGGCACGGTCATCATGCGCGAGGCCGCGCGGGTCGAGGCGCCTCCCGAGGTCATCGTCGTCACCGGCCACGCGACGGTCGATTCGGCGATCGAGGCGGTCGAAAGCAGGAGCGCGGGCTACATCGTGAAGCCCGTCGACCTCTCGCGCCTCGGCGCGATCGTCACCCGGGTCTTCGACCGACGGCGGCTGGCGCAAGACAACGCGCGGCTGCAAGCCGAGCTGGCCGAGCGTCTCGCCGAGAGCGAGGCCCTGGCCGCGATCTCGGCCACGGTCAGCTCCACCCTGGACGTCCGCGAGGCCCTGCGCCGAATCAGTCGAGAGCTGGTCCGTCTGCTCGGCGCGGACACGGCGGCCGCCTACCTGCACGACTTCGGGAGCGGGCAGCTCGTGCCGACCGCCGCGTACCACGTGCCCAGGGAGTACCTGGCGACGCTCTCCTCGGCCCCGCTGCCGCTCAAGGAGCAGGGCTTCTTCCTTCCGCTCTGGGCGGAGCGGCGCCCCGTGTACTCGGACGACGTCGCGCACGACGCGCGCTTCACGCACGCGATGTTCAGGAGCTTCCCGCATCAGTCGGGACTCCTCCTGCCGCTGATCGTCGACGACGAGGTGACCGGCGGCTTCTACGTGGTGTGGTGGACCGCCCGCCGCAACTTTTCCGAGCGCGAGCTGCGCGGGCTCGATCACGTCTGCGAGCAAGTCGGGTTCTTCCTCCGGAACGCCCGTCTCTACGAGCAAGCGGAGCGTAACCGGCACCGGCTCGAAGTCCTCAACGACGTGTCGCGACGCCTGGCCGCCGTCTCCGATCCGGAGGAGGTGCTGACGGTCATCGTCAACGAGGCCGCGCGGCTCGTGGGCGCCGAAGCGGCCGGTCTCCGCCTGCTGGACGGCGACGATCTGGTGATCAGCGCCCGGACCGAGGCGGCCGCCGACATGATGTCGCGGCCACGGCTCAAGGTCGGGGAGAGCCTGAGCGGCCTGGTCGTCGCCACCGGTGAGCCCGTCGTGGTCGAGGACCTGGCGGCCGACACGCGCCACGATCCCGCCCACAAGCGCGGCGCCCTCGAGCGCGGCTTTCGCGGGTTCATCGGCGTCCCGCTCCGCGCCCATGGGCGCGCCGTCGGCACGCTCAGCCTTTTCACCAAAGGGGCGCGCCATTTCTTGCCGGACGAGATGGCGCTGCTGTCGGCGCTGGCGGACCAGGCCTCGCTCGCCATCGACAAGGCGCGCCTGCTCCGGGAGACGGAGGAGGGACGCGCGCTGCTCGAGCGGCTCTCCCACGCCGCCATCGCGATGCAGAGCTCCTGGGGGCGGGACGATCGCCTCGCGGCCTTCGTGCACGCGGCGCGCGACGTCGTCGGCTTCGACCGCGTGAACGTGTTCCTCCTGACCGCCGACGGCTCGGAGCTCGAGCCGGTGACGACCGGCGGAGACGACGACGCCCCCGGGCTCCGGCTGCCGGTGACACCCGACGCGGGTCCGTACCACGAAGCCCTGAAGAGCCGACGTCCCATCGCGGTGCTGTCCGACGCGGACCTCGCCCGGGTTCTGCCGCTCGATCGGTCGCACCTCGACCACCCGTATCTCCGATCGCGGCGGTTCGTCGTCGCGCCGCTCGTCGTCGGCGACCGGGTGATCGGCGTCGTGAGCGCCGACAACAAGCCGAGCCGCCGGCCGATCAGCCGCCAGAGCATCGAGCCGTTCGGCTCGCTCTGCCAGAATCTCGCGATGGCGCTCGAGGAGAGCCGGCTCTACGCCGAGGCCCGCGCCCGCGAAGAGGCGACGACGCGGCTCTACGCGGTGACCCGGCAGCTGGCGACCAGCCTCGACCGGGAGCGCCTGCTCGACGTGATCGCCGAACAGGCGACGGAGCTGACCGGGTGTGACGCCGTCGGGATCTTCTTCTACGACGTGACGCGGGGGGCCCTCGTCTTCCACCGCGGGCTGCACCTGCCGGCCGAGCTGACCCACGGTCTCGCGCTGAGCCCCGGCGAGGGCATCGCCGGCCGGGCCTATCAGGAGCGTCAGCCGGTGTGGACGCGAGACCGTCTGACCGACCCGACGCTCCGACACTCGCCGGCGACCCAGCGCCTGGTCGACGCGATGGCGCCGCGGGCCTATCTGGCGGTGCCCATCATCAGTCGCGAAGAGACCCACGGCGTCCTCGCCGTGTACTTCTTCACGCCGCACGACTTCACCTCGCGCGAGATCCAGCTCGTGTCGGCCCTCGCCGACCAGGCCGCGGTCGCGCTCCAGAATTCGCGCCTCTTCGAGGAGACGCGCCGCCGCGAGGGCGAGGCCAAGCGGCTCTCCGACGGCCTGGCGCTCCTGAACCAGGCGGCCCGAGCGCTGCACCGCACGCTCGAGGTGGACGCGATGCTCGACGGCGCGCTCAAGGAGCTGGCCAGGGCTTTCGGCGCCAGCGGCGCGCTCGTGCACCTGCTCGCCGAAGACGGGAGCCTGAGCCGGAGCGTCGGCCACTGGGTGTCGGGCGGGCAGCGTCCCGGCGATCCAGGGCGCCGGGGCGGGCTCAGCGACCACGTGCGCCGGACGCGGGCGCCGCTCCTCCTGCGCGACGTGACGAAGCACCCCGACGTCGTCCATCCTGCGAACGTCGCCCACGGCGTGCGCTCCATCGCGGCGTTCCCAATCGCGGGCCGGAACGAGCGTGTGCTCGGAGTCCTCGTCCTCTACTACACGGCGGCGCAGGCGTTCGGCGACACCGAGACGCGCCTGCTGGCGTCCTACGCCGATCAGCTGGCGACCGCGCTCGAGAACGCGGAGCTCTACGAGGAGACACAGACGCAGCGGGTGCGCCTCGCGCAGATCTTCGACTCGACCTCCGACGGCATTGTGCTCGTCAGCCGCGAGGGCGAGATCCAGGCGGCGAACCGACAGGCCGGGGAGCTTCTCGGCTTCGATGCGAGCTCGGTCATCGGGGTGCGCCTGTCCCAGCTCGCGGCCGGCCGCCGGAGCTCGCCCGACTACGACCGGGTGTTCGAGGACCTGCACGCGATCCTCGAGAATCCGGACCGCGGGGGCGAGGGGGACCTCGAGCTGCGGCGCAGCGGCCGGACCGTCCACTGGGCCGGTCGGCCGATCAAAGACGCCTCCGGCGGGACCATCGGGTTCACGCTGACGCTCCGCGACGTGACGCACGAGCGGCAGGTGAGCGAGATGAAGACGGACTTCGTCTCGTTCGTCACCCACCAGCTCCGCACGCCCCTGGCGGGCATCAAGTGGATGCTGGAGCTCGCGGCTCAGACCCCCCAGGTCCCCGCCGAGGCGGGCACCTACGTCGAGGATGCCCGCGCCGCCGCCGAGCGGCTGATCGGCCTCGTGAACGACCTGCTGGACATCTCCCGCCTCGAGAGCGGCAAGCTGACGGTGGTGCTCCGGCCGACGAGCCTCGGGAAGCTCACGCAGAGCGCGCTGGACGATCTCGGGGCCTTGATCCGCGACAAGGGCCAGCGGCTGTCGGTGGCGGGCGTGGAGAGCGCGCCGATGGTGATGGCCGAACCGCAGCTCCTCCGCCAGGTCATCATGAATCTCACGTCGAACGCGCTCAAGTACACGCCGGCCGGCGGCGAGATCTCGATTCGAATCGGCGTCGAGGACGGCCGTACCGCCCGCTGGACGGTCACGGACAGCGGCATCGGGATTCCCAAGGCCTCGCTGGCGCGACTCTTCGAGAAGTTCTACCGGGCCGACAACGTCCACACGGTCGAAACGGAAGGCACGGGGCTGGGCCTCTACCTGGTCCGCCTCATCATCGAAAAGCTGGCCGGCCAGGTCTGGTGCGAGTCCGAGGAACGTCGAGGATCAGCGTTCACCTTCACGCTCCCAATCAGCGGATGAGGCCGATGGTGACCAACGAAAAGCGGGTCTTGCTGGTCGAAGACGATCGGTTCCTGCGGCGGGCGTGCGAGGCGAGCCTGCGGCAGCGCGGGCTGACGGTGACGACCGCGGCGGACGGCGAGGAAGGGCTCCGTCTGGCCCGGAGCGAGCGGCCGGACCTTATCCTGCTGGACATGCTGATGCCGAAGCTGTCGGGCCTGGAAGTGCTGCGGGCGCTCAGAAGCGACGACGCGACGCGCGGCGTGAAGGTACTCATTCTCTCCAACTCCTCCCGCGAGCAGGACATCGCCGAGGTCACCAATCTCGGGATCTCCGGGTACTTCGTGAAGTCGAACCTGTCGCTCCAGGAGCTCGGCGAGCTGGTCGGCCGCTTACTGGCGGGCCAGAGTGCCTGAGGGAGCCCGTCGGGTCCTCCTCGCGGAGGACGACCGGTTCCTGCGCCGGGCGGCGGAGGCGCGCCTGCGCCAGCACGGGCTCGAGGTGCTCACGGCCGTCGACGGCGAGGAGGCGCTGCGGGTCGCCCGCGCGGAGCATCCCGACCTGGTGCTCCTCGACGTCGTCATGCCCAAGCTCCAGGGGTTCGAGGTCCTGAAGGCGCTGAAACAGGACGACGCCACCGCGCGCATCCCCGTCATCGTGCTGTCGAACCTCGGCCAGGAGCGCGACGTCGAACAGGCGACGGCGCTCGGCGCCGTGGCGTTCCTCGTCAAGGCGAACCTGTCGCTGCAGGACCTCGTGCAGAGGGTCGACGCGGTGCTGGCGACCGGGACGACGTAGGCCTGGTGCCGGGTCTCAGGCGCGGCTGCCGGGCTTGACGGCCTGGCTGCCGGCCCGGCAGAGCGGACAGTCCTCCGGCTTCCAGGTCGTGGCCTTCACCGTCGCGAGCGTCGCGCGCTTCACCGGGAAGCTCGCGGCTCCGCCGCTCCGGTCGATCAGCGAGCCCACGCCGACCACCGCGCCGCCGAGCGCCTCGACGCAGCTCACGACCTCGCGGATCGAGCCGCCGGTGGTCATCACGTCCTCGACGACCAGGCAGCGCTCGCCGGCCGCGAGCGTGAACCCACGCCGCAGGCGCATGACCCCGTCCTCGCGCTCGGTGAAGAGCCCCCGTGCGTCGAGCGCGCGGGCGACCTCGTGGGCGACGAGGATGCCGCCGATCGCGGGTGCCAGGACGGTCTGGACGCGATCGGACCGGAACGGCTCGGCGAGCGATTCGCCGAGAGACGCGGCGTGGACCGGGTGCTGCAGGACGAGCGCCGATTGGATATAGACGTCGGAATGCAGGCCCGAGGTGAGACGGAAATGGCCGTGCAGCAGGGCGCCGGTGGTCTCGTAGAGGTCGAGCGTCTCGCGGTCGGTCACGGCTCGCCGAGCTCGGCGACGATCGCGGCCGCGGCCGCGGCCGGGTCCTGGGCTCCGCTGATCGGTCGCCCCACGACCAGGTAGTCGGCTCCGGCGGCGAGCGCCCGCCCGGGCGTCGCGACCCTCACCTGGTCGTCTTTTTGGAGAAGGGGGCTCCGGGTGCGCGAAGTGCGTGCGCCCTCCGCCCCCCTCTCGACTCCCCCCGGACGCTTCTCCGCTTCTGGCTTCGCTCCTCCGCCGGGCCGGATTCCGGGCGTGACGATTACCCAGTCGCGGCCCATCGCCAGGCGCAGGAGGGCGATCTCCTGGGGCGAGGCGACGCAGCCGTCGAGACCGGCCTCGCGGGCGAGGCCCGCCAGGTGGAGGACGTGGGCCTCGATGCTCGTCGGTACGCCGACCTCGCGCTGGAGCGCCTTGCGGTCGAGGCTCGTCAGCACGGTCACGCCGAGGCAGAGCGGTCGGGGGACTCCGAAGTCGCCGGCCGCTTTCACCGCCGCTTCAGAGGCGGCTCGCGCCATCGCCAGGCCGCCGCTCGCGTGGACGTTGAGCATGAAGACCCCGAGACGCGTCGCCTCGCGCGCCGCAGCGGCGACGATATTCGGGATGTCGTGGAATTTGAGATCGAGGAAGACGCGAAAGCCCCGTTTGCGGGCGGTCTCGATCGCCGCCGGGCCCGCGGCCGTGAAGAGCTGCGAGCCGATCTTGCACCCCGTGAGGATTCCGTCCAGGCGGCCGAGCAGCGTCTCGGCATCGTCCAGGCTCGGAACATCGAGCGCCACCAGGACCCGGTCGGCGGCGCTAGGCGAGGCCAGCGTGGTACTCCTGCAGGCTCTGGACCAGGTGCTCGCCCTTGAGCAGGGTCTCGATGGCGCCGATCGCCGCCTGCGCGCCGTCGAGCGTCGTGTAGTGGGGAATGTCCTGGGCCACCGCGGTGCTCCGGATGATGGTCGAGTCCTTCCGCGCGCGACCGTCGTCCGGCGTATTGATGACGAGCGCGATCTCGCGCCGCTTCATGAGGTCGATCACATTGGGGCGGTAGCCTGCGCCGACCTTGTGGATCGTCTCCACCGTCACGCCGTAGCGCCCGAGCACGCGAGCCGTGCCCGGCGTGGCCACCAGCGTGAAGCCGAGGTCGGTGAGCCGCCGCGCGAGCGGCGCTACCGCGCGCTTGTCGCAGTTGCGCACCGAGACGAAGATCTTGCCCGCGGTGGGCATCGCCAGGCCGGCCGCGACCTGAGACTTGAGGTACGCCTTGCGAAAGTCGTGGTCGATGCCCATGACCTCGCCCGTGGATTTCATCTCCGGGCCCAGAACGGTGTCCACGCCGGGGAATTTGATGAAGGGGAAGACCGATTCCTTGACGGCGATATGGGGCAGGTCACGTCCGTCCCACGCGAGCCAGGGCTCGAGCGTCTCGCCGAGCGCGGCGCGCGTCGCGATCTTAGCAAGCGGCAGCCCGATCGTCTTGGAGACGAAGGGGACCGTCCGGGAAGCGCGCGGGTTCACCTCCAGCACATAGACGGTGTCGTGTCGGATGGCGAACTGCACGTTGATGAGTCCGATCACCCCGAGGGCCTGGGCGAGCGCCCGCGTCTGGGCGCGCAGGATCTGGATCTCGTCCTCGCCGAGCGAGTAGGGCGGGAGCGCGCAGGCGGCGTCGCCGGAGTGGATGCCCGCTTTCTCGATGTGCTCCATGACCCCGCCGACGAGCACCCGCGTGCCGTCCGACACCGCGTCCACGTCGATCTCGATCGCGTCGTCCAGAAACTTGTCGATGAGGACCGGATGCTCGGGCGACACCAGGACGGCCTCGCGCATGAACTCGCCCAGGTCCTGCTCGTCGTAGACGATCCGCATGGCGCGTCCGCCGAGCACGTAGGAGGGCCGCACCAGGACCGGATAGCCGATCCGCAGCGCGATCGTCCGGGCCTCGTCGAGGGAGCGCGCGGTCGACCCCGCCGCCTGGTTGAGCCCCAGCTCGACGAGCAGCGCGCTGAAGCGCTTCCGGTCCTCGGCGCGGTCGATGGCGTCGGGTGAGGTGCCGAGGATCGGCACCCCCGCGTCGTGCAGCGGCACCGCGAGCTTCAGCGGGGTCTGCCCCCCGAACTGCACGACGACGCCCAGCGGCCGCTCGCGCTCGACGATGTTGAGGACGTCCTCGAGCGTCAGCGGCTCGAAGTAGAGGCGGTCGGACGTGTCGTAGTCCGTGGAGACGGTCTCGGGGTTGCAGTTGACCATGATCGCCTCCACGCCGAGGTCGCGCAGCGCGAACGCGGCATGGACGCAGCAGTAGTCGAACTCGACTCCCTGGCCGATGCGGTTGGGTCCCGAGCCCAGGATGACGACCTTGGGCCGCGGTGTCGGCGGCGCCTCGTCCTCCTCCTCGTACGTGGAGTAGAGATACGGAGTGTGGGCGACGAACTCGGCGGCGCACGTGTCCACCGTCTTGAAGGTCGGGCGGATCCCGTGCTCGAGCCGGCGCGCCCGGACGGCCGCCTCCGGGGCGCCGGTGAGCTCGCCGATGCGCCGGTCGGCGAACCCGAGCTGCTTGGCTCGCCGGAGCACGTCCGGATCGGTCGCGGCCGCCTCGGCGATCTGCCGCTCGAAGGCGACGATCTCCCGCATGTTCTCGAGGAACCAGGGGTCGATGCGGGTCAGCGACTGGATCTCCTTGGTGGTGAACCCGGCCCGGTACGCGTCGCCGATGGCGAAGATCCGGTCGGGGTTCGGCACGCTCAGCAGGCGGCGGAGCTCGTCGTCGCCGAGCGTGCCGCCGAGCGTCAGGGCCCAGCGGTCCTGCTCGAGCGAGCGGATCGACTTCTGCAGGGCTTCCTTGAACGTGCGCCCGATCGCCATGACCTCGCCGACCGACTTCATCTGGGTCGTCAAGGTACGGTCGGCCTCGGGGAACTTCTCGAACGCCCAGCGCGGAAACTTGACCACGCAGTAGTCGATGGCCGGCTCGAACGACGCGGGCGTCTCGCGCGTGATGTCGTTCCGGATCTCGTCGAGCGAGTAGCCCACCGCGAGCTTGGCGGCGATCTTCGCGATCGGGAAGCCGGTGGCCTTGGACGCGAGCGCCGAGGAGCGGGACACGCGCGGGTTCATCTCGATGACGACGAGGCGGCCGTCCTCGGGGTTCACGGCGAACTGGATGTTCGAGCCGCCCGTCTCGACGCCGATCTCGCGGATGATCGCGATCGCGGCGTCGCGCATGAGCTGGTATTCCTTGTCGGTGAGCGTCTGCGCCGGCGCCACCGTGACCGAGTCGCCGGTGTGCACGCCCATCGGATCGACGTTCTCGATCGAGCAGATGATGACGACGTTGTCGGCGAGGTCGCGCATCACCTCGAGCTCGAACTCCTTCCAGCCGATCACCGACTCCTCGACGAGGACCGTGCCGACCGGCGACATCTGCAGCCCCCACCGCACCGCCGCCTCCAGCTCCTCAGGGTTCCCGGCGATCGACCCGCCCGTGCCGCCCAGCGTGAAGGAGGGGCGGATGATCGCGGGATAGCCGACTTGGTCCACGACGGCGCGCGCCTCGTCGAGGCTCCGGGCGTGGCCGGAGCGGGGCAGCGCGAGCCCGATCCGCTCCATCGCCTGCTTGAAGAGGGCCCGGTCCTCGGCCTTGCGGATCGCGTCGAGCTTGGCGCCGATCAGCTCGACCCCGAACCGATCGAGCGTGCCCGCCTCCGCCAGCGCGACCGCGATGTTCAGACCCGTCTGACCGCCCAGCGTCGGCAAGAGCGCCTGCGGGCGCTCGCGCTCGATGATCTTCGCGACGAACTCCGGCGTCAGGGGCTCGATGTACGTCCGGTCCGCCAGCTCGGGGTCCGTCATGATCGTGGCCGGGTTCGAGTTCACCAGGACGACCTCGAACCCCTCTTCCCGCAACGCGCGGCAGCCCTGCGTGCCGGAGTAGTCGAACTCGCACGCCTGACCGATGACGATCGGCCCGGAGCCGATGATCAGGATGCGCTTGAGGTCGGCTCGCTTGGGCATCGGGCTCCCGCGCGGCGCGCGCCGCGCTCGCTATTCCTCCACCAGGCCATACACGATCGACGTCTCCGGCGCGGCTTCCTCCCGGCGGTAGAGCACGTCGTCGAGCCGGCCGTTGCCCACCCACGCGACCTCACCGCTGCCCCAGAGCTGCTCGCCCAGGACGCTCATGCGCCGGTCGACCCGCTCGCGGATCGCGTGGGCTTCGAGCGAGGTCTCGCTCTGCGCGGTGAACGAGGTCCACTCGGGCTTCTGGCCGCCCCCTTCGGTCTTCCGGTACGAGATCAAGTACTTGGGCATGACGCGGTCAGCCTCCCTTCCGGGTCATCAGGTCGGCGAAGCGATGAAAGAGGTAGTTGGCGTCGTGCGGCCCGGGCGAGGCCTCGGGGTGGTACTGCACGGAGAAGACCGGCCAGTCGCGGTGCCGCAGGCCCTCGCAGGTGCCGTCGTTGAGGTTGAGGTGCGTCGGCTCCCATCCCTGTGTCGTCACCGACGCCGGATCGACGGCGAAGCCGTGATTCTGCGCGGTGATCTCGACCTTCCCGGTCGCGAGGTCCTTGACCGGGTGGTTGGCGCCGTGGTGGCCGAACGACAGCTTGTAGGTGCGCCCGCCGGCCGCCAGGCCGAGGATCTGGTGACCCAGGCAGATGCCGAAGATCGGCACTCGTCCGAGGAGCCCGCGCACCGACTCGATCAGGTAGGGCACGCCTTCAGGGTCTCCCGGTCCGTTGGAGAGGAACACGCCGTCGGGCTTCGCCGCGAGGACGTCGGCCGCCGACGTCGCGGCCGGCACGACGGTCACGTCGCACCCGATCGTGCGAAGCTGGCGCAGGATGTTGAACTTGATGCCACAGTCGTACGCGACGACCCTGAGACGCGCCGGCGGCGGCGCGACGTAGCCGCGCGAGAGCTCCCAGCCGCCCTCCGACCACGTGTAGGGCGCGTCGGCGGTGACCTCGGCCACCAGATCGCGGCCGACGAGCCCGGGCAAGGCGCGCGCGCGCTCGAGGAGGCCCCCCGGATCGGTCTCGACGGAGGAGACGATGCCGTCCTGGGCGCCGTGGTCGCGGAGGTGGCGCGTCAGGGCCCGCGTGTCGATGTCCTGGATGCCCACGATCCCGTGGCGCGCCAGGTACGCGTCGAGGCTCGCGCCGGCGCGGAAGTTCGACGCGACGAGCGACGCCTCCTTGACGATGAACCCGTTGACCCAGGGCCGCCGCGACTCCACGTCCTCCTCGTTGACGCCGTAGTTGCCGATCATCGGATAGGTCATGGCGACGATCTGCCCGCGATACGACGGATCGGTGAGGATCTCCTGATACCCCTGCATCGCCGTATTGAAGATGACCTCACCGGCGGCCTCTCCCACCGCGCCGAGCGGCCGGCCCCTGAACGTGCGCCCGTCGCGCAACACGAGCCAGGCTGGACTCATGGACGGCCGGCGCCTCGCACGAGCTTCATGGGTTCGCCTCGGCCGGCGGGACCCCAGCCCCGCGCCGGCTCGCGACGCGCACGATCTTCCCGCCGACGACCGTCAGCCACGGACCGCCCCGAAGCGGCCATCCGGCGAACGGCGTATTCCGGCTCCGGGAGTGGAACCGCGACGGATCGACCGTCGCTTCCGCGTCGGGATCCAGGATGGTGACGTCGGCGGGCGTCCCGACGCTGAGCGTCCCGCCCGGCAGGCCGAGCAGCCGCGCCGGATCGCGGCTCCAGCGCGCGATCAGCGTCGCGAGCGGAAGGAGCCCGGGCCGTACCAGCCGATCGAGGAGCACCGCCACCGCCGTCTCGAGCCCGACGACGCCGAAGGCCGCTTGATCGAACTCGCCTTCCTTCTCCGAGAGCGCGTGCGGAGCGTGGTCGGTCGCGATGCAGTCGATGGTTCCGTCGGCGAGCCCCTCGATCAGCGCCTCGACGTCGCGCTTGGTCCGGAGCGGGGGCGCCATCTTCGTGTTGGCGTCCCAGGTCCGCACCGCGTCCTCGGTCAGGACCAGATGGTGGGGCGTCACCTCTGCGGTGACGCGGACGCCGCGCGCCTTCGCGTCGCGGACGAGGCGCACCGTGCCGGCGGTGGAGGCGTGCGCGATGTGGACGTGGGCGCCCGTCAGCTCGGCGAGCAGGATGTCGCGCGCCACCATCACGTCCTCCGCGGCAGCGGGCTGCCCCGGCAGGCCGAGCTCCGTGGAGACGACCCCCTCGTTGATCGACGCGCCGCGGCTCAGGGTCGCGTCCTCCGCGTGGCTGATGAGCGGCGCGCCGAAGGGCAGGGTGTACTCCATCGCGCGCCGGTAGAGGCCGGCGTTCATGACGCATCGACCGTCGTCGGAGAACGCGACGCAGCCCGCCTCCGCGAGCTCGGCCAGCTCGGCGAGCTCCTCACCGTGCAGGTTCCGCGTGACGGCGCCGATCGGGTAGACGCGCACGAGGCCCTCGACCTTCGCCTTGGCGAGGATGTAGTCGGTGACCGCCCCGTTGTCGTTGACGGGACTCGTGTTCGCCATGCAGCACACGGCGGTGAACCCGCCGGCCGCGGCCGCCCGCGTGCCGGTCGCGACCGTCTCCTTGTACTCCTGGCCGGGCTCGCGCAGGTGAACGTGCATGTCGATGAACCCGGGGCAGACGATCTTGCCCTTGGCCTCGACGACCTCGGCGTCGGCGGGCGCCGCGAGGTTCCGGCCGAGACGCTCGATCTTGCCGTCGGTGATGAGAACGTCCTGGACGACGTCGAGGTTGTTCGCCGGATCGATGACGCGGCCACTCCGGAGCAGGAGGCTCATGCGCCGTCTCCGCCCTTGCGGCCGGCGAGGAGGAGCAACACCCCCATGCGCACGGCCACGCCCCGGGACACCTGGTCGAGGATGACGGAGTACGGGCCGTCGGCGACCTCGGGCGACAGCTCGATGCCGCGGTTCACGGGCCCGGGGTGCATGATCAGGACGTCGGGCCGCGCGTGCCGCGCGAGCTTGTCGAGCGTGAGCCCCCAGTAGCGCGCGTACTCGCGGAGCGACGGGATCAGACCCGCGGTCATGCGCTCCTGCTGCAAGCGGAGCATCATGATCACGTCCACGTCACCGATCGCGGCCTCCAGGCGGTAGCACACCTTCGCGCCCAGCTCCTGGACGAACGGTGGAATCAACGTCGGCGGCCCGGCCACGGTGACCGTCATGCCCAGCTTGCGCATCCCGTGGATGTTGGACCGCGCGACCCGGCTGTGGGCGATGTCGCCGACGATCGCCACGTGGAGGCCCTCGAAATGGCCCTTCTTCTCGCGGATCGTCAGCAGATCGAGCAGCGCCTGCGTGGGGTGCTCGTGGGCGCCGTCGCCGGCGTTCACGATCGAGCACGGAAGCGCGCGGGCGAGCAGGTCGGCGGCGCCGGCCGAGGAATGACGGACCACGACGACGTCCGGGCTCATCGCGGCGATGTTCTTTGCCGTATCGATGAAACTCTCACCCTTGCTCGTGCTGGATCCACTCGCCGAGAAATTGACCACGTCCGCCGAGAGCCACTTCCCGGCGATCTCGAACGACGTGCGCGTCCGGGTGGACGACTCGTAGAAGAGGTTGACGACCGTCTTGCCGCGGAGCGCCGGAACCTTCTTGATCTCGCGCGAGGCGATCTCCTGGAGCGACGCCGCGGTGTCCACCAGCAGCACGATCTCGCCCGCGTCGAGCTCGCGCATCGTCAGCAGATCTTTGCGCGTCCAGCCCATGCTAGACCTCCTCGGGCTCTTCGATGACGACACGGTCCTCGCCGTCGTGCTCGCGGAGCCGGACGGCGACGCTCTCGCGGCGCGAGGTCGGCAGGTTCTTGCCGATGTAGTCCGGCCGGATCGGCAGCTCGCGGTGGCCGCGGTCGATCAGGCACGCGAGCTGGATGGCGGTCGGCCGGCCGAGGTCGATGATCGCGTCGAGCGCCGCGCGGATCGTCCGTCCGGTGAAGAGGACGTCGTCCACGAGGATCACCGTCTTGTCCTTGATCGAGAACGGGATGTCGGTCCCGCGGATCACCGGCGTCCCGCGCATGCCCAGATCGTCGCGATAGAGCGTGATGTCGAGCGTCCCGACGGGGAGGGTCGTGCCGTCGATCTGGGCGATCTTCGCGGCGAGGCGGTGCGCGAGGCTCACGCCGCGCGTCCGCAGCCCGACGAACGCCAGGTCCTTGGCGCCGCCGTTCTTCTCGAGGATCTCGTGGGCGATGCGGGTGAGGGCCCGGTCGAGCGCGGTCTCGTCGAGAACCTGCGCCTTCTCCCGGTGGCGTGGTGCGGGGCTGCTCATCTACTCTCCTTGCGGGCCTCTCCGGGCGCGCTTAAAGGAAAGGTCACGAACCGACTCCCGTCACTCTACATGGCGCGCTCCACCCGTGTCAACCTCGCGAGGCGACTCGGCGCCGCCGGGGCGCCAGCGCTCGACCGTCCGATGCGCGTGCTCGACCGTGACGCGCCCGGCCTTCACCACGAGGCGCCGCGGCGGCAGCGCCGCCACGATGTCCTCCACTTCCCGGCACTCCCACACGACGAGGTCGGCGCGGCAGCCGGCGGCACAGCCGTAGTCGCGGAGGTTGAGGATCCGCGCCGCGTGCGTCGTGACGGCGGCCACGAGCTCCCGCATGAGCTCGGGCGTCCCCATGTGGGCGGCGACGGCGCCGACGAAGGTCAGGTGCGCGGGGTCGGCCGTCCCGACCGGCGTGAACGGGTTCCGGATATTGTTGGACGCCAGCGCCACCGGGACGCCCGCCGCCAGGAGGCGGCGGATCGGCGTCAGGCCGCGCCGGACGTTCTGCTCGTCCCGTCGTCCCATGAGGTAGAGATCGGTCAGCGGGAGGCTGATCACGCCGATTCGCGCGGCCGCCAGCTCCGCGATCACCGCCGCCTGCTCGACGGGGGGCAGCGCGGCCAGCTCGGTCAGATGGCCCACCGCGACGCGTCCCTGCCAGCCGGCGCGAACCGTCTGACGGACGATCTCACGCACGTGCAGGTGCTCGGGCTCGTCGGCGAAATCCACATGGAAGTCGGCGTCGACGCCGAACTCGCCCGCCAGCGCGAAGACGATCTCGATGTGCCGGCGCGCGTCGGTGTCATTGTAGGGGCAGCCGCCGACCAGGTCGGCGCCCATCCCGAGGGCGCGACGCAACAGCGGTTCGGTGCCGGGCGATTGCACGATACCCTCCTGCGCGAAGGCGCAGAGCTGGATGTCGACGGCGGGCGCGTATTCGCGCTTGAGCGGGAGCATCGCGTCCATGCCCGCGAGCCCCACGATCGGGTCGACCTCCACGTGCGCGCGCATCGCCGTCGTGCCGGCGGCGACCGCCAGATCCAGCACGCGCCGCGCCCGCTCGCCGATGTCGTCCACCGTGAAGCCCCGCTTCGCCAGACCGGTGAGCCGAATGGCTTCCGCCGCCGTGCCGGCCGAGCCGGCCACGCGGTCGGCCAGGAGCGCCTTGTCGAGATGGATGTGCGCTTCGACGAGGCCCGGAGTGACGAGCCGTCCGGCGACGTCGATCGTCTCCCGGGCCGGTTCGCTCACCGGCCCGACGCCGACGATGCGTCCGCCCGCGATCGCGAGGTCGACGCGTTCGACTCGATCGGGGAGGTGGCAGCCGCGGAGGACGAGGTCGAGCACGTTCAGCGCGCCCGCGCGTTCACGCCGGCTCCGCGGGTGCCGGCGGCGCGTTCCAGCGGCGCAGGACTTCGAGCCCGAGCAGCAACAGCGCCGCGAGCATCGTCAGCGCGCCGACGCCGAAGATCAGCCGGCCGACGGTCCCGGCGGACTGGAGGAGCCCGAGCCGCCCGAGGAGGTAGTGCCAGTCGTGGATCAGCCCCTCGGCCAGGAGCGGGAGCGCCCGGGCCCGCCCGTCGGCTGCGTAGATCGCGACGTCGGTGAGCGACTGGCCGGTCCAGAAGAGCGTGACGGCGGCCGAGGCCCACTGGCGCGTTCTGACGAAGGCGACGGTGGCGATCACCGGGATCAAGACCTGGGTCAGCGAGCCGCCGAGCACGGCGAGGAACTCGCCGAAGAACCCGAAGATCACGTGGCCGGCTTCGTGGAAGACCAGGTCGATCCCGTGAATGAATCCGAGGACACCGCGCCCCTGAAACGTCAGGCCCTGGGCCAGGACCTTCCACGCGAGAACCACCAGGATCACCAGCCCGAGGCCGCGGCCGACCACCCCGGCGGCCCTGACGCTCTCGTCGCGCTCGGGCACGGCGCTGGGCTAGGCGTCGCGCTTCGGCGGGTTGATATTGTAGGCCTTGAGCTTGCGATAGAGGTGGCTGCGCTCGATCCCGAGGCGCTCCGCGGTTCGCGTCACGTTCCAGTCGTTGGCGCGCAGCTCGGCGAGGATGTAGGCGCGCTCGAAGTTGTCGCGCGCGTCCTTGAGCGACCGGTCCCGCGGCTCGCCCGCCGCGGGCGCGGCTTCCTTCGGGCGCAGCGGCGCCGGCAGGTCGTCGGCGACGATCGCGTCGCCCGGCGCCATGATGACGAGGCGCTCGACCATGTTCCGGAGCTCGCGGACGTTACCGGGCCAGTCGTAGGCGAGGAAGTAGCCGAGCGCCTCGCCGGAGAGCGTCTTGGCGCGCTTGCCGTTCTCGGCGCAGAACTGCGCGACGAAGTGGCTCACGTGCGCGGGGATGTCGTCCTTGCGCGTCCGCAGCGCCGGCACCTCGATCGGGATCACGTTCAGGCGGTAGTAGAGGTCTTCGCGGAACTGGCCCTCGCGGATCAGGGCCGCGAGATCCCGGTTGGACGCGGCGATCACCCGCACGTCGACCCGGATCGTGTCCTTGCCGCCGACGCGCTCGAACGCCTGCTCCTCGAGCGAGCGCAGGACCTTCGCCTGGGTCTTGAGGCTCATGTCGCCGATCTCGTCCAGGAAGAGCGTGCCGCCGTCGGCCAGCTCGAACTTCCCGCGGCGCCGCGCCAGCGCCCCGGTGAACGCCCCCTTCTCGTGGCCGAACAGCTCGGATTCGATCAGCTCCTCGGGGATCGCGGCGCAGTTGACCTCGACGAAGGCGCGCTCGCGGCGGGCGGAGTTGACGTGGATGGCCCGCGCCACCAGCTCCTTGCCGCTGCCGTTCTCGCCGTGGATCAGCACGCGGCCGTTGCTGGGCGCGGCGGTCGTGATCTGCTCGCGGAGCGCCCGGATCGCCGAGCTCTCGCCGACGAGCTCGGTCCGCTGCTCGAGGCTCGCGCGGAGCGTCGCGTTCTCGCGCTCGAGCCGGGCGTGCTCGAGGGCGCGGCTGATCGTGACCAGGATCTTCTCGAGGGACAGCGGCTTCTCGACGAAGTCGTAGGCGCCCAGGCGCGTCGCCTTGACGGCGGTCTCGATCGTGCCGTGGCCGGAAATCATGACGACGACCGCCTCGGGCCGCGCCCGCTTGATCTCGGCGAGGGTCTCGAGCCCGTCCATCCGGTCCATCCAGATGTCGAGAAACGTCAGCTCCGGCAGCTCGTCGGCGAAGAACCGGAGCGCATCGGCGCCGCCGCCGACCGCCGAGACGCGATAGCCCTCGTCCTCCAGGACGTCGCGGAGAGTCGACCGGATGGCCGGCTCGTCGTCGACTATCAATATGTGCTCGCCGGCCATGTCAGCCTCGCCGCCGCGCCCCAGGCGCAAGCGCGCTCACGCGCGCGAAGATGTGCTCGCCGGCCATGTCAGCCTCGCCGCCGCGCCCCAGGCGCAAGCGCGCTCACGCGCGCGAATCTGTAGTCGCGGGCGTGGGCCACGCTATCCTCGCGGTCGCACCCGGGCGCCATGTCAGGCCTCGACCGTGACGACGGCCCGCGACACCGGGACCTCGACGACGAAGCGGGTTCCCCGGGGCGCGTTGTCCTCGATCCAGATCGTGCCGCCGTGCTCGCTCACGATCTCGTGCACGATCGACAGCCCGAGCCCCATCCCCGCGACCTTCGTCGAGAAGTACGGCAGGAAGAGCTTTTCCTTGTCCTCGGGGCTGATGCCCGGACCGTCGTCGGCCACGATGATGCGCGCGTGCCCCGTCCCGGGCACGTGTACGGTCTCGACGCGCACGTCCCCGGTGCCGCCGACCGCCTCGACCGCGTTGTCGACGAGGTTGAGGACGGCGCGCTTGATGTGGTCCGGGTCGACCTCGAGCAGCGGGAGGTCATCGGGATGATGCGTCGTGATCGAGAGGGCCGGGTGGGACTCGCGGTAGAGGCTCGCGACGCTGTCGATGAGCTGGCGCACGTCGGTCGGCCGCGGGGCGAGCACCGGCATCCGGGCGAAGCGCGAGAACTCGTCCACCAGGCGCTTGAGGCCGTCGACCTCGTGGATGATCGTCTCGGTGCACTCGAGCACCAGTCGCTCCTCGCCGGGGGTGCGAGCCAGCCGCCGGCGCAGCCGCTGGGCGGAGAGCTGGATCGGCGTCAGCGGATTCTTGATCTCGTGGGCGATCCGCTGCGCGACCTCGCGCCACGCCGCCACCCGCTGGGCCTTCAGCAGCTCTGTCAGGTCGTCGAGGACCAGGACGGCGCCCGCGTACTCGCCGTCCGGGCTCCGGAGCGCCGTCGCGGAGGCGAGGAGCGAGAGCGTGGCGCCGGCGCGTCGCAGCTGGAACTCGAGCTCCGCGCTGGCGGCCTTGGGGCGCCGCGTGCGTTGCACCTGCGCCACCACGGTTTTGAGGTCTGGACCGGCGAAGACCTCCTCGAGCAGGCGTCCGACGGCCGTCGACTCGTTCACGCCGAGCATGCGCGCGGCGGCGCGGTTGATGGTCGTCAGGCGCCCCAGCGGGTCGAAGGAGACCACGCCGGTGGCGATGGCCTCGAGAACGGTCTCGATGTAGACGCGCCGATCCTCGAGCTCGGTGTGCTTGTCGGACAGGTCGAGATATGCCTCTTCGAGCTGCCGCTTGGACTGCCCCAGGTCGTCCGTCATGCGATTGAACGACTTGATCAGGACGCCGATCTCGTCGTCCCCGCGGGCCTGCACCTTGTAGGCGAGGTTGCCGGCGGCGACCTCGCGCGTGCCCTCGGCGAGCTGCTCGATGGGCCCGGTGATCCCGCGCGCCAGGTAGAGGCCGAACCACGTGAACGAGAACACGACGATGAGGGTCATGAGCAGGAACAGCAGGATGTAGATGCCCTTGATCGGCGTCTTCAGCAGCTTGAGCTGCTTGTACTCTCGGAACGCCTGCGAGATGGCGCGCACCCGTGCCTCGAGCCGCTCGGTGACGTGCGTGCCCACGACCACCACGCCCACGACGCTGCGCTCGCCGGCTCGGGCCGCCCAGATCGGCACCACGGCTTCGACGAGGTCGCCGGACGTGAGCTCGCGCACCGTGGTGAGCTCCTGCCCGGCGGCGCCCTGGCGCAGCTGGGCCTCGTTGACTTCGCGGGTCGCGAGATCGCCCAGGATCGGATCCTTGACGTGGACCAGCTCTTGGCCCTGCGGGCCGAAGACGGTGATCGCGCTGATCCCCAGCCGGTCCTGCTGCTCGACGAGATAGGCCGCCAGCGCCTCGCGCCGGTCGTCGGCGAGCAGCCCATCGCGATCGACCACGCGGCCGATCTGCTGCGCGTGGCGGAGCGCGGTGCGCTCGAGGTTGCCGTAATAGGTTTGCGCGACCGCGAGCGCCTGATCCAGCGGGCGCTCGACCTGCGGCTTGAACCACCCCTCGATCGACTTGTTGATGAAATTGGAGGCGATGAGGAAGATGAGCGTCGACGGGATGAGCGAGAGCGTGAGGAACGCCAGCACGAGCTTCGCCTTGAACTTGGCGCCGATCACGTTCTCGCGCCGCTCGAACCAGAGCTTGACCAGGTTCCGGAACAGGAGCAGCACCAGCAGCAGCAGCACGATCAGGTTCAGGTTGAGCAGGGCGAAGACGGCGATGTTGGACGCGAGCGGCAATTCCGGCGCGTAGACCCCGATGTCCAGGAGGTTCGCCGTGCCCACCAGCAGCACGAACCCGGCCAGAATGACCAGGTTGCGCTTGCGCCGGTTCTCGTCGCTCAGGAGCGGCATCGTTGTCGCGCGGCCCGTGCCGGCTCGAGCCTGGGGTGGCCTGATCGCGGTGCGGGTGGCGTGATTTGTAGCGGGGACCATGAGGCCGGCTCGAGCCGGGGGTGGCCTGATCGCGGTACTGTTGGCGTCATTGAACCCGCTGGATCGTACGGTAGTCGGACTGGCGGGCGGCTTGCTCAGCCGTGCCGTTCATCCGGGCCACAAAGGTGTTCTCGCCGTTCAACGCCGCCGTCGCGGAGACGCGCACGTAGATCACCGCCGCGGGATCGAGCGTCGCGGCGGGCGTCATCTTGACGCCGCGGATGTCGGAGAGAACCCGTTGGGCGTCGCGCAGGTCGCGCGTGGTGAAGATGGGCCGGATCTCCCCCTGGAGCGCCGCCACCTTGAATTCCTTGGTCACCACGTTGTAGGCGAGCGTCCGCTCGATGGTCTTCGTGATCAGCATCCGGTCGGGTAGCAGGCGTTGGTACTGCCACAGCTCGATGACGAGGCGCACGTGCGCCGGGATCCCGCTCTGAATGCCCTCGTGGAGTCCGTCGGGCAGGGCCCCCAGCAACACGACGTGGACGGTCACCTCATGGTCGTTCAGGAAGACGTCCAGGTCGCTGATGCGCAACTCGGCGCGCGCCGGCGCGACGAAGGCCAGCGCCAACGCTGCCGCGACGAGATGACTGAGGAACCGCAGGGCACGCATACGACGGACGGCTCATTATAGCGTGGTCGTGCGCGGCGCAGGCCGTCGCGGGGCTGGGGCCCCGCGGGCCGAGGCGCGGCCATAAAAGAGGGCTGCGACGAAGGGCCGGTCAGATCGCGGCGAGGCCGGGCGCCGGCACGAAGCCCTCCCGCCGCGCGGCGTCTTCGGACGCCGCCGCGGCGGCGGCCACCGCGGCTCGTCGCTCGAGGCCGACGGCGCGCTGGACCGCGAGCACGAGCTCGAGGTTGAGCGCGTGGCCGCCGTTGCGCGCGATGACGTGCGCGCGGATCTGGCGACCCAGCAGGGCGAGGTCCCCGATCAGGTCCAGGATCTTGTGCCGGACGAATTCGTCGCGGTAGCGGAGCCCGTTCAGCGGGCCGCGATTGCCGAGCACGATCGCGTTGTCGAGTGAGCCGCCCCGCGCGAGGCCGTTCTTCCGCATGAGCCCGAGGTCCTTGAGGAACCCGTACGTGCGCGCCGGCGCGAACTCCTCGACGAACGACCGCTCGGTGGGCGACCACGAGAGGACCTGCGTCCCGATCGCCGGGTGATCGTTGTCCAGCGTGTAGCTGATGCGGAACGTGTCGGAGGGGACGATCTGCATCCACCGCGCGCCACTGCCCACCCGGAGCGGACACGGAAGCGTCAGCATCCGGCGCCGGGCCGATTGCTGCACGCGGCCGGCGTAGGCGAGCAGCGCGACGAAGGGCTTCGCGCTCCCGTCGAGGGCCGGGATCTCGGGCCCGTCCACCTCGATCTCGAGATTGTCGATGCCGAGCCCCACCGCGGCCGCCATGAGGTGCTCGACGGTCTGGATGCGTGTCCCGTTCACCCCTACCGTGGTCGCGTAGTGCGAGTTGACGACACTCTCGGGCCTCGCTGGAATGCGCTCGCCTGTCGAGCGGACCTTGAACACCACGCCGGCGTCCGCTGGTGCGGGTGAGAGGGTGACGCGGGCGACCTTGCCCGAGTGCAGACCAACGCCCTCGATGTCGACGGGTTTTCGGATGGTGTGCTGGCGCATGGACCGGACCGGGAAAGAGCAACTGGGGTGCCAGGGGTATCCACGCCAGCAACTATATGATTTACTTGACTAGAGGCGAATTTACGGATCGTCGAGGTGGCGCCGAAGACACGGGATGGTCGGCCTCGTGTCTCGGATGCGAGACATCACACGTCGACGATGACACGGACCTCGTGGTGGCCGTCCAGCTCGGCCACGACCAGCCGGTGGAGGGTGGCCGCCTTGACGATCGTCCCGAGCCGGTGGCGGCCGGCGTCCATCTCCTCTCCGTGGAGCGTACCGTGGACGAGCGTCCCGGTGCACGCTTCCACCTCCACGCGGCGCACCACGAAGCCCTCGATCTCGTGGACGTAGAGGCACTCGTTGATCCAGCCGGCGAGCAGGCGCTCCGGAGAATCCGCCTGGGCCCGAACCTCGCGGCGCTCTCGCTCCTCGACCTCCTCGGGTGTCACGATCAGCGCGAAGACTCCGAGCGCCGCCTGGGCGAACGCTTCCGCGCGCGTCGAGCCCCAGGCGCGAACGCCTACGTCGGCCTCGGTCTCGAAGTGCTCCCAGCCGGCCGCGAGCGCGCTCATCCGTCCGCGCCGAGGTCTCCGAACCGCGCCTGCAGCACCGCGATGATCGCCGGTCCCGCCGTCTCGGCTCGCAGAATGCGCGGGCCGACGCCGACGATCGTCCAGTTCCGTGCTCGGACACTCTCGACTTCCTCCCAAGACAGCCCGCCCTCCGGCCCTACGAGAAGATGGATACCCGCGCCGCCCGGCAGGGCGGAGGGCAGGCTCGCGGCGAGTGTGGTTCCGAGCACGCGAGCCTGCTCCCCGCCCTGCCGGTCGGCGCTGACCGCGCCTTCCCACAAGCACAGCCGCAGGTCGGCAGGCTCCTCGAGCGCCAGGACGTCGCCGAGGGGACGGGGCACGTCGACCGGAGGGACAACCGCGCGGCCGCACTGCTTGGCCGCCTCCTTCGCGACGCGCTGCCAGCGCCGCGCCCGATCCCGCCACCGGCCGGGTTCGAGGGTGACGACGGTCCGCGCCGTCAGCACCGGGACGACCCTCGCCACGCCGAGCTCCGTCGACGCGCGCACGATCGACTCCATCTTGTCGCCCTTGGGGACGGACTGCAGGAGGGTGATCTGGACCGGCGACTCGCGCCCGCGCGTGGCGACTCCGAGCACCGTGCCCGTCGCCTCCTCGCCGACCGTCTCGAGGCGCACCGTGTACTCGCGGCCAGCGCCGTCGGTGGCGAGCACGGTGTCGCCGGCCCGGAGCCGGAGGACGCGCGCGAGATGGCGCGACTCGTCGCGGTCGAAGAAGACCCGGCCGCCGCGGATCCGCTCAGGCGTGATCGTGAAGCGGCGCACGGAGCTCTAGCGTGGTCCAGCCTTCCACCGAGAGGGACGCGCGGGGGACGAACCCATGGCCGCCGAGCGCGGCCGTGACGTCCGCCTCTTCGCCGTCGAGGATGCCACCGAGGAGCAGCGTCCCACCCGGAAGCAGCGCGCGCCCGTAGCGGGGCGCGAGTCGCCGGTGGGCCGCCGACAGCAGATTGGCGACGACCAGGGGGACTGGCGCCTCCTCGAGCCCTCCCGCGTCGGCGAGCACGCACCGCACGCGGTCGGAGACGTGGTTGCGCGCGGCGTTCGCCATCGCGCACGCGACGGCGTCCGGGTCGTCGTCAACCGCGAGGACCCCGCCCACGCCCAGCCGCGCGGCGGCGATCGCCAGGATACCCGATCCGGTGCCCACGTCGATCATCCGCGCTGGGCGGTCACGGTCGATGGCGGACTCGAGCGCCTCGAGGCACCCGGCGGTGGTTCCGTGGTGACCCGTTCCGAACGCGCGCCCGGGCTCGATCGTGATCACGGTTCGTCCGTTCGCCGGTGGGCGGTCCCAGGGCGGGACGATCAGGAGCCTCCGCCCGACGGCGCGGGGCGTGAAGTGGGCGCGCCACGCGTCCGCCCAATTCTCGTCGGCGAGTGCCACGACGTGAAGGTCGGTAGCGGGCTCGAAGCCCAGCTCGCGCAGCCCGTCGAGGTATTGCCGGACGCTCTCCTCGAGCGCGCTCGCGAAGACCGTCTCGGGGAAGAACGCGCGGAGCCGCGCGCCGCTCCCGGGCCGCTCCTCCTCGACGACGCCCAGCGCGCCGAGCTCCCACGCGAGGTTGGTCAGTCCCTCGGAGAGATCGCCCGGTACGCCGACGGTGAGCTCCCAGTAGCGGGAGGATGACATCGGCTCAGCCGAGGAGCTTCTTCACCCGCTCGAAGAACGCCGCCGCCAGTGGTCCCCGTTCGTCCTTCGAGGCCGCCTCGAAGTTCGCGAGCGCCTCTCGCTGTCGCGCGTTGAGCTTCTGCGGGACTTCGAGCACGACGTGGTAGCAGGCATCGCCGTGCCCACGCTGACGCAAGCGCGGCATGCCCTTGCCCCGGAGCCGCAGCACCTCGTTGGGCTGGGTGCCCGCCGGGACCTTCAGCCTGGTCACGCCGTCGAGGGCGGGCACCTCGACCTCGTGGCCCAGGGCCAGGTGGACGAACGAGAGCGGCACCTCGCAGTGCAGGTCGGCACCCTGGCGGGTGAACAGCTCGTGCTCGCGAAGGCGCACGAGCACGTACAGGTCGCCGGCCGGTCCCCCGTTGAGGCCGCCCGAACCCTCGCCGCTGATCCGGAGCTGCATCCGGTCCTCGATTCCCGCGGGGATCTTGACGCTCAGCAGGCGCTCCGCCCGTCGCCGGCCCTCGCCGCGGCATTCCCGGCAGGGCGAGCGGTTGAGCTGGCCCGCGCCCTGGCACTTGGGGCAGGTCTGCGCCACGGTCAGGAAACCGTGATTGCGCCGGACCTCGCCGGCGCCGCGGCACATGTCACACGTGTCCAGGCGGCTCCCCGGCTCGACGCCGGCCCCGGCGCAGGCCTCGCAACGCTCCAGGCGCGGGATCTGGATCTTCGTCTCGAGTCCGGCGGCGGCGTCCTCGAGGGTGATCTTCAGCTCGTACTGGAGGTCTTCACCGCGCGCGGCGCGCGAGCCACGCCCGCGGCCGCCGCCGGAGAAGAAGTTCTCGAAGATGTCCTCGAAGAGGGTCCCGAAGCCCGTGTCGCCGAACCCGGGTCCGGCACCGGGACCCGCGGTCCCGAAGCGGTCGAAGTGGGCGCGCTTGTCAGGATCGGACAGCACGGCGTACGCCTCGTTCACCTCTTTGAAGCGCTCCTCGGCGTCCTTGTTGCCGCGGTTGCGGTCGGGGTGGAACTGCATCGCGAGCTGCCGGTAGGCCTTCTTGATCTCGACCTCGCCGGCGGTGCGCGCGACGCCGAGCACCTCGTAGTAGTCGCGCGCCACCGGACTCAGGCGTCCTCGTCCGGCGCGGCGGCGACGGACACGAGCGCGGCGCGCAGCACGCGGTTGTGCAGCAGGTAGCCCGGCAGCGTCTCGCCGACCACGGTGCCCGGCTTCGCGTCCGCGCTCACCACCCGCGCGATCGCCTCGTGACGGGCTGGATCGAACGGCTGGCCGAGGGCGGAGTAGCGCGTGACGCCGGCGCGCTCCAGCACCTTGAGGAGCTCGCGCTGGATCAACTCGACGCCCCCGACGACGCCCGAGGCCTCGCCGGTCGCCCGCGCCGCCTCGAGCGCCCGCTCCAGGTTGTCGACTACGGGAATGAGGTCGCGGAGCAGCGATTCGTTCGCGTAGCGGATGTAATCGTCGCGCTCCCGCTGGGTCCGGCGCCTGATGTTCTCGGCCTCGGCGAGCGCGCGCAGCAGCCGGTCCTGCCGCTCTTCGACCTGCCGCCTCAGCTCCTCGACCGTCTCGGTCTGCGCCCCTGCGGACGGAGCGGACTCGACAGGCTCAGGGTTCTGCACGTTCGACTCGTCCATAACGTATGAATTATAGCAGCGTCGTATCGCGGGTCTCGGAGGGGGCGGGGCCGGGGTGCTGGCGGGGTCGCCCGGGATCCGTGTAGTCAGCGTTGCACTCGCGCAGCGCGCAGGATTTCTCGGCCCCGGATTTCAGCCGTCGGATCCCGGGCGGCCCCGCCAACACCCCGGCCCCGCCCCCTCCGACTCAAGCGCTACGACGGCAAATAAAGATCCTGGCGGACGCGGGCGAGAGCGTCGGTGACGTGGCGAGCCGTCTCGTTGACGACCGCGATGACCTCGGGGTAGGGCAAGCGTCGCGGGCCGACGACGCCGAGGATTCCGATGACCTGGTCGCGGTAGAGATACGTCGAGGTGATGAGCGTGCACTCACGCATCTCGGCGACCGGGTTCTCCTCGCCGATCGTCACGTTCACGCCCTCGGCGCCGGCGAGCGCCGTCATCAGGTCCGCCAGGCGCTCCTTCTGCTCGAAGGTCCGGAGCAGCTCGCGGGTCGTCTCGAGGTTCAAGAACTCCGGGTGGTCGAGCATGTTGATCGCGCCGCTGACGTAGAGGGTACGGCCGCGCAGCAGCGCGACGATCTGCTCGGTGACTCCGCGCGCCCGGATGTGCAGCGCGTCGAGGGGATCGCTGGGCTTCGTCTCCATGTCGACGACATCCTGCACGGTGTGGCCGCTGTAGCGCCGGTTGAGCTCGCGCCCGAGGGCGCGCACCTCGTCGATGGCGAGCGGAGGGTCGAGGGTCACCGCGCGGGCGGTGACCCAGCCGGCGTCGGTCACCAGGACGGCGAGCGCGCGATCGTCCTCGAGCGGGATCAGGTCGACCCGGGCGAGCGTGGTCTGCTTGAGCGGGGGCGCCAGCAGGAGGCCCGTCAGCTTCGTCGCGCTCGACAGGTGCGAGGACGTCCGCTCCATGAAGCCGTCGATCCCGGAGCCGCGCGTCGGCAGGGTCTCACCGGACCTCGACGAGCTCTGCGGCGGTGGGAAGGACTCCACGTAGAAGCGGTACGCCTTGTCCGTGGGCACTCGGCCCGCGCTCGTGTGGGGCTGGACCAGGTAGCCCATCTCCTCGAGGTCGGCCATGACGTTCCGGAGCGTGGCCGCCGAGAGGTTCGGGAAATGCCGTCGGGCGAGAACGCGGGAGCCGACCGGCTCGGTCGAGTCGACGTACTCGCGGATGACCGCAACCAGTACGTCGCGATGACGGGCATCCATCGCCTGGAATTATAGCAATTCGACGAAGAGCGCGTCGGACAGGAGGAACCCCGCCTCGGTCATCCGGACGCGGTCGCCGGCGTCGACCAGCAACGCCTGCGCGCGCCACGCGTCGACCCGTCGGCGGAGGCGCGGGTCGCCGTCGAGCCGCGCCTCGAGCCACGTCGCGGGGATGCCGTCGGCCGTGCGGAGACCGAGGAACAGCCGCTCGGCGAGGCGCTGCCGCGGCGAGAGGCGCTCGAAGGACGCGACGGGGAGGTCACCGCCCGCGAGCACCTCGCAGTAACGCGACGTCGCCTTGACGTTGGCGTAGCGCACCCGGCCGACGAACCCGCAGGCGCCGGGCCCGGCGGCGAGGTACTCGGCCGCATGCCAGTAGATCTGGTTGTGGCGCGAGCGGAAGCCGGGCCGCGCGTAGTTGGAGATCTCGTAGTGTTCCAAGCCCCTCGCCACGGCGGCGCGCGCGAGCCGCCAGTACTGGTCGACCTGCGTCTGTTCCGTCGGCAGACCGTCGACGCCCGCCGCGCCCCAGAGACTGCCGGCATCCAGGGTCAGCCCGTAGGCGGAGAGATGATCGGGCCGCCAGTCGAGCACGGCGTCGACGACCCGCGTCCACCCGTCGAGGTCGAGGCCGGGCAAGCCGTACATGAGGTCGACGCTCAGATTGGCGCACCCGGCCTCCCGCGCCGCCTCGAAGGCCGCGCGGGCTCCACGCGCGTCGTGGAGCCGGCCGAGCCGCGGGAGGATCGAGTCGTCGAGCGACTGGACGCCCAGGCTCAGCCGGTTGACGCCGGCGGCGCGGTACCCCTCGAGCTTCTCGCGCGTCACGCTCTCGGGGTTGCACTCGACGGTGATCTCGGCATCCACGGCGACGTCGAGCCGCGCACGGATCCGCTCGAGCGCCGCCGCGAGATCCTCGGCGGCCAGGAGCGAAGGCGTGCCGCCGCCCAGGAAGACGGTCGCGAGCCGCACGCGCGGCGACCACGCGACCGCGCCGAGCAGGTCGATCTCGCGATGGAGCGCCTCGAGATAGCGCGCCATCGCTCCGTCCTCGAGCGGTGCGGTGTTGAAGCTGCAGTACCCGCACCGCTTCGCGCAGAACGGGACATGGACGTACAGCCCCAGCGCCTCCGCCTCCGGCGGATTGTCCGCCAACACCGAGCCGAGCGAGCGGTCAGCGGGAGCGGAACCGGCAAGACCGTCCGACGCATTGTCCGCGGACCCGGAGCCGGGCCGCATCTGACTCAGGCCCAAGGGTTGTCCGCGGACCCGGAGCCGGATCGCATCTGTCTCAGGCCACCCCCGGTGCGAGCCGGGCTCAAGGACCCCGCTACAACAAAAGGGTTGTCCGCCGGTACGGAGCCGGGTCGCATCTGACTCAGGCCACCCTCGGTCAAACCCGTGCTCATGGACCCCGCTACAACAACACGGCCTTCGCGCGATCCGCTACCCTCGCTAGCCACAGTACTACGGGATATAGTTCGCGAGTCGCCACCAGCGCAGCCAGTGCCGGTCGCCGTCCCAGGACCAGTAGATGAGGAAGGCCTTGCCCTTGATCTTGTCGCGCTTGACGAAGCCCCAGTACCGGCTGTCCTGCGAGTTGTCGCGGTTGTCGCCCATCACGAAGTAGGAGTCGGCCGGGACGGTCGTGGGCTCGCAGCCGTAGGCGTACCCGCAGTAGGCTTCCCCGCCGCGCACCGACCCGGAGTCGGCGAACTTCGTGTAGGGCTCCCGGAGGGGTTTGCCGTTGACCAGGACCTGATGGCCGCGGACCTGCACGCGCTCGCCCGGGGTCGCGACGATCCGCTTGATGAAGTCGCGCTTCTCGTCTTGCGGGTACTTGAACACGATGATGTCGCCGCGCCGCGGATCGCGGATCGCCGGCAAGCGCCACTCGGTCAGGGGCAGCTCGGGGCCGTAGAGGAACTTGTTGACCAGGATGTAGTCGCCGACCAGCAGCGTGTCCATCATCGAGCCGGACGGGATGGTGAAGGCCTGCACGACGAGCGACCGGATGACGAGCGCCAACAGGACCGCGATCGCGATCGCCTCGGCGTACTCGCGAACGATGGACTTCCGGCGTTGCTTCGGCTCGACCTTGTCGGTGGTGAGCGCGGGACTGGCTTCGATCTCGATCTTCCGGTCGTCCATGGTCAGCTCTTGAGTACGGAGAGGAACGCTTCCTGGGGGACCTCCACCTTCCCGACTTGCTTCATCCGCTTCTTTCCTTCCTTCTGGCGCTCCAGCAGCTTGCGCTTGCGCGTGATGTCGCCGCCGTAGCACTTCGCCGTCACGTTCTTGCCCATCGCCTTGACGGTCTCGCGGGCGATGACCCGGCTCCCGATCGCCGCCTGGATGGCGACCTCGAAGAGCTGGCGGGGGATCACGGCGCGCAGCTTCTCGACCAGCGCCTTGCCCTTCTCGTAGGCCTTGTCGCGGTGCACGATGATCGAGAGCGCGTCGACCGGGTCGCCGTTCAGCAGGATGTCGAGCTTCACGAGGTCCGACGGGCGGAACTCCGAGAGCTCGTAGTCGAACGACGCGTAGCCCTTCGAGATCGACTTCAGCCGGTCATAGAAATCGACGACGATCTCGGCGAGCGGGAAGTCGAAGCGGATGTGCACGCGCTTGCCGTGGTACTCGAGCGAGCGATGCTCGCCGCGCTTTTCCTGGGCGAGCTTGTAGATCGCCGTCATGAACTCCGTCGGCACGAAGACCGAGGACTTCACGTAGGGCTCGTCCATCTGCTCGATCCGATCCGGCGTCGGCAGCCTGGACGGATTGTCGATGTCGAGCACCTCGCCCGCGGTGGTGAGGATCCGGTACTGCACGCTCGGCGCCGTCACGATCAGCGAGAGATCGAACTCCCGCTCGAGCCGCTCCTGGACGATCTCCATGTGCAGCATGCCGAGGAACCCGCAGCGGAAGCCGTATCCCAGCGCGAGCGAGGTCTCGGGCTCGTAGGTGAAGGCCGGATCGTTGAGGCGGAGCTTTTCGAGAGCGTCCCGGAGCGCCTCGTAGTCCGTGTCCTCGATCGAGTAGAGGCCCGCGAAGACCATGGGCTTGGCGTCGCGATAGCCGGGGAACGCCGCCGCGGTGGGCCGTGCGGTCTCGGTGATCGTCTCGCCGACCTTCGCGTCGGCGACCCGCTTGATCGACGCCGTGATGTAGCCGACCTGGCCGGCGGACAGCTCGTCGACGGGCCGCATGTCCGGGCTGAAGACGCCGACCTGCTGAACGTCGTACGACCGGCCGTTGGACATGAGGAGAATGCGCGTCCCCGGCCGCACGCGGCCGTCCGTGAGGCGCACGTAGACGACGACACCCTGGTAGGAGTCGTAGAACGAGTCGAAGACGAGCGCCTTGAGCGGCGCGTCCGGATCGCCCTGCGGGGGCGGGATGCGGGCGACGATCGCTTCGAGCACCTCCGGGACGCCGGTCCCGTGCTTGGCCGAGATGGCGAGCGCCTCGCTGCCGTCGAGCTCGAGGGTCTCGGTGATCTGCGCGCGCGTTCCCTCGAGGTCGGCCGCCGGGAGGTCGATCTTGTTGATC
Source organism: Binatia bacterium (assembly GCA_035635995.1). Classification (GTDB taxonomy): domain Bacteria; phylum Methylomirabilota; class Methylomirabilia; order Rokubacteriales; family CSP1-6; genus AR31. Next base: position 14,470 of record DASPZZ010000032.1, on the reverse strand, counting down.
ACGGGGACGATGGTGAGGCTCGCGTCGCTCGCGAGGTAGAAGTTGGCCAGCGTCTGCGCCTCGATCCCCTGGGCGGCGTCGACGATGAGGACGGCCCCCTCGCACGCCGCCAGCGCCCGTGACACCTCGTACGAGAAGTCGACGTGCCCGGGCGTGTCGATGAGATTGAGCGTGTATTCCTGGCCGTCGCGCGCCCGGTACAGCAGACGCACCGTGTGCGCCTTTATCGTGATCCCGCGCTCGCGCTCGAGGTCCATGGAGTCGAGGACCTGGTCGACCGCCTTCTTCGCGTCCATGGTGCCGGTGAGGGACAAGAGCCGATCCGCGAGCGTCGACTTCCCGTGATCGATGTGGGCGACAATCGAAAAATTGCGGATGCGATTCAGGACCATCGGTTCAGTCTAACACGCCGCGTCGCGGTGGCCTGGGCGCGCCACGCCGTCTGGCGCGCGCCCCGGCCCGAGCGCGGCGCGCGCCCGGGCCTCGGCCGGCTCAGCGGGTGAGCGTAGCGTGTTCGGGGACGACCGCGCCCGACTCGAGCACCACCTCGGGCCCCACGCGTGCGTAGGCGCCGATCTTGACGTCCGCACCGACCACACAGTCCTGGAGCACGGCGCCGGCCCCGACTTCGACGCGTTCCCACAGGATGGCGCCTTCGACGCGCGCGTCAGGGCCGATCGTCGAGCCGTCGCCGACGACAGCGCCCGGACCGACGCGGCAACGCGGGCCGAGCGCGGCGCCCGCGCCCACCACCGAGGGCGCGATGATCCGGGCCTCGGGCGCGACGGAGCCGTCGCCGATCCAACTCCCGTCGAGGGGATTCCCGAGGGGTGACAGGGGAATGCCCACCCGCCCGTGGAGTAGGTCGATCTGGGCGGCGCGGTACGCCGACGGGGTTCCTATATCGCGCCAGTACGCGGTCGGGCACCAGCCGAAGCACGGGATCCCGTCTGCGATCAGGGCAGGAAAGAACTCGCGCTCGATCGAGCTCGCGCGGTCCCGCGGGATCCGGCCGAGCAACTCGGCGTCGATGAGGTAGATTCCCGCGTTGACCGTGTTGGTCGTGATCTTGTCGTCAGCGGTCGGCTTCTCGCGGAACCGGCGCAGACGCCCGCTCGCGTCGGTCTCGACGAGACCGTACTGGCGCGGGTCCGGCACCGACTGGAGAAAGATGGTCGTGCGCGAGCGACGACTCTCGTGGAGCCGTCGCATCGCGGTCAGGTCGGGGTCGGTGAGGATGTCGCCGTTCAGCACGAAGAGCGTCCCCGAGACCAGGTCGGAGGCGTTGCGGACGCCGCCGCCCGTCCCGAGCGGCTCGTTCTCGACGACGTACCGGAGCTTGACGCCGAGGTGCTCGGCGTCGCCGAGCGCGGCGCGCACGTCCGCCACGCGGTAGGAGCACGCCAGCACGACGTCGGAGACGCCGTGCGTTTTCAGCAATGCGAACTGATAGGCGAGGATGGGGCGGTTCAGGAGCGGCACGACGGGCTTCGCGCGCGAGAGCGTCAACGGCCGCAGGCGCGTGCCCTGGCCGCCGGCCAGGATCACCGCCTGCAGCGCATGCTCACTGGCCATCTACCTACCAGGTGACCAGGGTTCGGCCTCGCTGATCAGCATCACCGGGATCCCGTCCCGGATGGGGTAGGCCTTGCGGCAGGCGGGGCAGATGATCCGCGTCTCCTCGAAGAGGAGGTCGCCCTTGCATGCCGGGCAGGCGAGGATCGCTTTCAGCTCTTCGTCGATCATGCTCGAAGCTCCTTCCGGAACCAGGCGACGGTCTGCGCGAGACCCTCGTCGAGCGGCGTCGTCGCACTCCACCCGAGCAGCGCCTTGGCGCGGGCCGCGTCGAGCAGGCTGCGCCGCTGCTCGCCGGGCTTGGCCGGGGCGTGCTCCGCGGCGCGACCGACGCCGGTGAGCCGCGCCAGCCGCCGACAGAGCTCGTTCACCGTCGTCTCGACGCCGGTACCGATGTTCGCGACTCCGGTCACGTCGGCGGCCGCGACTGCGCGCACCACCGCGTCGGCGACGTCGCCGACGTAGACGTAGTCGCGCGTCTGCTCGCCATCGCCGTTCACGACGCACCGGTCTCCGGCGAGGAGTCGCGACGCGAAGATCGCGATGACGCCGGCCTCGCCCGCGGGGTCCTGGCGCGGGCCGTAGACATTCGCCAGGCGAAGCGTCAGCGCGCGGCCGCCCGTCAGGCCCGCCCAGCACTCGAGGTACCGCTCGGCGGTGATCTTCGACACGCCGTACGGCGAGGCGGGCCGGAGGGGATGGTCTTCCGGGGTCGGAAGGACGTCCGTATCCCCGTACCCGGCGCCACCGGTGGAGGTGTAGACGGCCCGGCCGACACCGACGCGCCGGCACGCCTCGAGCAGGGCGATCGTCCCCAGCACGTTGACGCTCGCGTCGAGGCGCGGGTCCGCGACCGAGCGCGAGACCGCGGCCTGGGCGGCAATGTGGACGACGACTCCAGGGCGCGCGGCGGCGACCACCGCGTCTAGCCGCGCGTCGCGCAGGTCGCAGACGTGGAGTCGCGCCGCGGGGTGCACCCGCTCGCGCCGCCCCGTGGCCAGGTTGTCGACCACGTCCACCGCGTGCCCGTCCGCGAGCAGGCGGTCCACGACGTGAGAGCCGACGAAGCCGGCGCCACCCGTGACGAGAACCCTCATGCGCGGAGCTTCTCCCGAAACCAGTCGACGGTGAGCCGCAACCCCTCGTCGGTGTCCACGCGTGGCTCCCACCCGAGCAACGCGCGCGCCCGTCCGATGTCGGGCTGGCGCACCTTGGGGTCGTCGACCGGCAGCGGCCGGAACACGATCTCGCTCCGCGACCCGGTGAGCCGGATGATGCGCTTGGCGAGCTCCAGCAACGTCATCTCCTGCGGGTTGCCGATGTTGACCGGGTCGTTCACCGGCGCCTGCATGAGCCGCCAGAGACCGTCGATGAGGTCACTGATGTACTGGAACGAGCGCGTCTGTGCGCCGTCGCCGAAGACGGTGATGGGCGCCCCCGTCAGCGCCTGACCCATGAACGCCGGGATCGCGCGTCCGTCCTTGAGCCGCATGCGGGGCCCGAAGGTGTTGAAGATGCGCACGATGCGAGTGTCGATACCGTGGTAGCGATGGTACGCCATGGTGATCGCCTCGCCGAACCGCTTGGCCTCGTCGTACACGCCGCGCGGCCCGACCGGATTCACGTGGCCCCAGTAGTCCTCGGGCTGGGGGTGCACGAGGGGGTCGCCGTAGACCTCCGAGGTCGAGGCGAGCAGGAAGCGCGCGCCCTTGGCCTTCGCCACCCCGAGCGCGTTGTGCGTGCCGAGCGCGCCGACCTTCAGCGTCTGGATCGGCAGCTCGAGGTAATCGAGAGGCGACGCCGGGCTGGCGAAGTGCAGCACCCAGTCGAGTTGCCCGTCGAGGCGGATGTACTCGGTGACGTCGTGCTCCACGAGCGTGAAACCGCGTCGCGATCCGACGGCGGCGACGTTGTCCCGCGACCCGGTGACGAAGTCGTCCATGCAGACGACGTCCCAGCCCTTGCCGAGGAAGAACTCGCAGAGGTGAGAGCCGATGAACCCCGCCCCGCCTGTGACCAGCACCCGCATCGCGGATCCTACGAGCGGCGGACGGGCTTACGGCCGATCGAGTAGTACTCGAAGCCCAGGCGTCGCATTCGTTCGGCCTCCCAGAGGTTTCTACCGTCGAAGACGACGGGGCGCCGCATCACGGTCCGCAACCGCTCCAGATTCAGGAACTTGAACTCGTTCCACTCCGTGATGAGCGCGACCCCGTCGGCGCCCGCCGCCGCGGCGTACGGGGAGTCGGCGTACTCGACGAGCGTCGGCAGCGTCTTCCGCGCGTTTGGCATGGCGACCGGGTCGTACGCGCTAACCGTCGCGCCCAGCTCGACGAGCCGCGTGATCACCTCGACGGACTTGGCCTCGCGCATGTCGTCGGTGTTGGGCTTGAACGCGAGGCCCAGGATCGCCACGCGGCGGGTGTGCATCGGGGCGAGGGCCCGTTCGATCATCGCGAGGAAGTGCCCGGACCGGCCGGCGTTGACGTCGACGACGGCGCGCAGGATGTCGAATTTGTAGCCGAGGGTCGCGGCGGTGTGGACGAGGGAGTCGGTGTCCTTCGGGAAGCAGCTGCCGCCGTAGCCGAGGCCGGCTTGCAAGAACGCGGCGCCGATCCGCGCGTCGAGCCCCATGCCCTTCATGACCTGGGTGACGTCGGCGCCCGCCAGCTCGCAGATATTCGCGATGGCGTTGATGAACGAGATCTTCGTCGCCAGGAAGGCGTTGGAGGCGTACTTGATCATCTCCGCCGACGGCACGTCGGTGATGATCATGGGCCGCTCGAGCGGCGCGTACAGCTCCAGCAGGGTCATCGCGACCTGCTGCGTCGGGGCACCGATGACGATGCGGTCGGGCCGGAGGGTGTCCTCGATCGCCGAGCCTTCCCGCAGGAATTCCGGATTCGACACGACGTCGAACGGCACGGGCTGTCGCTGATGGCGCTCGATCACCTCGCGGACGAACTCGCCGGTGCCCACCGGGACCGTCGACTTGTTCACCACGACCGTGTACCGATCCATGGCCCGCCCGATCTCCCGGGCCACGGCCTCGACGGCGCTGAGGTCCGTCTCGCCATCGACCTTCGGAGGCGTCCCGACCGCGATGAAGACGATCACGGATTTCCGGACGGCGGCAGCGAGGTCGGTGGTGAAGGACAGGCGACCGTCGCCCACGTTGCGCGCGACCATCTCCTCGAGTCCCGGCTCGTAAATGGGGAGGTGGCCGGCCTGGAGCGCGCCGATCTTGTCGGCGACGTTGTCGACACACACGACCTCGTTGCCGAGGTCGGCGAAGACGGCGCCGGTCACGAGCCCCACGTAGCCGGCGCCGACCACACAAATGTTCATGGGTCTTTCATCATAGCAGAGGTCTCCAGACGGCCCCGGATTCCTCCTCGTCCGGCTCGGCGGCGACCCAGCGGAAGAAGACGCACGTGAACGCGATCAGGGGGATCAGGCCGGCCGGCACCCACATGATGAGGCCGCCCAGACGCTGGTCGGCGAGCGCCGTGAGACCAAAGAGCCGGGGCGCCGCCGCGTAGAAGGGATAGAGCGTGTGCTCGGCGCCGGTGATCATCGCCGCCACGACCGTCATCGGTAGCCCGAACGCGAAGAGGTAGAGGATCTGGGCTCCGTAGTGGAGGCGCGGGAGGAGGGCCGAGGGCGACAGGACGGGCCACCACGCGAGGAGGGCCGTCGCGATCAGGACGAGGTGCTCGACCACGTGCCAGGCGTGACGCTCGAGCGCGGCGCCGTACGGCCCGGGAAGATGCCAGCCGACCAGCGCCACCGCGTAGAGCCCGAGCGCGGGAACGGGCCGGGTCGCGGCGCGGGCCAGGGCGCCGAGGAAGCGTCCGCGTCGCAGGTGCCCGATGAGCGGGTCGGCCATCCACCCCGGCGTGCCGGCGAGCAGCAGGGGAGGGACGACGAGCGTCAGGAGCAGGTGCTGAACCATGTGGGCGCTGAAGAGATAGTAGTCGCTCAGGTCGTGCAGGGGGCCGTTCAGCGCGACGAGCAGGACGAGCACCCCGCCGAGGAAGAGCGCCGGCTCCCGGGGGCCGGCGCGCGGGCCGCGCCTCCACGCGATCGCGTAGGCCAGGGCCAGGAGGCCCGCTCCCAGCACGACGTCGGCGTGGGCCTCGCCCGACGTCCACGCGAACGGCGGAGGCGCGCCCATCAGCGGCCGAACACGAGAAATGCGCCGGTCAGCGTCGTCAGGGCCACCGCGAGCCCGGACGCGAGGACCAGCGGGCCCGCGAACAGGAGCGTGAGCACGCGCGAGTCGTAGCGCAGATGCATGAAGAAGAGCGCGACGAGCGCGAACTTGGCGGCCGACATCGCCAGCAGCAGCGGCACGATGATCGGCGCGAGCTGTCGGACGTAGATCACGCCGACCTCGAGCGCCGTCACGACGCTCAGCACGAGCGCCACTCTGACGTAGGTCCCGACCGTCGGATGCTCGCCGTCTCGATGCTCGTCGCGCACGGGTCCGCCTCCGTCAGGGAATGAGATAGACGAGCGTGAAGATCGCGATCCACACGACGTCGACGAAGTGCCAGTAGAGCCCGGCGATCTCGACCTTGACGGCGTCGGCGACGCCGAGCCGCCCCCGCAGGGCGAGCACCCAGAGCGAGAGCAGCCAGAGCACGCCGATGGCGACGTGCGTGCCGTGGAGCCCGGTGAGCACGAAGAACGTCGAGCCGAACAGATTCTGCTGCAAGGTGAATCCGCGGTGGACGAACTCCGTGAACTCGTAGGCCTGGAAGCCGAGGAAGACGAGACCGAAGAGCGCGGTCCCGAAGAGCCAGAGCCGTGCCTGCCGGTGGTCGCCGCGCTGCACGGCGGCGAGCGCCAGCACCATCAGCAGGCTCGACATGAGAAGGTCGAACGTGGAGAGGGTCGTGATCGGAATGTTGAGGATCTGGTGCGGCTCGGGACCGACGACGCTCCGGCCCTTGTACGCGAGGTAGGTCGCGACGAGCGTGCCGAAGAAGAAGCACTCGGAGCCGAGGAAGACCCACATCGCCATCTTGCGGTGGTCCAGACCCAGCACGCCCGTCTGGTCCGTGTGCGCCGTCGTCCGGTGATGCTCGAGGGCGAAGCGAAAAATGCCCCAGACCGTCAGGAGGACTCCGAGCAGAACGATCGAAACGTGAGTCAGGGCGCCGACGGCGGCGAGCACCATTCCCAGCGCGACCACGATCGGCCAGTGCGAGGGCGCGGGGAGGTGAACCGCCGCGTGGATCCCGGCGGCGGCGCCGCTGGACGGCGGGGTGGCACCGGCTGCGGGGCCGCGACGGGGACCGTATTTCTCCCGCCAGTAGGAGTCGCGCCCGTAGACGGGCGGGATCGTGTCGAAATCGTGCGCCGGCGGCGGCGAAGACGTCCGCCACTCGAGCGTGCGACCGTCCCAGGGGTCCGCGGGCGCCGGCGCCCCACGACGAAGGCTTCGCCAGGCGTTGACCATGAAGAGGAACACGCTCACGCCGATGCCGAACGCTCCGATCGTCGAGGCGAAGTTGCCGGCGGTCCAGCCCGCGTCGGCTGGATACGTATAGATGCGGCGCGGCATGCCCAGCGCGCCGAGGTAGTGCTGCGGGAAGAACGCGAGGTTGAAGCCGGCGAAGAGCACCCAGAACTGGAGCCGACCGAGCCGCTCGCCGAGAAGGCGGCCCGTGACCTTCGGCCACCAGTAGTACGCGCCCGCGAAGAGCCCGAAGAGGCTCCCGCCGATCAGGACGTAGTGCAGGTGCGCGACGACGAAGTAGCTGTCCGTCTGCTGGAGGTCGACGGGCGGCGAGGCGTGCATGATGCCCGAGAGACCGCCGATGGTGAAGAGCCCGACCAGGCCGACCGCGAAATGAAACGCCGCCGTCGTCCGGATCGTGCCGCCCCAGAGGGTTGCCAGCCAGTTGAAGATCTTCACGCCCGTCGGGATCGAAATGAGCATCGTCGCGATCGAGAACGCCGAGTCCGCCACGGGCCCCATGCCGGCCGCGAACATGTGATGGCTCCAGACCCCGAAGCCGAAGAAGCCGATCAGCACGCCCGAGTAGATGACGACGGGCGCGCCGAAGAGCGGCTTGCGGGCGAAGGTCGGGAGCACCTCGGAGACGATCCCGAACGCCGGGAGGACCAAGATGTAGACCTCGGGGTGGCCGAATATCCAGAAGAGGTGCTGCCAGAGGTGGAGGTCGGCGCCCGCGGCCACGTCGTAGAAGTGCGTGCCGAAGAAACGGTCGAACATCAGGAAGATCAGACCGACCGTGATCGGCGGGAAGGCGAGCGCGATCAGGAACTGCACGACCAGGGTCATCCACACGAACACCGGCATGCGCATCATGGTCATGCCCGGCGCGCGCATGTTGAGGATCGTGACGATGAAGTTGATGGCCGCGATCACCGACGAGACGCCGAGGATCTGCAGGCTCAAGATCCAGAAGTCGACGCCGGGCCCGGGCGCGTAGTGCTTCGAGGTCAGGTTGGCGTACCCGAACCATCCGACATCCGGCGGGGTCCCGGCGAGCAGGCTCGCGTTCAGGAGGAGCCCGCCCGCGAGGAAGATCCAGTAGGAGAGCGCGTTCAGGCGCGGGAACGCGACGTCGCGCGCGCCGATCAGGAGCGGCACCATGTAATTGAAGAACGCCGCGTTGAACGGCATGATCGCCAGGAAGATCATCGTCGTGCCGTGCATCGTGAAGAGCGCATTGAAGGCATGGGCGCTCACGACCGTGTTGTGCGGAACCGCCAGCTGGAGCCGGATCAGGAGCGCTTCGAGCCCGCCGAGCAGGAAGAACGCGAAGCCGGTCACGCCGTAGAGGATGCCGATCCGCTTGTGATCGACGGTCGTGAGCCAGCCGAGCACGGTCGCCGTCGTCTCGACCCCGGGCAGGGCCGAGGGATGCCCATGAAGGACGCGACCCGAGGACGGGGCGCTCATCACTTGAGCCCGATCAAGTAGGTCGCGACGGCGCGCGCCTGGTCGTCCGTCAGGCCCAACGCAGGCATCTTCGCGCCCGGCTTCAGAGCCGGCGGATTCTTGAGCCACGCGGTGACGTTTTCGACGGTGGTCGGGAGGAGCCCGGCCGCCAGGGTGTGGCGGCTGCCGAACGTGCTGAGGTCGGGACCGAGCGCCCCGCTCGACACCCCCCGAATCGTGTGGCAGCCCACGCAGGCGCTTGCCGCGAAGATCGCCTTGCCCTCCGCGGCGCGCCCGGCCAGCTCGGCCGGCTCGGCCTTCTGCGCGGCGACCCATCGCGCGAACGCGTCCGGCGCGTCGACGATGACCCGCATGCCCATGTGGGCGTGCGAGACTCCGCAGAACTCGGCGCACTGGCCTCGGTACTCGCCCGGCGTGTCGGCGGTGAAGGTCAGCCGGTTGAGGCGCCCGGGAACCACGTCGCGCTTACCCCCGAGCTGCGGCACCCAGAAGCTGTGGATCACGTCGGGACCCTGGAGCGTGAGCGCCACCGGTCGTCCGGCCGGCACGTGCAGCTCGTTCGCCGTGACGACCTCGAAGGTCGGGTAGCGGAACTCCCACCACCACTGGTGCCCGCGCACCGTGATCTCGAGCGCCTCGCGCGGCGGCGCCGCCTGCGTTCGGAAGATCACCTGGATCGTCGGGATCGCGATCACGAGCAGGACGAGCGCGGGGGCGATCGTCCACGAGATCTCGAGCAGGGTGTGGCCGCGCGTCTGAGCCGGCAGCCGCGGAGCACCCGGACGGTCGCGGAAGCGGACGATGACCCACGCGAGCGCGCCCCCCACGACCAGCGCGATGCCGACGGCCACCCAGGTGACGATCCCGTAGACGTGCAGGATGTCGCGCGCGAAGTCGGAGCGGGGCACGACGGTGCTCATGGGGGCGTCCCACGCGCAGCCGCCCAGCAAGAGCGTGACCGCGAGCGCTCCGTGGAACCCCGGTCGTCGCGCCGCCCTCATGTCCCCGTCTCCGCCGCCGTCAGGCGGTGGCGTCGGCGAGAACCAGCAGCGTGTGGAGGAGCGCGTTGGCGCCGCGCTCGATCGCCTGCCAGTCGCTCATCTCGTCGACGCGATGGCTGCGCCCGCCCTGGGATGGGATGAAGATCATCCCGGCGTCGGTGACGTGGGCCAGATTCTGGGCGTCATGCCCCGCGGCCGAGTACAGTCGGCGGCTCGGGAGCCCGAGCGTCGCGCATACTTTCTCGATCACCACCTGCACCCGGGGAGAGCAGGGCGCCGGCGTCGTGGCCGACATGAGCTGGACCTCGACCCCAACCCGATGCGCGCCGGCGACCTGGCGCGCGAGGGCTGCGCACTCGTCGGCCAGACGCTCCAGCACGGCGACGTCGGGGTCGCGCATCTCGTGGACGAGCTCGGCACGCCCGGGGACGATGTTGGAGGCGCCGGGATGCACACGCACGACGCCGAAGTTGGTCACGCTGGTCGCGCTGCCGCGCGTGACCACGTGCTCGCGCACGCGCAGCGCGTAATCGGCGGCCGCCAGAAAGGCGTCTCTCCGTCGGTCCATCGGCGTGGTGCCGGCGTGGTCGGCCTGCCCCACGAAGACGACGCGCGAGCGGCGCACGCCCACGATCGTCTCGACCACGCCGATCGGGATGCCCGCCTCCTCGAGCCGCGCGCCCTGCTCGATGTGCAGCTCCACGTAGGCGGTGACGGCGCCCGCCGGTGCCCGCGCCTCCGGTGCCCGGCGTGCCTCGAACCCGGCACGGGCCATCGCGTCGACGAGCCGCACGCCGTCGACGGCCGCCATCTCGTCGATCCGCGCGCCGTCGAGCAGCCCGCAGAACGCCCGCGAGCCGAAGAGACTCCCGTAGCGCCCCTCCTCGTCGCTCCACGCCGCGACGACCAGGGGCCTGGCGTGGGGCGTGCGAGTCTCGCCGATCGCCTGGAGGCACTCGAGGCCCGCGAGAACACCGAGCGCGCCGTCGAGGATGCCGCCCTCGGGGACCGTGTCGATGTGCGAGCCTGTGAGGACGACCGGCGTTTCCGGACGAAGCGTGCGGCTGCCGGTCGAGCCGAAGATGTTGCCCGCGGGATCGACCCAGGCCTCGAGCCCGGCCGCCCGCAGCTCCCCGACGAGCCACGCGCGGGCCTCCTCATGCGGGGGCGACCAGCACGAGCGCGTCACGCCGCCACCCGGCAGGCCTCCGAAGCGGGCGAGAGCATTGATCCGAGAGGTCAGGCGCGGCAGAGAGATGGAGATCACCGTGGACGGAGTATAAGCCTTGACTTCACTCGGGAAGGATCCGAAAATGAACCACTGTTCAGTCGCTCGGCTCGCCCACCTTCAGGAGGGGAAATGGATCTCTCGCTGACTCCAGAACAGGAAGCTTTCGGGGCGACCGTCCGCGCCTGGCTCAAGACGAACATCCCGCGCGAGTGGAAGTCGACGGGAAGCTCCGAGCTCCCGCGCGCGGAACAGTACGAGCTTCTCCGCCACTGGCAGCGTACCCTCTTCGACGCCGGCTTCATCGGTCTCACCTGGCCCAAGGAATACGGGGGCCGCGGCCTCACGTTCATGGAGGAGCTGATCCTCCAGCAAGAGATGGCGCTGGCAAAGGCGCCGCCCATCCTGAACGTGCTCGGCGTCGGCATGGCCGGCCCCACGATCGTCGCGTGGGGTACCGAAGAGCAGAAGAAGCGCTATCCGGCGAAGATCCTCTCGTGCGAGGAGATCTGGTGCCAGGGGTACTCGGAGCCGAACGCCGGCTCCGACCTCGCGTCCTTGCAGACGCGCGCGGTCAAGGACGGCGAGTACTGGGTGATCAACGGCCAGAAGGTGTGGACGTCGTTCGCTCACGTCTCCGACTACATGATGCTGCTCGCCCGGACCGACCCGAGCGTCCCCAAGCACAAGGGCATCACCTACTTCCTGCTCGACATGAAGCTCCCCGGCGTGACCGTGAAGCCGCTCCGGCAGATCACCGGCGAGGCCGAGTTCAACGAAGTCTTCTTCGACAACGTCCGCGTGCACGACTCGCAGGTCCTGGGCGGCGTCAACAACGGCTGGGCGGTGGGGCTCACGACGCTCATGTACGAGCGGCTGACGCTCGGCTTCGGCCTGCAGGTCCGCCTGCGTATCGCGCTGGACGGCCTGATCGACCTGGCGCGGCGGATGGAGAAGAGCGGCCGCGTCGTGACGAAGGATCCGGTCATGCGTCAGAAGCTCGCGCAGCTCTGGATCGACACGGAATGCCTCAAGCACACGGGGGCGCGGGCCATCACCAAGCTGCTGCGCGGCGAGATGCCGGGCCCTGAGGCGTCCACCGGGAAGATGGCCTGGGTGGACACGCACCAGCGCCTGCAAGAGCTGGCGATGGAGATCGAGGGGCCCTACTCGCAGCTCTGGAAGGGCTCGGACTGGGCGGTCGAGGGCGGCGTGTGGGCGCAGTCGTTCCTCCGGTCGCGCGCCAACTCGATCGAGGGCGGGACGACCGAGATCCAGAAGAACATCATCGCCGAGCGCCTGCTCGGCCTGCCGAAGGACTAGCCCATGGATTTCGGCTTCAGCCCAGAGCAGGAGATGCTCCGCGCGACCGCGCGGAAGTTCCTCGAGAACGAGTGCACGTCCGGGTTCGTCCGCGCGCGGATGGAGGAGCCCGCCGGTGTGACCGACGAGTTCTGGGCCAAGCTCGCCGAGCAAGGATGGCTCGGCCTCATCTACCCCGAAGAGCACGGCGGCTCGGGGCTCGGCTTCGTCGACCTCACGGTCCTGATGGAGGAGATGGGGCGAGTCGTGATGCCCGGGCCGTTCTTCTCCACCGTCCTGCTCGGCGGCCTGGCGATTCGCGAGACCGGCTCGCCGGCGCAGAAGAAGGAGTGGCTGGCGCGCATCGCGGCCGGGCGGGCCAGGACGACGCTGGCGTGGACCGAGCCGAGCGCGCGCTGGGACGCCGCGGGGGTCACCTGCGCGGCCCGCGAGGAGAAGGGCAGCTTCGTCCTGAACGGCACGAAGCTCTTCGTCCTCGACGCGCACCTGGCCGACGTGCTCGTGGTCGTCGCGCGGACGGGCGAGGGCAAGACCCCCGAGGACGGGGTGAGTCTCTTCCTGGTCCCGAAGGGGACGCGCGGCATGGAGGTGAAGCTCCTGCCCACGATGGACCAGACACGCAAGCTCTGCGAGGTGACCTTCAAGGACGTGTCCGTGCCGGCCGACGCGTTGTTGGGCGTCAAGGGCCGCGCGTGGCCGGTGCTCGCCCGCGTGATCGAGCGCGCGACGGTGGCGCTCTGTGCCGAGATGTGCGGCGGTGCCCAGCGCGTGCTCGACATGACGGTGGACTATGCGAAGATTCGTGTGGCGTTCGGCAAGCCGATCGGGACTTATCAGGGGGTCAAGCACAAGGCCGCCGACATGCTGGTGGACGTCGAGAACGCGAAGTCCCTCACGTACTACGCCGCCTGGGCGGTCGACGAGAACGCCCCGGAGGCCGCGCTGGCGGCCTCGATGGCCAAGGCGTACGTCACCGACGCCTACCGCAAGGTCGCGGGCACCGGCATCCAGCTCCACGGGGGCATCGGGTTCACGTGGGAGCACGACCTGCACCTCTACTTCAAGCGCGCCAAGTCGTCCGAGTTCACCTTCGGCGACGCGACGTACCATCGCGAGCGGGTCGCGCAGCTGATTAATTTGTAGCTGGGGGGGTACGAGACGCGGTGATGAACCTGGGGGGGACGAGACGTACCCCCCAGACCCCCCGAGTCGCTTCTCGAGCGAGCCTCCGGCTCGCTCGCCCCTGCTGCGACGCTTACCGCATGAGTGCTCCCCGGACGGCACGAGGGCTTCTCAAACAGATGAGCGCGCCTGAGACAAACGCCCCGAAGAACCCGGTCGAGCCGAAGCCGGCCGCGTCGGTCGTGCTCGTGAGAGAGGCGCCACCGGGCTCGCCCGAGCCGCTCGAGGTGTACATGATCCGGCGGAACAGGAACATGAGGTTTCTGGGCGGCTACTACGCGTTCCCCGGCGGCAAGGTCGACCTCGCGGACCGCGCTCCGGAGGCGCTCGCCCGCTGTCGCGGGATCGGAGCCGCCGAGGCCGAGGCGATTCTCACGGGGCACGAGGGGATGCCGGCGCTCGCGTTCTGGGTCACCGCGGTGCGCGAGCTCCTCGAGGAGAGCGGCGTCCTGGTCGCGTGCGACCAGGGCGGACGCGCGCTCGACCCCACCGCGCCGCAGGTGAGGGACGGGATCGAGCGCTGTCGCAAGGCGCTCATGGCCGGCGAAGCGCCGTTCATCGAGCTGATCGCGCGCGAGGGCTGGTACTGCGACCTGCGCCCCCTCCGCTACCTCTCGCACTTCATCACACCGACCTCGAGCCCGATCCGGTTCACCGCGCGGTTTTTTCTCGGCCCGATGCCGCCCGGCCAGGAGCCGCGGCTCTTCACCGAGGAGACGTCGGAGGGGTTCTGGATCTTCCCGGGCGAGGGCTACCGGCGCTTCCTGTCGGGTGAGATGAAGATGGCCGAGCCGGCCGAGTACGGCCTCGGCTATCTGGCCCAGTTCGCCTCCCTCGACGATCTGCTGGCCGCCCACGGAGACGGCCGCCACAAGTTCCAGGGGATCGCCGATCGAATCGACGTGCTGTGGAGCAGCTTCGACTGGAAGCAGAACCGGTTTCCGTCGAAATCTCTTTAGTTCCTGAGAGGTACCGCGCAGCGCTCTAGACTTGCTCTAGACTTTTCGCGGAAAACTCGAGGGAAAAGCTCAGGGGTCAAAACGGTCTGGTCAGCTGATCGCTGACCGATAGGGTCGGTACTTCTTCCTTTTTGTTGGGCACGCCGTAGGAACTCATAATTGAGGGTTACCCTCCGGTTCTCGTCAACTCATAATTCAGGGTTACCGAAGCCCTCGTCTGGGAGGCGCCAGGAGAGGACTTTGGGGAGGGGGGCGCTGGCTC
>DASPZZ010000031.1:0-34671 GCA_035635995.1 Binatia bacterium | reverse complement strand
AAGCCGCTGAGGGCCGCGGAGCCGCGCAGCCGGTGCGTCACCACGGCCAGATGCTCGATCGTCGCGGCAGAGTCGGGCGTGTGTCCGAGCGTGGCGAGGCCGTCCTCGACGGCGGCGAGGGTGTCCCACGCCTCCATCAGGAAGACGCTCAAGAGAAACTGCCGGTCGCCGTCAGCCACGCTCTGTCTCCCGTCGATCGGAGCCTAGGTGGGCAGCTTGAACCGCGCGAGGCTCGCCGTGAGCGCCTCGGCGACCCGGACCATCTGGTCCATGGTCTTGCGGGTCTCGAGAACGGCCTTCTCGGTCTCGACGGCCACGCCCGCGATGGACTGGACGGCGACCGCACCGCCTTCGACGCCGCGCACCTGCTCCTGCGTCGCCTGCGAAATGTCCAGCGCCAGCGCCGCCGATTTTTGCGAGATCTCGCCGATCTGGTGCAGGCGCTCGCCGGCCTCGACGGTGACCTTGAAGCCCGCTTCCACTTCCCGGGTGCCCTCCTCCATCGCCACGACCGCCTGCTGCGTCTCGGCTTGCACGGCCTTGATCAGCACGACGATGTCTTTCGCCGCCTTACCCGAGCGCTCGGCGAGCTTGCGGACCTCTTCCGCCACGACTGCGAAGCGCAAGCCAGACTCGCCCGCGCCCGCGGCCTCGATGGCGGCGTTGAGCGCCAGGAGATTGGTCTGCGACGCGATGTCCTCGATCGTGTTCACGATCTCGGAGATCTCGAGAGATCGATCCGCGAGACTCTTGACCTTCTTCGAGATCCCCTGCACCTCGCCCCGGATGCGCTGCATTCCGGAGAGACTCGCCCGGACCGCGTGCTCGCCCTTCGTCGCCGAGTCGAGCGTGAGCTTGGCGGCGGCCGCCGACTCTTCGGCGTTCTCGGCCACCCGCCGCATGGAGCGGGTGAGCGCTTCCATCGCGTCGCTCACGCCGACGGCCTCCCGGGACTGCGTCTGGGCGCCGCCGGCGGTCTGCTCGGTGGCCGCGATCATCTCGTTGGCGCTCACCAGGACTTGATGGGCGGCGTCGCGCACGTCGTCGATGATGGTCGCCAGCTCGCCGACCATCACGTTGATGGCGTCGACGACGCTGCCGAGGACGTCGGAGGTCACCTGACCGCGCTTGGTGAGGTCGCCCTGCGCGATTTCGGTGGCGATGTCGAGGAACCGCGTGATGTTGCGCTGGAGATCCTCACGCTTGCGGCGCTCTTCGTCGCGCTCGGCCTCGGTCTGCACGAGCGACCGCAGGCGCACCACCGTGTCGTTGAACGTCTGCGCGAGCTGCCCCATCTCGTCGCGCGAGGTCACCGGCACCAGCCTGGAGAGATCGCCCTGCCCGACGCGCTCGGCCACCCGGACGACCTGCGTCACCGGCTTGGTGATGTGGTGGGCGAAGACGGCGCCGGCCAGGACCGCCAGCACCGCGACGCCGCCGAAAACGAGCAGCAGCTTCTGTCCCGACCGGGCCGCCGCCGTGGTGATGATCGACCGGTCCATCCCCACGCGGACCGTCCCCAGCTGACCCGCGAGCACCGGCACGCCGATGTCGATGATCTGCTGGACGTCGCCCGTGACCGGATCGGGGTACTCGATGTCCCGGATCTGCTGCGCCGCCTCCCCGGGTACCACGTTCCGCTCGACGATGCCGGCCGGCACAAGCGGCGAGAAGGTGTGGGCGACCAGCGTCTTCTGCGGGTCGTACACCATCACGTACTTGACGCCGCCGATGGCGCCGAACTGGTCGACGCTTCCCTGCACAGTCGAGGCGTCGCGCGTGAGCAAGAGGTCGACGCCGGAGCTGGCCAGGCTCTTGGCGATGGCGGTGCCCTTGGAGGTGAACTCTTCGGTCAGGTTCGTGGTCAGCGCCCGCACCGAGATCCACCAGGTGATCGCCGCCAGCGGGACCAGAGTCGCCGCCAGGAACAGGATGATCTTCCCGAGCAGACCGAGTCGAAGCTTCCGTGGCTTGTTCATGCTTTCACCGCCGCCGCCCAGTCCGTGATGGGGGCCCATCGTCCGTTCACGACCCGCGTGAAATACACATTGTCCAGCCCCTGGTGCCGCTCGGGTCCAAAGGTGAGGGGCGCGCCGATGCCGAGGTCGAAGCTCTTGAGTGATTCCAGCGCCTGCCGGAAGCCCGCGCGCGTGGGGCTCGGCCCGGCGCGGCGCAATCCCTCGACGATCACCCGAGCGTTGACGAAGCCTTCCAGGCTGCGGAAGCTGAGCTGCTCGGGCGGGTGCTTGGCGTCGCGCAGCGCCTGCGGCACCTGCGGGTTGTGTTTCTCCATCAGCGCTCGGTACTCGACGACGGCGGGCAGACTCACGTCGTCGTAGCTCGGCACCACCTGTGAATTGACGAGCGCCTGCGTGTAGTCGCGCGCCGTGGCCTGGCCGTGCTTGATCAGCAGGCTCAGCATCGCCTCGGAGCCGACGAAGGAGACGTTGGAGATGGGCGCGGTCCAGCCGAGGTCACGCGCGGTCCGGACGAACGCGCCGCAGCCCTGGTAGGAGCCGGTGCACAGCACCACGTCCACGCCGGCCTGGCGGAGCGCCTGAACGGCCGGACTCATGTCGTCCTCGAACTTCTCGTGGCGGCGATACGTCGCCTCGGCGACGATCCTGGTCCCGCGCTGCGCGAGCCCGCGGGCCACGGCGTCAGTTCCACTGCGGCCGTAGGCGTCGATCTGGTAGTAGACGCCGAACTTCCGGGCGCCGGTCTGCCAGAAGCGGTCGACCAGGGCCATCATCTCCTGCCGGTACGAGGCGCGGATGTTGAAGACCTGGTCGAGGTAGGGCTCCTCGCGCTGCGGCTGGGCGCCGGTGAAGTTACCGACCAGGATCACCTGGCGGTCGGCGTAGCGCTTGATCACCGGCAGCGCGCGCGTGAGCGTGGGCGTCCCGACGTAGTTCGAGAGGAAGAAGACCTGCTCCTTCTCGACGAGCTCGATGGTGTTCTTGATGCACGGGGTCGGCTCGTAGCCGTCGTCGAGCGCGACCACCGAGATCGTCCGGCCGTGCACGCCGCCTCGCTGGTTGACTTCGGCGTAGTAGGCCAGCGCGCCGCGGTAGAGCTCGATGCCGAGCCCCGCCGAGGGCCCCTTGAAGGCGGCGCTCATGCCGATCTTGATGTCCTTGGCGTTCAAGCCGGGAGCGCCGCCGCTCCGGGGGGGCGCCTGAGCCCACGCGACCAGACGGTCGCGGCCCAGGACGCCGACGCCCACCGCGGCCCCCGAAAGCACCTTGAGCACCGTCCGCCGTTTCATCGTCATCCCTCCTCCCTCTGCGCCTCTCTCAGCGCGCGCAGAAGCCTGGCCGGGTCCAGCAACGGGACGAGCCGCTCGCCGTCCAGCAGGAATCCGAGCGCCCACGGGGCGTGGGGTTGCGGGCTCGACTCGTCGAGCGTCATGATTCCGCCGAACGCTTCGAGGCTGACCTCCCCGTCGATGACCAGCGCCACCTCGAATCCCTCGGCCTCGACGATCAGCGTCCAGAGCTTGCGCGCGCCGCGGCGCGCCGGCAGCTCGAGCACCGAGCGGGCGTCGGCGATCGGCACGACTTCGCCGCGCAGGTTGGCCACGCCCAGCAGATGCGGCGGTGCCAGCGGCACGCTCGTCCACTCCTCGAAGATCGCCACCTCCCGCACCTGGGTGACGTCGATCGCGAACGGCTCGCCGGCCAGCGTGAACACGCACGCGCGGACCGCCGCCGAGCTGTCGAGCAGGCTCGTCGTCATTTGACGAACCGTCGGACGATCGCGACGAGCTGATCGGGCGTGAACGGCTTCGGCAGGTACTCGTCCGCGCCCTGCCGCATGCCCCAGATGCGGTCGCTCTCCTGGTTCTTCGAGCTGACCACGATCACGCGCGTCTGCTTGGTGCGCTCGTCTCGGCGCAGGCCGCGGAGCGCCTCGAAGCCGTTGCGCTTCGGCATCACGATGTCCAGCAGCACGATGTCCGGCCGCTCCTTGACGATCTTCTCCTCCAGCTGGTCGCCGTCGAGATACGTCACGACGTCGTGCCCGGCCGACCGGAGGATCGTCTCCATCACCTGGAGCTCGGAGTACGCGTCGTCCACCACCATCACCTTGGCCATCGGGCGCAGGCCTCCCCCGTGTGGCGTCCTGCCTTCGTGTCCGCCATATGTGCCTCGGTGCAACCCATCTGCCAGAGCGAGCGTTGGTGGGCCGCGGCTTTCGGCTCGAACAAACGCGCTAGTAAGGCGACTTAGCTCGTTCCCGGGACTCCGGTCGTGACAACTGGTCCGTTCAAATGACAAGTTCTGTCATAACTGTGCCGTGCCAGCGTGGCCCGCGATCGTCAAGGGTGCGACGGCTCAGGCGTCGACCAGGGTGCCCTTACGTGGCGAAGAACTTGAAAGTCCTGCAAAGGCATCATGGTGTTCGCGCGCATCTGGCACATGGTCCGGGGCGAAAGGCGGCGGCCGACGAGCGCTCAGACCTTTCGGCGGGCCCAGCGCCTTCGGGACGAAGGGCGCTTCGAGGACGCGGCGGCGCTCGTTGACAGCGGACTGGTCCTGGAGCCTGGCAGCGTCGTCGGCCATCTCCTGGCGGGCTCGCTCCACGTGATCCTGCGCGAGACGGGCCAGGCTCGGACGTCGTTCGAGCGAGTGCTGGCGCTCGAGCCGACGCATCCCCGGGCGCTGCTGGGACTCGCGCGCATCGCGCTCGAGGAAAATGACACCCGAGCCTGCGGCGATCTCCTGACGCGAGCGCTGGCGCGCTATCCGGACTTCCCCGAGGCGCGAGCGCTGCTCGAGGTCGTCAAGGGTCTTCCGGCGAGCGACGCCGCCAAGCGCTCCGCGCCGCCGAACAGCGCCATCCGAGCCGACCGGCTGCGTCTTCCGGCGGAGAGCCGTGAGGCGCTGCTCGCGCGAGCGGACGCGACGCTGGTCTTCGCCCAGCCCCGGGGACCGCGGACCGAGGCGGTCGTCGCCCGCGCCGCGAAGCTCTCGAGGGTCGCGGCCGCGATGCTCGCGAGGGCGGGGCTCGGTCCTCTGCGCCACGCCGTCATCGAGGGCGCGGCCGAGACGACGTACCTCCGCGCCGACGACGCCGCGCTTCTCACGCTCGCGTTCGATCGCGACGTGAAAGCCGCGACTGCGATCGCGCATCTGGAGCGCGTGTGGGCCAACTGCCGCTCCGAGCTGGCGTGAGCACCACCCTCGACGCGCGTCCGGCGCTCGGCCGCGACCTTCGCGGCCTGCTCGGCGAGTTGCTGAAGCTCGACCACATCACGGGCGGGCTCATCGTCGCTCCCGACGGGCTCGTGATCGCCGCCGAGCTTCCACGCGAGATTCAGGCCGAGCCGCTGTCGGCGCTAGCCGCCACTCTGGGCCGCGAGCTCGAGCTGCGCGGGCCCCAGCTTCGACGCGGCACCTTCCCGATGGCTCAGTTCACAAGCGCGGCCGGGGCCGCCTTTCTCGGCAGCACGCCCGTCGGCTTCATCGTGCTGCTCGGCGATTGCAGCGCGGACTGGGACGCGATTCGAGCCGCGCTGCGGACGGCGGTGGGGACCGTTCACCGCGCGTGGGCGGGCTAGTCGCCTCGTCGCTCCTCTGCTGGCGCACCGAGTCTCCGCAAGCCCTTGTATTTACGCCAGAATATCGCTGATAGTTCTTGCTGGTTTCCTGGGGCCTAGGGAGTAAGATTTACCCTCACCTAAGGAGAACCAGGGTATGCAAGATGGTGAGCGCTCGATTCTCATCGTGGTCCCGAGAACCGGACAGGACGCGTGTCGGTCGCTGTGCCACACCTTCGCGGATGACTCGACGGTCCAGGTGATCGTCGATCGCCGGTTCACCGATCGGCGAGCCCAAGCCGGCATGCACCGACCGGAGCGACGGCGTGGCGATCGGAGGATCCGGCCCGACGCCGATGCCGAGCTGAGAGTCGATCGATGGATCGCGGTTCCCCGCGCCTCGGCGCAGGTCGACTTTCGCGATTCCGATGCGAGCGCGATCCTGTTTCTGTGCTGCAGTCAGCACATCGTCCCCTGCCAGCGGTGTCAGAACACCTACCGGCTCGGCTGGATCTCGCGTTCGGATCCCGGTGTGTTCCCGTGCCCGCTTTGCGGGAGCGATCTGACCGAGGTCGTCGCCGCTCACGCCCAGGTCTGCTCCTACTGGGTCGATCGGAGAGCCGCCGCGAAGAGGCCGCTGACCAGAGTAGGCTCCAGCGAGCAGGTCGGCCAGGCGGCGACGGCCTAGCCGCGCCACGCGGCTCGTCCGTCAGCCAGCCCGCAGCCCCCGGAGTAATCTGTCCGGCTCGTAGACCACGCCACGCGCGATCACCCGCTCGATCCGTCTGATGTTCCGGATGTCGGCGAGTGGATCGGCGGCCAGCAGGAGCAGATCGGCGGCGCGACCCGGCGCGATCGTTCCAAAGACGTCGCGCCGGCCCAGCCGCTCGGCCGGCCGTTGCGTCGCCGCGACGATCGCTTCCATCGGCGAGAGCCCGGCGCGCACTAGCAGCTCGAGCTCTCGATGCAGCGAGAAGCCCGAGACGATGGCGACGTTCGGGCAATCGGTTCCCGCCAGCACCATCCCACCCGCACGATGGAAGCCGCCGACGAGTGCCAGAATGTTGTCCCACGCGCGCCGCATCCGATGCTTCGCAGGCTCCGAGGCGCCGCGGGCCGCGTCGCGGCGCTCGGCCCAGCGGCCGACGAGCTCCTTGCCGACCGCCGCGGGAAGAAGTGGCAAGAGCTTCGAGCGCTGAGGATCGTCCATCGACGAGTCGCCGACGTCGTCGCCGATGGCACCCGGGCGCGCGGCGTAGAGGACGAGCGTCGGGTCGAGCGCCGTGCCGGCCGCGATCAAGCCGTCGTAGAGGCGGCGGACCGCGTCGGAGCGCGGATCGAGATCGCCGAGCCACCGCCAGAGCCAGCCACCGTACTCGAACGGATTGAGCTTCGCGGGCTCCGCGAGCCAGAACCCCTGGGGCGCGAGCTGACCGAAGACGTTGACGTGCTCGACCGAGTCGACGCCGGCGAGCGCCGCCTCCGCGCCCCAGGTCGCGTGCTGATGCATGAAGACCGGCAAGCCACGCGCGTGGGCTCGCTCGCACGCGCGACGCGCGGTGTCGGGTCGCACCGTCACGTAGAGCTTGATCCCGTCGACGCCCGCGTCCGCCAGCGCGTCGACCGCAGCTTCGGTGCGCGCCGCATCGAAGCGACGGCAGAAACCCGCGAACCCGGGGTACGTCGCGCCTTCCTCCAGCATGGGACCGGTGAAGAGAATCCGCGGACCGGGCCTGGCCCCCGACTCGACCGCCGCGCGGTAGGCCGCGAGATCGGGGAGTTGGCCGCCGAGGTCGAGCACCGTGGTGACGCCGGCGGCGAGGAAAAACTCCGGATGCCACTTCTCCCGCGTATGCACGTGCACGTGCATGTCGACGAGCCCGGGCGTGAGGAACATTCCCCGGCCGTCGATGATGGTGGCTTCGGCCGGGACCGAGGTGATCGCTGTGGGACCGACGGCAGCCACCCTGTCCGCCTCGACGACGACCGTGGCGGCGGCGAGAGTGGGACCGCCCGTCCCGTCGATCAGCGTGGCGCCGGAGACGGCGAGCCTGTGCATTTCTCCCAAGGCATTATCGAAAATCTTATCAATATGTTACGGGTCGCACCTGGGTTGTTATCAACAACGTTATCCACAGACGTGCATAACTTACATTCCGGAACGAGCGAGTCCCCGGTGGACATGGCCTTCGACTCAGCCCCTGACCGAGGCGACTTTCCCGATCACCCGGAGCACGGACTGCGAGTCCGTCTCCTTCGCCGGCGAGATACGAGGCAGCCGAACGATGAACTCGCTTCCGCGCCCCGGCCCATCGCTGAACGCCTCGACCCGTCCGCCGTGGAGCTCCACGAGTCGGCGCACGAGTGTGAGGCCGACGCCGAGCCCGCCCTGCGCGTGATCGAGCCGGCGCGCGCCCTGCGCGGGCAGGTCGAACATGTGCGGGATCAGATTGAGCGGAATGCCGATGCCGGTGTCGGAAACGCCGATGACCGCGAGGTCCTCCTCGCGGCCGACGCGAACGCGGATCGTGCCGCCCGGCGAGGTGTACTTGATCGCGTTCGTCAGGAGATTCGCGACGATCTGGTTGAGCCGCGTCGGGTCGGCGCTCGCCCAGACCGGCTCGGCCCGAACGTCGACGACGTGACGCTCGAGCCGACCCATGCTCGCCAGGTTGCTCACCGACCGCTGAACACTGGTCGCCAGGTTCAATGGCTCACAGGCCAGGATGATGTCTCCGCTGGTGACGTGGGCGATATCGAGGAGATCGTCGACCAGCCGGCCGAGGTGGGTGATCTGGTGGCGAATTGCCTCCCTCGCGAGCCCGGCGACGTCGTCCTGACCCCCGATACGGTCGAGAACGCTGACCGCGCTGATGATGGCCGCGAGCGGGTTCCGCAGCTCGTGGCCCAGCATCGCCAGGAATTCGTCCTTCGCCCGGTTGGCGGCCTCTGCCTCGGCGCGTGCGGCCTCCGCGCGCACCAGCAGATGCTCGCGCTCCTGCTCGACGCGCCGGCGCTCTTCGACGAGCGCCCCCGCGGAGATGACCATGACGGACACGGTGCCCATGAAGACCTGCAGCAGCGGAAGCGACTCGTTCGCCGGCACGCTCGCGAAGGGCCCGAAGCCGCGGAGCGTCTCCCAGATCGCGATACCGGACAGGACCGCGACCAGCATCGCCGCCTCGCGCTGCTTGAAGCGGACGGCGGCCCAGACGAGCGGCGGCGTGCAGAGGAACGTGAGCGGGAGCGTCATGAGCCCGAGGTGGGCGAGGCCTTCGCCGAACACCGCCAGCCCGACGAGAGTCGTGACGAGCCAGAGGGCAGCCGCCTCGAGCAAACGGCCGCGCGACGGGCCGGACCGCCAATCGCGGACCAGCAGGATCAGGAGCGGCGCGACGATCAGCGCTCCGGTCGCGTCGCCGAGCCACCAGGTGAGCCAGATGCTGTCGAAATCGGCCCACTCCGCGTACCCGCCGAGTGAGAGGCTGCCGACGCCGATGGTCGCGCTGACGATGCTGCTCAAGAGCGCCGCGAGCGCGGCGAACTTGAAGACATCCTGGGCGTGGTCGAACGCCCGCGTCCCGTTGGCGTATCGATCGACGAGGTACGCGCCGAGCAACCCCTCGAGCGTGTTGCCCGCGGCGATCGCGAGCGAGGTCGCCGCCGAGCCAGCCGTGCTGACGTTCACGACGAACGCACCCACGAAGATCGCCGGCCAGACGCGATAGCCGAGCGTCAGGAACGCCGCGAGGGCGATACCCGTCGGCGGCCAGACCGGCGACGCGCTCGCGTTGACGAACGCGAGGGAGAGCCCGACCTTGCCGGCGAGGACGTAACAACCGAAGAGCACGACCAGATTGAGTGGATATTTGCGATCGGCGAGCATAAAGGAGTGCGCGCTCTCGTTCTGGCTGGGTCCGTTAGAACAGGCCCGACCCTGCGTCAGAGATCGCTACTCTGGCTCCGCTCCAAGGCGAACGCAACACCAATTTGCGTGTCCGGTGGACTCTTGGTGCGCCGGCGGAACCGTCGGGGGCTACCGATGAAATCACCACTGCGGAGCCGATCGCGAGAGACGATGCACAGGCGCGCAGACTGGTCAGCCACGAGACCCTCCTAGCCCCTAGCAACGCAGATGCCGGGGCAGCGTTGAGGACATCGAACGCTGGATATGCTTCGCCGAGTGCAGAAATCGGGCGTCGGGCCGACGAGGCCGGCAGAAGTTACCTTGCCACCGAGTAACTTCTACATCGTGGGGAGCTTCTTCGGATCGAGTACACTCCCGATCACATGAGGCAGAGCCGCGAACACATCCTCACGAGTCACGCCGGTAGCTTGCCGCGCCCCGACGACCTGATCGACGCGAACCGCGCGCGAGAGTCGGGCGGGGCGACCGACGAGCGTCGCTTCCAGGACCAGCTCCGATCGAGCGTCGCCGAGGTCGTGCGCCGTCAGAAGGACGTCGGCGTCGCCGTTCCAGGCGACGGCGAGTTCGGAAAGTCGATGGGGCACCGCGTGAACTACCGGGCGTGGTGGAGCTACTCGTTCCAGCGCCTGGGCGGGCTCGAGCTCGGCACCACCGGTCTCTACGACATGCCGCCGCAGCAGTCGCGGCCCGGCGAGGTCGTGCTCACGAGCTTCGCCGATCGTCGCGATCGCACGAAGTTCGCCGCCGCCTACGCCGACCCCGACTCGGGCATCACGACCGGGCCCCGCGCCCCCCTGTGGCCGGTGTGCGTCGGCAAGCTGACCTACACGGGTCATGCGGCGATCAAGTCCGACATCGCCAACTTCAAGGCGGCGCTGCAGGCCGCCGGCGTCGAGGAGGGGTTCATGACCTCGATCGCCCCGGGCAGCGCGTCGCGGATCGCCAACCGACACTACACGACCGAGGAGGAGTTCCTGTTCGCCTGCGCCGACGCCCTGCGCGAGGAGTACAAGGCCATCGTCGACGCCGGGCTCGTCCTGCAGCTCGATGATCCGGCGATCGCCGAGAACTGGGACATGGTCAACCCCGAGCCCTCGGTGGCCGACTACAAGAAGTTTTCGATGGTCCGCGTGGAGGCGCTCAACCACGCCATCAAGGGGCTGCCGGAGGACCGGATCCGGTTCCATCTCTGCTGGGGCAGCTGGCACGGCCCGCACACGACCGACATCCCGATGCGCGACATCGTCGACGTCATGCTGGCCGTGAAGTGCAGCGCCTATTCGTTCGAAGCGGCCAACGTGCGCCACGAGCACGAGTGGAAGGTGTGGCAGGACGTGAAGCTGCCCGACGGCAAGCTGATCCTGCCGGGAATCGTGAGCCACGCCACCAACGTGGTCGAGCACCCCGAGCTCGTCGCCGAGCGCATCACTCGCTTCGCCAACCTCGTGGGGAGGGAGCGCGTCATCGCCTCCACCGACTGCGGCCTCGGCGGTCGCGTGCACCCGCAGATCGCCTGGGCGAAGCTGGAGGCGCTCGCGCAGGGGGCGGCGCTGGCGACGCGGCAGCTCTGGCGCTGAGGAATCCCTAGACGCGCTCGTCGGGCGGGTGGCGCCGGGCCAGGCAGGGGGAGCCGGGGTACGCGACCGGCTCCATCACCCACTCGCCCGAATCGCAGCTCTTCGAGCTGCGGACGGGACTCGGGGGTCCCACTGCGCCGGTCGCGTACCCCGGCTCCCCCTGCCTGGCCCGGCGCCACCCGCCCGTTCACCGTAGGTCGTTCACGAATAATCCAGACTGGCGGGTCATTTCCC
This sequence comes from Binatia bacterium, assembly GCA_035635995.1. Lineage (GTDB taxonomy): Bacteria > Methylomirabilota > Methylomirabilia > Rokubacteriales > CSP1-6 > AR31. The sequence goes on along the minus strand of DASPZZ010000031.1, from coordinate 23,390 downwards.
ACCCCCGCCGCGTCGTTCCTGCTGACCTTCAGGTTGCTGGCGTCGCGGCTCGGCACGCTCGGGAGATATCCGATTTGCCGGCTCGCCGGGAAGCCGCGGCTGCGGGCCCCGTGCGGGCTCGACCCGATCGAGACGCGCCGACGGCGGCGTCTGCTGTCGCGGGCTGCCGGCTGCCTCGCGCGGTCCCGCGGTCGCGGGGCCGGGACGCTGCGCGTTGTTGTTGTGCGGAGCGGCCGGCGCTTCGTGAGGCTTCGGCGCTTCGAACTGCCGCGGGAGTGGTGGACGCTGACGCTCCACCGGGCTGGCTCCGAACGCCGGCCGGGCGGGCACTGGCCCCATCGCCGCCGGCTTTGGCGCCGGCACGATCCGCGGCCCCGGTGCGCCGACACTCGACGTCGGGCGCGAGACGTCGGCGCGCGGAGCCTCGGCACGCTGAGCGTCTGTCCGTGGCCCCTCCGTGCGTCGCGTGACCTCTCGACGCGCCGGCGGTCGTGTGGCGACCACGGCGCGCGTAACCACGGCTTCGGCCGGGCGAGCGGCGTGCCCACTGGCTGCCACGTAGCTCGACGCGTCGGGCTTCACCCGCAACGGCTCCCGCGCCGGCGCCAGCCGGCGCGCGTCGATCCGCGCGATCCGCGTCTGCTCGACCGAGCGCCGGCCGAAATTCTCCTCACGAACCGCCACCACGGCGTTCTGGACGCTGGTGTTCTTGTAGACCGTGATGTTGGTGACGTTCACGACGGTCGTGCGGTTGACGACGACGTTGTTGACGACGCGCGGCCCGCCCCAGCCGACCCAGGACGGCCGGCCGACGAAGTGGGCTCTCCCCCACCACGGCACCAGCGGCTCGCCCCAGCCGAGCGCGACCCAGCTGACACCCGGCCCGCCGATGGCCACGCGGACACTTGCCCCTCCGAAGAACGCGACCAGCGCCGGAGCATAGACGGGCCTCACGATCACGGGTCCCGGCGCCCACGCCCAGAAGCCGTCCACGAAGACCCACCGGCCATGGTGATACGGCGCCCAGCCCCACGGTGCGGTGTCGACCCAGGTCCAGCCGTAGTACGGATCGAGGACCCACCGGCCGGTGCTGTACGGCGCCCACCCGGTTGGAACCGCCTGGGGGACCCACACCGCCCCGTAACTGGGAACGACCCGCCAGTCGCCATAGTGATCGAGGTCGTCCACGCCGTACACGCCGGCCGAGACGTAGCGGGAGCTGATCGCATCGAGGAGGTCGTCGGTGCGTGCATAGTTCCAGCGATCCCACGCATCGAGCTCCGGTGCGACGTAGCTCCGCACGGTCGGCGTCGGCGCACCTTCGAGGACCACCTCTTCGCTCGCGGCTATGGCCACCGCCTGCCCGCCGGCCGGCGTCATGGTCGCCTGCCCGGCGCGTCGCGCGGTGAACGAGCTCGCATTCTGCGTCACGTCGACGCGGTAGTACCCGGGACGCTCGATGGTAAAGGCCGCGTGGGGCGTGTCGAGCTCCACCGTGCGGCCGGCATCGATGCTGCGAAGGTCCAGCGACACGTGGCCGCTGGTGACCTTGATCTGCAGGAAATCCGGCTCGTGATTCACCAGCCCGAGCTGCGTGTCGCCCCACGCCCGGACGAACGCCCGTGCCGCGACCTGCAGCTCGAGGCTGCCCCGATTGCCGGTATAGAGCTCATCCCCTGGCGCCAGCGGCGTGTTGACCTGCGCGGGCGCCCAGTCCTGAGCGCCAGGCCGCCAGAAGGACACCTCGCCGTCGGAATAGCTCAACCGGGGAGGGGTGCGACCGATCCCTCCCTCTTCGGTCGCGCTCGACCCCGTGGCGGCTCCCGCGCTACCGATCCCGAAGGTAAGCACCAGAGCCAGGACAGCCGAGATTGTCATTTTCCCCGCGTGGTGGCGCATGTGAGCCCCTTTCCACTTCAGGATTCATCTATTTGGACGGCCGGCGGGGGCCTCGCATTTCACGGGGAGCCGATGGCGACTTGACGGCCCCTGTACACGGGCGCACACTCGACGCGTCTTCTATATGTGGGAGAGAGATTGACCGTGAAGACGGGGCCGGTGGTCACTGCAGTCTCGCTGGCCCTGGCGATGGGTGTGCTGCTCGCGCCGGGCGCTGCCCTCGCCCAGCGGGCTCACGGATTTCGCAATACTGGCCCGGTGGTCGGGGGCGCCACCTTGGGCACCAGTCGCTCGGTCGCGGTGCCGTTCCCGCGCCATCCTTTCGTCCAACGCCCGTTCGTCCGCCCCTTCGTCCGACCGTTTGTCCCGTTCGGGGTGGTTGCCGGCGCGCCCACCGTCGTCTACGCGGCGCCGCCGGTCTACTACGACCCGCCGACGTACTATCCTCCGCCGGTGTACTACGCTCCGCCGGTCTCCTATGCTCCGCCGGCGCCGAGCTACGCGCCGCCCTCCAACGGGACGGTCTCGGTCGCCCCCGCACCGCCGAGCGTCGTGCAGTTCGCGACCGGACGATACGAACTCCGCGGCGATGGGGTGACGACCGCCTACACCTGGGTATGGATCCCGAATCCCCCGACGGCTCCGCCGCCCGCCGCGCCACCGTCACCGACCGCGCCACCTGCGGGAGAACCTACTTCGGGGAGCCCGTCCCCACTGCGTGCCAGCCAGCTCTTTCGCTGGACCGACGATCAGGGCGTGGTGTATTGGACCGATCGACTGGATGCCGTCCCGGAACGATACCGCGCGCGGGCGCGGCAAACCCAGCCCTCCTGAGCCCGCCGCAGACCGAACGGTCCCGGCCGCGCTACGTCGCCTTCCTGCCTCAATTCGTGTCGCCCGAGCTGGGATTGGCGCTGTGCCTGATGCTGGCCAAGCGCAAGCCGGCACAACGCGTTACTGGCTGAGGAAGTCTCGAACCATGCGGCCCACCGTCGTGGGGTGCTCGAGATGGGGCGCGTGGCCGGCGCCGTCCACCGTCTGGAGGCGCGCGCCCGGAAGGCGCCGCGTGAACTCCTCGGCATAGACGGGCGGCACCAGACGGTCCTCCCGACCCCAGACGAGCAGCGTCGGCGCTTTGACGCGGTGAATGCGCTTCTTCAATCCCTTGTCGGGAATGGGCCAGATGAACTTCCCGGTCGTCCCCATGGCCCACACCATCCGCACGCGGGCCGCGATCGCCGCCGCGTCCTGCTCTTCGGATCGGGGAAACATGCGGCGCGCCGCGTCGCCCTCCGGGTCGCGGAAGACGTGGGCGCGTAGCGCCCCGGGCTCGAGCATCATCCAGTTGACGATGCGATCGGGATCGCGCCAGAAGCCGAGCGGGGCGATCATCGCCAGGCGCCGGGCACGGTCGGGATACGCCGCCGCCACTTCGCAGGCCACCATCCCGCCGAAGGAGTGGCCCACGAAGGCGGCGCCCCTGATTCCGAGCGTCTCCATCAGCTCGTCGTAGCAGAGCACGAGATCCCAGAGCCCGTCGAGGTGATAGATGTCGTCGTGGGCGTCCGGCGTCGTCCCCGGGTGCTCGGGCGCCAGAACCGTGAAGCTCTGGGCCAGCTCGTCGAGAAAGGAATCCCACGTGAGGCCCCACGGACCGTGGAAGAAGACCAGCGCCGGTCCGCGCCCCTTCGAGAGAACACGGATACGGACCCGGTCTTGCCAGACCGCGACGGTGCGCTCCTGCACCCCGGTGACGCTGGGCGTCTCGACCCGCGCGCTCACGCCCCGCCCGCCGCGAGGCCGGCCGCCACCGGCATCGCGCGCTGCCGCAGCCGCTCGGGCCACCAGTGGTTCACCCAGTGCGCGTCGTCCCAGGTATCGCGGAGGGCCGGCAGCACCTCGCGCCCGAAGAGCTCGATGTTCTCGAGGGTCAGCTCGTGCGGCATCGACCCGATCTGGAGCAGCACCATCAAATTCCCGACGTGCAGGCTCTTGATCACTTCCTCCTTCAGACGATCGCGCACCGTGGCGGGGCTCCCGGCGATGACGTAGCCCTTCTCCACGAAGTCTCGGTACCGGAGGTTCTTGGGATTCTCGGCCCGGCGCACGGGATTGCTCATCGTCGCGACGAGGCTCCGGTAGTCCTGGTTGCCGGGCGGCGAGAACCACATGGCCGGCACGTGCAGACACTTGTGGTAGAAGTACTCGACGTGCCGCGCGTACTTCTCCTCGGCGCGCGCGTCGTTCTCGGCCACGACGACCAGCTGCAGGAACCCCGCGCGATACGGGTTGAGGTCGCGTCCCTTCTCGGCCACCACCCGCCAGTAGCCGTCCATCATCGTCTTCGCCGACCGGGCGCCGGAGTAGCTCAAGAAGCAGTAGCAGACGTCGTGCTCCACGGCGAAGTCGAACGTGCTGATGCTGCCCGAGCCCGGGATCCACACCGGGGGATGGGGCTCCTGGATCGGCCTCGGCCACAGGTTCACGGTCGCCAGCTGGAAGTACCGTCCGTTCCACGAGAAGATCTCGCGCGCCTGCCAGGCCTTCAACGTCAGCGCGACCGCCTCGCGGTACCGCTCGCGATGCTCCATCGGCGTGATGCCGTAGCAGAGGTTGACGTCCATCGGGCTGCCGAGCGGCAGGCCGGCCACGAGCCGGCCCCCGCTGATGCAGTCGAGCATCGCGTACTCTTCGGCCACGCGCAGCGGCGGGTTGGACGTCGGCAGGGTCGCGCCCATCTGCACGATGGCGACGTTCGTGCCGTTCGTCGCCCGCGCCAGAACGCTGCCCATCAGGTTCGGGCTCGGCATGAAGCCGTAGGCGTTCTGGTGATGCTCGTTGGTGCAGACGCCGTCGAATCCGCACTTCGCCGCGTACAGGAGCTCGTCGAGCGTCCAGTTGTAGTACTGGCCGACCCGGCGCGCGTCCGCCAGCTCCCACCAGGGAGGCGTCACCCAGACCGATTCGTAGCGCTGCTCGAAGTCCGCGGGCAGCTCCCGGTGGGGCATGAGATGGAACGCGCTGATCTTCATGGGTCTCTCAGTCCCCCTCGTACCGCGCGGACATGCCGGCGGTCGTGCGCAGGCCGCGGACGTTGACCGACTCCTTCAGCGTCATCGGCAGGCCGCGAAGCGGCGCGTCCTCGCCGCGAGCCCGCCGCGCGTCGGCGGCCTCGGCGTCTCCGCGCGCGCGCTCGAAGTCGGGCTCGACGATGGCGTTCAGCTCGGGATTGTGACGCTCGATCCGCCGCTGGTGCAGATCCAGCAGCTCGACGGCGGACACACGGCGCCCGCGCAGCGCGGCGAGCATCTCGGTTGCGGTCGCGAAGGCGTCGATGGGGTCGCTCATGCTCTCATCCCTCTCACGCGGAACGGTGAGCCGACATTACCGCCCCCTCCGGGCACGGTCAAGGAATCGCCCGGATCGCCTCCAGCGGGCGGGCCACCATGATGCCGCTGTGCGTCCGCACGCTCGCCACGTACGTGGCGACCGCCTCGTCGAGGATGACCGCGTTCCGTGTGGTCGACGCGTGCAGCAGCCTGGGCACGCCGGCGTCGTCCCGGTAGCACAGGCCCGAGTGCGCGCAGTCGAGCCCGTCGATCGTCGTGGTGACGCCGACGATATCCCCCGTCATCAGGCGCCGCTGGGCGGCCGCGACTTTTTCGCTCGGCAGATACCGCGGCGCGCGCGCGTTGATCTCGGCCTCGACGAGCGCGATCTTCTGGACCTGCGCGGGGCTCGCCTTGAGCTGCCGGTAGGCTCCGGGATGCGTGCTCATGAAGTCGACGCGCCGGGTGAAGCGCTCGGCGCCGGGGAGCTCGGGCGTGATCAGACGAACGACGCGCTTGTCTTGATTGTCCACGAACCAGTCGCTCAGGTAGTGCAGCCGTGACGCATAGTCGGTCAGCTGGCCGCGCCGGTAGCGGATGAAGGTGATCTCCGCCAGCAGCGCCTCCGGTGTGCGCCCGCCGCGCTTCAGCATTCTCGCGAAGGCGAGCGCGATCTCGAAGAACGTGACGCAGTCCAGCCCCCGGAAGTCGACCGAGCAGACCTCGCGATCGTCGTGGAGCTCCAGCGTCGCCGCGACGTACGGGGTCTGACGGAGCGCCATCCCGACGGCGCCGATCCGCTCGCCGATGGGCAGCTCGCTCCACGAGCGCTCGCGCGCCTGCGCCAGCAACCGGTCGAAGATCTCGCGGCCGGCGAAGACCCCGGTGTCGCGATCGCCCGCGGGGGCCGGGTCCGGGCGGGCGAACGCGAAGGCCCCGGCGCCCGCCAGCGCCAGCGTCAGGAAGGCTCGCCGCTCCAGCGTCGAGTCACTCATCGCATCCATCGAGTCGCACGGGTCAGCCTTGGGCCGCCGAACGCCGGGCCACTTCCTCGGCCAGGGCGCGATGCTCGGCACAGCCGATCACCGAGAGATCGGGGCGGGGGCCGGCGGCGTCGACGAGCCGGCGGACCGCCTGCCGGCGCCGCACGGCCGGAGCGACGTCGAGGATACCTCGTTCGATGTCCCGGCCGATCGTCGTCACGGCCTCGTTTCGAGCCTCCGCGCTCCGGCAGATGAGCGCGAGATCGCCGCCGGCGCCCAGGAACCGTCGAGCCGCGCCGGCGACGCCCCAGGCGCCGGCGACGGCGGCCATCTCGAGGTCATCGCTCAGGACGAGACCGTCGAAGCCGAGACGTCGCCGCAGCAGACCGCCGATGACCTCGGCCGACAGCGACGCCGGGAGCTCCGGGTCGAGCGCGCGATAGCGCACGTGGGCGACCAGCACGGCGGGGCAGCCGGCGCCGAGGACCGCGCGGAACGGAACGAGGTCGCCGCGCTCCAGGTCGTTCACGGTCGTGTCGGCGTCCGGCAAGGCGTGATGCGAGTCGACGGCGGTGCGTCCGTGCCCCGGGAAGTGCTTGGCGACGGCCACGAGGCCCGCGGGAAGCATCGCCTCGACGAACGCGACGCCGCACGCCGCGACGACGTCCGGGGCGGTCCCAAATGCGCGGTCACCGATCACGGTGTTCGCCGGATCGAGCAGGCAGTCGAGCACCGGCGCCAGCCCGGAATCGAACCCGGCGGCGCGGAGCTCGCGGGCCATCGCTCTCGCGACCGCCGCCGCCAGGCGGAGCTCGCCGGAACGGCCCACCGTCGCCGCAGGCGGGAAGCGAGTGAACGGGGGCGGCAGGCGATGAACCCGCCCGCCCTCGTGATCCACCATGACGAGAATGTCGGGGTCGAGCCGGCGGGCCGCCGCCGTGAGCGAAAGCACCGCCTCGAGGCTCGGACAGTTGCGCGCGAACAGAACGATCCCGCCGAGCCCGGACCGCTCCGCCAGGGCCGCGAGGTCGTCGGGAATCCGCGTCCCGTCGAAGCCGACGGCAAGAACGTGACCGGGCCCGCTCTTCACCAGCACCTCTCTCCTCGCGGAGGCGGTTCACGGCCCGGTAACGGGCGGCTCAAGGTCTGACGAGCCGCCCGGCGACGCGCGCGTGCCAGCGGACCAACGGCGCGGGCGCCCACCAGTTCCAGCGGCCCAAGAGCCGCATCGTCGCCGGCACCACGAGTGCCCGAACGATGGTGGCGTCCAGCACGACGGCGATCCCCATGCCTATCCCGATGGCCTTGATCACCACGAGGTCAGCCAGGGCGAAGGCGAAGAAGACGGCCGCCATGATGGCGGCGGCGGCCGTGATGACGCGCCCGATGCGCTCGAGCCCCAGGCCGACGGCGCGCACGTTGTCGCCGGTGCGCTGGTACTCCTCGAGGACTCGGGAGAGGAGCAGGACGCCGTAGTCCATGGACAGGCCGAAGACGACGCAGAACATGATGAGGGGGGTCCCCGTCTCGATCGGACCCGGCGTGAAATTGAGCCAGCGGGACAGGTGGCCGTCCTGGAAGATCCACACGAGGGCTCCGTACGACGCGCTGATCGACAGAAAGTTCATGAGCACGGCCTTGGCGGGCAGCAGGATCGATCCCAAGAGCAGGAACAGCACGACATAGGTGGCGACCACGATGAGCGCGACCGCGCGGGGCGCGTTGTCACGCACCAGCTGGGAGAAGTCGACGTCGAAGGCGGTGTGGCCGGTCACGAGCAGCCGCCCTTCCCCACGCGGATGCCTCTCGCGGATGCGCCGCACGAGATCGCGCGCCGGGTCGCTCCCGGCGGCGTATGAAGTGTGAACGACCAGCAGCGCCATCTGGTTGCCCATCGTCTGGGCGACGGCGTCCTGGATCGCCGGCGGTCGCGCCTCCGATGGCGTGGCGGCCAGCATCTGGTATTGCTCCAGCGCAAGCGACGGGTCCAGGTCCACGAAGCTGTCGACGCGGCTCACGCCCGGCTGCCGACCGAGCCAGCGGCTCAGGCCGTACAGCTGCGCGATCCGCGACCCGGTGAGCGGCGAGCCCTGACCGTAGTCGAGGACGACGAGGATGCCCGCGGCCTCCTGGCCGGCGAACTCCCGCCGGACCAGCTCCGCGCCGCGCCGCGACTCGGCGTCGGGCGACAGCACCCCGACGTCGGTTGCGCCGAGACGGATGCGGGCGAAGGGGACGCCCAGGAGGAGGAGCCCGGCGGTCACCGGCACCAGCACCTTCCAGGGATGGGTCATGACCACCGTGCTGAGCCGCACCCAGAATCCTGTTCGGGCGGTTGCGCGGTCGAAGCTCCGACGAAGGACGCGGCCGGCGTTCACTCGCGGGCCCAGCACCGCGAGGAGCGCGGGCAAGAACGTGAGGCCGTAGAGCACGGCGAAGGAGACGACGATGGTACCGCAGAGTCCGATGGACCCAAGGTTCCCGAGGCCGAGCGCGTAGAGGCCGAGGAGCCCGATGGCAACCGTGAGCCCCGAAAAGAGGATGGACTGGCCCGCGGTCGCCAGGGTGCAAGCCAGGGCCTCGCCCGCCGGACGGCGGCGGATCTCCTCGCGGTAGCGGCTCACGATGAAGAGCGAGTAGTCGATGGCCACCGCCAGGCCGATCATGGTGACCACGTTCGTGGCGTAGACGGAGACGGACATGACCCGCGTGAGGAGCAGAGTGCCCGCCAATCCGCCCGCCACGGCCAGGAGCCCCACGCCGAAGGGCAGCGCCGCCGCCACCGCGGAGCCGAAGACCAGGAGCAGCAGAACGGGCACCACCGGCAGGATCACGAGCTCGGCTCGTCGCACACCTTGTCGGGTGCTCTCGGTGAAGTCGTGATGGAGGGCGAGGGCGCCGGTCGCGGTCACGGTGAGCGTGTCCGATCGCACCAGGGGCCGCAGCGCGGCATAGTCCTCGGCCCCAGCAGCTGCGAACACCATGGACTCCACCGCGGTCGCGTGGCCGCGGAGCTCGACCGTCACGCGCGTGAGCCGGCCGTCGCGCGACAGGCGGTTGCGGTCGGGCGGGACGACGTCCCAGGCGGTACGGACGGCCAGAACCCGCGGATGCCCTTTGAGCGCTGCCAGGGCGCGATCGATCTCGCCGCGAACGGCCGGGTCCATGGCCGGCAGCGTCGGGTGGCCGAAGAGGAGATGGAAGCCCAGTGGGCGCTGCTGCAGGTCGCGCTGCATGAGCGCCAGCGCGCGGCCGGACTCGGTCTCGGTAGGGACCAGCGTGCTGTCGAAGCGCCCGCCCTGGCCGACGAGCCACAAGGAGGCGCCCGAGGAGAGTAGTGACAGGCCCAGGACGATCCAACGGTGTCGGTGGACGAAGAGTCCCCAGGACCCGAGCACGCGCGCTATGTCGTCGGCCTTTCGGCTCTCGCTCGAAGTCGCTCCTCGGCCTCGGTGATCGGGGAGGCGCCGTGCATCATGGCCCTGGCAATGCCGAGCATCGGATAGCCGGCCCGCGCCTCGTCCTGGAGCCGGCGAGCAAAACCGCCGCTACGGATGTCCTCGAGCACCCGGCGGAAGCGGGTCGCCATCTCCTCCCGGTCGATCTCGAAGGTGCGCGTGATGCCGCCGAAGACGGCTGTCGGGCCGTGTTGCTCGGAGGCCCGGAAGAGGCCGGTCTCGCGAAACGCCTCGAAAACCGTCTCCATCTCCCCTGACATGTACATCTCCATGACCAGCGCTTCCGGTGGGATGCCCGCCTCTCGGCCGACCTCGAAAGCGACCATGAGGGCCGTGCCGAGGAGAGGCCCGAGGGTCTGCTCCACGAAGAGGTCGAGCGTCGCCTCCGCGCGCGCGCTCATCTCGAAGGCCCCCGTAGGCAGGGTGCCGAGGGCCTCGGCGAGCCCCAGCATCCGCTGCCGGGCCCTGCCGCTGTGATCCGCTTCGACCCCGACACAGGCCCAGAAGCCCTTGCCCTCCAGGTATCGAGCGCGAGCCGCGAGCCCGGACATGCGGGGCGCCACCAGGAGCACGTCGACGCCCGCGGGCGGGCGGGCAAGGCCGAAGGCCAGGCTATACCCAGAGCCGAAAACCACCGCGCTGCCGGGCCGCAAGGCAGGAACAACGTCGCGCGCGAAGACCTCCTCGATCACCTCATCGGGGAGGAGGACGCAGACGACGTCGGCGGCGGCCGCAACCGGCAGCGGGACCACCTCGAACCCGTCGGCCCGCGCCTGATCGGCGTATTCGTCATCGCGATTGCCGACTCGGACTTTGACCTTGGAGTCTCGAAGGTTGAGAGCGGCGGTACGGCCCAGGTTGCCGTAGCCGAGCACGGCGACCGCCTCGCCAGTGAGCGCCGTCGGGGGCCCGTCGACCGCGCGGTTCATCCATGATTGACGCCTGATTGGGTTGCTCATCGGTTCCTGAGCATATGCCACGCGCGCCGACCTGGCGCACGGGAATCTGACGCCAGTGTCCTGCGAAGTGGCCGAGATATCCGACATTCTCGCATATGGGGAACAATTTCCACGCCCCAGGTGCGGGCGACGCTGGCCATCTCGAGGTCGTCGCTCAGGACGAGACCGGCGAAGTCGAAAGGTCGCCGCAGTCGGAGGTGCGTCCGATGCCCGGGGGATTGCTTGGCGTCCTCAAATTTCCACGCAACTTGAAGAGATACCACAAGAAAACGGCGCCCTCGTCAAATTCGCGAGCTGCCGGCCTCGGCTTGGAATCGGCCTTGACCTGCCGACCGACCGGCCCTACCGTCGCAGGCGCTGACCGCCGACCCTCGACAGGAGGTTCCCGGCGGCCAAGGAGGAGCGGATGAAAGCCATCGTCTTCGCGGCAACCGGTGGTCCCGAGGTGCTGGCCATGGCCGACATTCCCACGCCGACCGCGCGCCCCGGCTCGGTGCTGATCAAGAATCACGCGATCGGCGTGAACTTCGCGGACACGCGCTTTCGCCAGGGCACGTACACGGTGAAGCCCAAGCTGCCCGACTCACCGGGAATGGAGGCGGCGGGCGTGATCGAGGCGGTGGGCGAGGGCGTGACGAATCTTCGGCCGGGGATGCGCGTGGCCGCCTTCACCAGCCGGGCGTACGCGGAGTACTGTGTGTCGCCCGCCTTCATGGTCATTCCGCTGCCCGACTCCGTGAGCTTCGTCGACGGCGCGGCCTTCCTGATCCAGGTGCTGACCGCGTATCACCTGCTCCACACGGTCGACTCGACGGGCCCCGGCCGCAGCGTCCTCGTTCACTCGGCCGCGGGCGGCGTCGGGCTCGCCGCCGTCCAGCTCGCCAGGGCGGCCGGCGCCCGCGTGTTCGGAACCGTCTCGAGCGACGCCAAGGCAGGCCTCGCGAAGGAGGCCGGCGCCGAGGCGATCATCAACTACGGGACGGAGAAGTTCGCGGACGAGGTGCTGCGGCTGACCAGCGACCGCGGCGTCGACCTCATCCTCGACGCGGTCGGCAAGCCGACGTTCGAGGAGGGGCTGCGCTGTCTGGCCCCCTTCGGGCACCTCGTTCTCTACGGGCGCGCGGGCGGAGCGCCGGATCCGCTCAACGTCTCGGTGCTCTCTCCGAAGTCACAGAAGGTGAGCGCCTTCTCGCTGCCGACGCTGACGCGAGGGTTCCCCGACAAGACGCGCGAGAGCGCCGAGCGGTGCTTCGTCCTCCTGCGCGAGGGCCGGCTCAAGCTGCACGTCGACAAGAGGTTCCCGCTGGCCCAGGCGGCTGAGGCCCATCGCTATCTCGAATCGCGGCAGTCGATGGGCAAATTGATCCTGGTCCCGTGACCCGATGGACAGGACGACCGAGACGCTCGCCCGCTACGTCACCTCGCTCCGCTACGAGGACCTGGGCCCGCGCGCGGTCCAGGAGGCGAAGCGGCACCTGATCGACTCGCTCGGCTGCGCCATGGGCGGCTATCGGAGCGAGCCCGCTGCCATCGCCCGCAAGGTGGCGCCGGCCTGGAGCGGCGTCCCCTCGGCGCGGCTTTTGGGCGAGGGCCGGCCGACGACGCCCGAGGCCGCGGCTTTCGCCAACTCCGTGATGATCCGGTTTCTCGACGCCAACGACACGTACATCGCGCGTGGCTCCGGCCATCCCAGCGACATGCTGGGCGCGATCCTGGCCGCGGCCGAGCTGCAGGGCGCCTCGGGGAAGGACCTCCTGCTGGCGACGGTCGCCGGCTACGAGATGTTCGGCGCCATGGCCGATCAGGTGCCGCTGCGTGACCGCGGCTGGGACCAGGGCGTCTTCGTCGCGCCGGCCGCGGCAGCCGGCGCCGGGCTCCTGCTCGGCCTCTCCGCCGCGCAGATGGCCGACGCGATCGCCATCGCGGCCACGGCGAACGTGGCCACGCGTCAGACGCGGGCCGGCGAGCTTGCGATGTGGAAGGGCTGCGCGACGGCGGTGGCCGCGAAGGCCGGGCTGTTCGCCGCGCAGCTGGCCCGGGCGGGGATGACCGGCCCCACGGCCGCCTTCGAAGGCCGTCACGGTCTCGCGGAGCAAGTGACGGGGCCCTTCCAGGTCGGCGCCCTCGGCAGCCATGACCGGCCCTTCGCGATCGAGCGCACGAACTTCAAGTTCTTCGCGGCCGAGTATCACGCCCAGGCGCCGCTCGCGATGGCGCTCGCTCTGAGAGGCAAGGTGCGAGCCGAGGAGATCGAGGCCGTCGAGGTGCAAATCTACGCGATGGCCTACAGCGAGATCGGGAGCGAGCCGGCCAAATGGGACCCGCGGACTCGGGAGACGGCCGACCATAGCCTCCCCTACATGCTCGCCGTCGCGCTCCGGGACGGCCGCCTCACCCCCGCCAGCTTCGAGCCGGAGCGGTACCTGGATCCGAGCCTGCGGCCGCTCATGAACCGCATTCGCGTCGCCGAGAATCCGGAGCTCACGCGACAATTTCCTCAGGAGCTGCCGTCGCGGATCGACGTGACGACCCACTCCGGCCAGCGCTTCACCGAGCGGGCGGAGTACCCGAAGGGCCACGCCCGAAATCCGATGACCGACGCCGACGTCGAATCGAAGTTCCGAGACCTCTCGGTGGACGTCCTCGGCGCGCACGTGGACCCGGCACTCCGGGTGCTCTGGCGCCTCGACGAGGCCCCGAGGATCGGCGCGATCCTGGACGTGCTCACACCCCAACCAGCAGAGAGGTGACGCGATGGACTTCGGACTGCAAGGCAAGCGTGCGCTCGTCACCGGCGGGAGCCTCGGCATCGGCAAAGCCATCGCCCTGGAGCTGGCCCGCGAAGGGGTCGACGTGGCGATCGTGGCGCGCTCGAAGGACCAGCTGGAAGCGACGGCGCGCGAGCTGGAGGGCAAGACGGGTCGGCGCGTTCTGCCGCTGGTGGCCGACGTGACCAGCAAGGAGCAGGTCGATCGCGCGGTGGCTCAGGCCGCCGAGCGCCTCGGCGGGCTGCACATTCTGGTGAATAGCGGCTCCGCCCCGGGAGGCTCGGCCACCGCGACCGGTCCCATCGAAACCGTGGTCGACGAGGACCTGCTGCACGACTTCAACGTGAAGTACGTGGGGGCGCTTCGCTGCGCGCGGGCCGTCATTCCTCACCTGAAGGCGCAGGGGTGGGGCCGCATCATCAACATCAGCGGCACCAACGCGCGCAACGCCGGGAACCTGAGCGGCGGCGCGCGCAACGGCTCGCTCGTGCACTTCACCAAGACCCTGGCCGTGCAGCTGGGCCGGTACGGGATCACGGTCAACTGCATCCATCCCGGCACCACGCGCACCGAGCGGACCCCGCGCCTGCTGGCCGCCCGCGCCGCCGAGCTGGGAATTGCCGCGGATGAAGTCGAGAAGCGCGACTTCGCCCACGACTCTCCGCGGGGCAACGCGATCGGGCGCATGGTGGATGCCGCGGAGATCGCCTATCTCGCGGTGTTCCTCGCGTCCGACAAGGCCTGGGCCGTCAGCGGTGAGCTGGTCGTCGCGACCGGAGGGTCCGGGCGCGCGGTGTATTACTAGGGCGAACCCCGTACGAGAGGAGCCGAGCGATGGCCGACTGGATGCCGCCCACGCAGGATCGCGTCGAGGGATACTTCAAGGAGCTGAACAACTGGGGCCGCTGGGGTCACGCCGACCAGCGCGGCACCGCGAATCTCATCACCGCCGCCAAGCGGGCTCAGGCAAAGTCCCTCGTGCGTACCGGCCGCACCGTCTCGCTGGCGCGCGACATCGGCCCCCAGCCGGCGATCATGTATCACGTCACCTTCCCGTCGAGCCGGGAGCGCGCCGACGTCGTGCTCGATCGCTTCGACCTCGTCTATCACGGCTTCACGATCACGCACATCGACGCCCTCTGCCACGTGGCCTGGGACGGCGAGCTCTACAACGGGCGCCCGTTCAGGGACAGCCTCACCGCGGCCGGGGCCACCTGGTGCGCGATCGACGCGTACTTCGACGGCCTGACGACCCGAGGCGTGCTCCTCGACGTCGCCGCCGGCCGCAAGGAAGGCTACGTGACCGTCGGTCAGCCGGTCACGCCGAACGAGCTCGACGCGGTCGCCGCCCGGGCGGGCGTGAAGGTCGAGCCGGGCGACGTCGTCGTGGTGCGCAACGGCGACGAGGCGTTCCGGCAGGCGCATCCCGACTGGGTACCGCGCGTATCGCCCCACCCGGGGATGCATCTGTCGTGTCTCGAGTGGTTCCGGGAAAAGGACATCGCCGCGATCTCGTGGGACATGATGGACGAGCGCCCGACCACCTATCCGGGCTTCGCCATGAGCACGCACCTGGCGATTCCGTTCCTGGGGCTGGTGCTCGTGGACAACACGAACCCGGAGCGGCTGGCCAGGGCGTGCGCGGAGGAGGGCCGCTACGAGTTCCTCTTCACGGCGACGCCGATCCGCCTGGTGGGCGCGACCGGCGCGCCGGCGCACCCGCTCGCGATGTTCTGAGACCGGGGCGAGCCGTCAGCCCTTGCGCGCGCCCGGGCCCCGCAGCAGCGCGCCGGGCATGCGGCCGGTCGCGTGGCCGTGCTCCAGCGTCACCTGGCCGTTGACGACGGTGGCGGCGATCCCCTCCGCCTTCTGCACGAGGCGGCGGGCGCCGCCGGGCAGATCGGTCTCCACCGTCGGCATCGCGGGCCTCACCCGCCCCTCGTCGAACAGCACGAGGTCCGCCTGGTAACCGGTGCGCACCAGGCCGCGGTCGTAGAGCTCCCACGCCGACGCGTTGTCGAAGGTGAGCTTGCGCACCGCCTCCTCCAGCGTGAACGCCTGCTTGGCGCGCACCCAGTAGCTCAGCATGTGGGTCTGCAGCGAGGAGCCCATCTCCTGGCAGACGTGCGCGCCCGAGTCGGAGAACGTCGCCAGGGTGCGCGGGTGCTTCAGCATGCCGAGCACGCGGTCCGGGTGCTCGTTGACCAGCGGCTGCACGAACACCTGATCGTCGTTCTCCAGCGCCAGATCGATCATCACCTCGACCGGGTGCTTGCCGCGCTGGGCCGACAGCTGGGCGACGGTGGGATCGTCCCAGTCGACGCCCTTCATGACGTAGAGGTTGTCGTAATCCGGCTTGCGCGGATCGGTGGTGGCCGCGCCGCCGCCCTGGAACACGTTGCCGCGGGGCTTCATGCCGGCCTCGTCCGCGACCAGTCGCGCGCGCGTCGCACGATCGGCGAGACGCTGCTTCTGCTCCGCCAACGGCAGGCGGCGCAGCTCGCGCCACGCGGGCAACACGTCGAACGGCAGATAGGACTTGAGCGAGAACACGGCGTTGATCGAGCGGGTCGTGGTCTGCCCCCACATCCTGGCGCCGGCGGCCGCGCAGTCGTCCAGGTAGTCGAGCTGATAGGTCCACGGATTCGGCTCATCGCCCTGGCGGCTGGAAATGGTGCCGAACATCACCGGCCGCCCGGTCTCGACCGCGACCCGCTTCAACCGGGCGAGGAAGGCGCGTTGCGCCGCGCCGCCCGAAGTGTCCGGCCCGATCTGGAAGATGCCGGCGTTCAGCTCGGCCATGGCGCCGACCAGCCGATCGACTTCCGACCAGTCGGCGATTCGGCTGGCCACCGGCGTGTCGTCCGGCGTGACGTGCGTCGTCGCGCGCGAGCTCGAGAAGCCCATGGCGCCGCCGCGGATCGCCTCCTGCACCGCCGCGGCCATCCGCGCCAGATCATCCTCGGTCGCCCTCTCGCTCAGCGCGCGCTTGCCCATGACGTACATGCGCAGGGCCGAATGGCCGATGTACGCGCCGTAGTTGATGGCCTTGGGCAAGCGGTCGACGGTCGCCAGGTACTCCGGGAAGCTCTCCCAGGTCCAGTCGATCCCGGCCAGCATCGCCTCGGTCGGAATGTCCTCGACCGCGGTCAGGCAGCGGGCGAACCATTCGCGCGCCTCGGGCTTGCACGGCGCCAGCGCGAAGCCGCAATTGCCCATGATCACGGTGGTGACGCCGTGCCAGCAGGAGCAGCTCCCGATGGGATCCCACGCCACCTGCGCGTCCATGTGGGTGTGGCCGTCGATGAAGCCCGGCGCGACGATCAGGCCGTCGGCGTCGAGCGTGCGCTCCGCCGACGCGCGGATGCGCCCGATCTCGATGATCCGGCCGTCCTTGATCCCGACGTCGCCGCGATAGCGCGCGGCGCCCGAGCCGTCGACGATCGTTCCGTTGCGAATCAGCAGATCGAGACTCATGGCGTCTTCCTCCGGCGGCCCAGGACGATCTCAGGGCGTCCCCGTCGTCGCGTCTCCACTAGGCCGGCACGTCGCCTGTCTCCCGCGCCGAGTCGCGCGAGAGGCCGTAGAGAATCACCAGGATCGGAAGCAAGTACATGTGCGCGCCGCTCCACATGAGCCCGCCGCCGAGCATCTGGTCGTCGACGGCGCTGATGCCGAGGGTCACCGCGATTTTCGCGTAATGAGGGTAAAACGACCGCTCCGGGACGGCCAGCAGCATGCCGAGCGCCGTGCTCTGGGCCGTCGCGCCGAGAAGGTACAGGATCTGGAAGCCTGGGTGCGGCCGCGGACGGAGCCGGGGCGCTGGCCGGACGATCGGCCACCAGAAGAGGATCGCCGTCGCGAAGAAGATCGCATGCTCGACCGCGTGCACGAACTCGTGCTCGACCGCTGCGTCGTACAGCGACGGTAGATGCCAGAGCCACACGGCGGTCACGTGAAGAAGCCCCGCCACCGGCCAGAACGTAAGTGCCGACAGCGCAGAGCGAAGCCACCCGCGCCGTCGAAGCGGTACCGCGAGTGGCCACCTGACGCGGCGTGGCAAACCCCAGAGGACCAGCGGCAGCGGGTTGCCGAGGAGCAGGAGCGGCGCAGCCATCATCGTCAACAGCAAGTGCTGGCCCATGTGGGCCGAGAACCGCGCCCCGGCGAGATCGTCGAGGGGCGAGAGGAGCGCGGCTGCGATCGTGACGAGTCCGAGCGCGTAGGAAGCCGGACGCCAGACCGGCGGCGCGTGCCCGGCCGCGCGGAGCCGGCGCCAACCGCACGCGTAGGCGACAGCCAGGCCGGCGAGGACGACCGAGAGGACTGTCTTGATCGCAGGCTACTTCTTGTCCTTGATGGCCGCCTTGACCTTGGCCGCCATCTCAGGTGGGATGGCCGTCATCTTGTGCGCCGTCTTGGCGTGCTCCGCGCCTCTGGCCATCACTTCAGCCTCATCCTTGCCTTCGATCACCGCATTGCAGCCCGGCATCAAATCACCGCACCGAAGCACCTTCGTCATCGCGCCCTCCCTTCTGCGCTACGGCGGTCCCGACAACGCAAGTGTCGGCGGAGCGCCGCGCGCTGTCAATCAAAGGGATTCCTCGTGCGGCCCACGTGTGGCCCGCTCGCGATTTGACACTGCGTCGCCGGCGGCTTATTTTGCCTGGCAGGACACAATCGGACTGAACATCAGGAGCGTGGCATGCGCATCTACTACGACATCGATCTGACTGGCCGCACGATCACCAAGCGCGAGCTGCACGGCGAGGAGATCGTCAGGGCGGGCCGCTATCTGATCGCCAAGACGCTGCTCGAGCTGGGCGCGGCCACCGTCGATCCGCTGTCCCCGGCCAACCCGCTCATCTTCTCGGCCGGCCCCTTCGCCGGCACGAGCTTCTCCAACGCCAACCGCACGAGCGTGGGCTGCAAGAGCCCGCTCACGGGCGGCATCAAGGAGGCCAACGGCGGCGGTAGCTTCAGCTATGGGCTGGGGCAGCTGAAAGTCGCCGGGTTCACGCTGCACGGGGCCTCGCCGGACTGGGTCGTCCTCCATTTCAAGAAGGACGGCACCATCGACTTCGACGAGGCCACGCCGTACCTGGGCAAGGGCAACTTCGAGGCCCAGGAGATGCTGCACCGGAAGTACGGCAAGAAGGTCACCATCGCGCTGTGCGGGCCCGTGGGCGAATACCAGGGCCTGCTCGCGGGCATCGCCTTCAGCGACAAGGACGGCCGGCCGGCGCGGCTGTCGGCGCGGGGCGGCGTCGGCGCGGTGATGGGATCGAAGAAGGTCAAGGCCGTCGTGGTCGACCTCGACAAGATCCCGACCTTCACAGATGGAAAGAAGGTCAACGCAGCCATCAAGGACTACGCCAAGATGCTGCTGGCCGACTCCATGGTCACCAACTTCTACCAGAAGATCGGCACCATGGGCATGGCCGACCTCCAGAACGCGCTGGGCGGCCTGCCCGTGCGGAACTTCAGCGCCGGCCAGCAGGTCGACGTCGCCAGCGGCGAGAAGTTCAAGATGGGCGGTGACCACATCAGCCAGCTCAACGTCTCGCGCGGCGGCGAGCACACGCACGCCTGCATGCCCGGCTGCGTGATCCAGTGCAGCAACGTGTACGTCGACGCCAGCGGCAAGGAAGTGGTCTCGCCGGTGGAGTACGAGACGCTCGGCCTCCTCGGCACCAACTGCGGCTTGAGCGATCCGGACGACCTCGCCCAGATGAACTTCCTCGCGAACGATCTCGGCGTGGACACCATCGAGCTGGGGGCCACCCTGGCCGTGCTGATGGAGGCCGGTCTCGGCGCCTTCGGCGACGTGAAGTTCATGGCCTCCTGCATGGCCGAGATCCGCCGGGGCAGCGAGCAGGGACGGCTGTGGGCGCAGGGGACGGCGCGCGTCGGCGCCCACTACCAGGTCCGCCGCGTCCCCGTCATCAAGAAGCAGGCGATCAGCGCCTACGATCCGCGCGTGGTCGAGGCCACCGGGATCACGATGATGGCGACGGCGCAGGGCGCGGATCACACCGCGGGCAATCTCCCGCGGCTCAAGACCCGCGAGATGAACGCCGAGCAGATCGTCGAGCAGAGCCTCGCCCACCAGGCGCGGGTGGCGGCCAACGACTCGCTCGGGCTCTGCATCTTCGGCATGAGCGTGACCAACCCGAACACGGAGTTCCTGGTCAACGCCATCAACGCCGCGCACGGCACCAGCCTGACCAAGGACTTCTTCGAGCCGCTGGGGCGGGAGGCGCTCCGGCTGGAGTACGAATTCAACCGCCGCGCCGGCTTCACCGAGAAGGACGACGAGCTGCCCGAGTTCTTCTACTCGGAGCCGCTGCCGCCGACCAACCACGTGGCGCGCTTCCACGGCGCGGACGTGCACCGGATGTACGAGCGCCTGCCCACCCCCGCGACGCGAGCCTGAGCGGGCGCGCGGGCGAGTCAGACGCCGGGCGGTTCGAGGGGTATCACCGGCAGGAGAATGGTGAAGACGCTGCCTCGCCCCTTGACGCCCTCGCTTTCCACGCCGATCGTTCCGCCGTGAAGCTCGACGAGCTTCCGCGTCAAGGCGAGGCCTAACCCGCTTCCGTCCTGCTCGCGCGAGGGCGAAGAGTCGACCTGCTCGAACTTGTCGAAGATCCGGGCCTGGTCCTCGGCCTTGATCCCGATCCCGGTGTCCGCGACCATGATCCGCAGCGCGCACGAGGTACTCGCCCCGCCCGCCGCCACGTCCCCGACCGTGTCGGCCGTCACCCTGACGT
This sequence comes from Binatia bacterium, assembly GCA_035635995.1. GTDB lineage: Bacteria > Methylomirabilota > Methylomirabilia > Rokubacteriales > CSP1-6 > AR31. The sequence continues at coordinate 3,221 of DASPZZ010000031.1, read as the reverse complement.
ACCCGCCCGGCTCGGTGAATTTGATCGCATTGCTCAGCAGGTTGTAGATCATCTGCTGAACCCGCATCCGGTCGGCGGTGATCGTGGGCAAGGGCTCTTTCAACTCCGCGCTCACCGCGATGCTCTTCTGATGCGCCAGCGCCTGGACGACGCTCACGACCTCCGAGATGTCGTCGGTGACCGTCACGCGCGTGAGGTCGAGGGTCAGGTGCCCGGCATCGACCTTGGCCAGGTCGAGCACGTCGTCCACCAGCTTGCCGAGGTGCCGGCCACCGGCGAGGATCGACGTGACATATTCGAGCTGGCGCTCGTTCAGCCCGCCGTACGTCTTGTTCACGAGCACCTGGGAAAAGCCGATCACCGCGTTGAGCGGGGTGCGGAGCTCGTGGCTCATCGAGGCGAGGAACTCGCTCTTGGCCCGACTCGCCTGCTCCGCGGCCACCTTGGCGTCGAGGAGCTCTCGCGACTGCTCGAGCAGCGTCCGGATGTAGCGCTGCGCTTCCGCGTAGAGGCGGGCGTTCTCGAGCGCGACGAGCAGCGCCAGGCCGACCGCCGCGCCCAGCGCGATCAGCACCCCCGTCCACGTGCGCGCCTCGAGGCGCGAGGCTTCGGCCTGGGCCGCGAGAACCCGCGTGTGGATCGTCGCCATCAACGCGTCCAGGCTCTCCAGGACTTCCTCCGAGAGCGCCCGAGCCTCGGTGTCGGTCAGTTGCAGGGCTCCGGCGCGGTCGCCCAGGCGGAGGAGCGCCTGCTCCTGGGCCACGACGCCGCGGTACCGCTCGAACGCGGCGCGCGCCTTGCCGAGCTGCTCGGCCTCCCGCGCGCTTTGCGCGAAGCCGGCAAGGCGCTCGAGATCCTCGGCCACGCGCGACGCCCGCTCGTTCCACGCCGTCGCGTAGCCCGGGTCGCCCAGCACCACCGCGCGCGTCTCGAGCCGCACGAGTGGTGAGATCGCCTCGCGGGTGGACGCGGCCAGGCGCACCGCCGGAATGGTGCGAGTCGCGATCTCCCGATTGACGGACACGAGATTGCCGACTGCGTGGAAGCTCAGGAACCCGACGACGGCGAGCACGACGATCACGAGAAGCGAGATCACGAAGGGCTTCTCGGCCAGCCGCATGCCGACCTCTCTCGCTACCGGCCGCACCGGTCGCCAGGCTGGATCGCCTGCGGGGTCGCCGGGCCGAGCCGGCGAAGAGCCGCACCAATAGGGCATGGAATCATCGAGGCACCCGCCATTGTCAGGTTTCCCTGCAGAGAAGCAAGCAAGACGTCGACCATTTCCGGAGAGCCAACGACAACGGCTGATATGGTAGGCACTTAGCTCCTCTTGGGGGTCCTGATCGGTCAGCTCGATCGGATGATTTCTAGCCGGCCGGCCCACCAAGGATGGCTCGACAGTGACCAGGACCACCGGTCCAGCGCCTGGCGCCTCAGTTGGTTCGATCCCGGATTTCACGGCTGCGCCCGGCCGGGGTTACACACACGTACGCAGGCGCGAAGATTCCAGCCGGGAGGGACAGATGAGCGACAAGAGCACAATGCTGCGTCAAGCGGACGAGGCGTTCGTCGAGCTGCAACGCGCGGTCGACGGTCTGACGGACGACGAGATGCGTCGCGTGTGGCTCGGCACCTGGGGGGTGCGCGAGATCCTGATCCACATCTCCGGCTGGCACGAGGCGATGATCCCCGCGCTCGGCCACATCGCGAAGGGGGACGCGCCCTACCCGGCGGGGACCTATGATGACTTCGACGCGTGGAACGCGCGGTTCGTCGACCGGAAGGCGGGCGTGAAGCCCGCCGATGTCCTCGCGGAGCTCGACGCAACCCATCGAAGCTTCCTCGCCGCCGCCGCCGCGGTGCCCGAGCCGCACTGGGCACAGGGTGGTGCCGCTCGTGATCCGTTCGACGGCGCCGGTGCGGGACACTACCGCGAGCACGCCGCCCAGATCCGCGAGTGGCGGCAGCGGTCGGCATGACGGCGGTCGGCTTTCTCCTCTTCGACACGCCGATCGGCCGATGCGGCACCGCATGGGGCGAGCGCGGGGTCCTCGGCGTGCAGCTCCCAGAGGCGAACGACCTCGAGACGCGCGAGCGCCTGCTTCGGCGATTCCCGTCCGCCCGCGAATCGCCGCCGCCGCCCGACGTGCAGCGCGCCGTCGACGGCGTCGTGGCGCTCCTCCACGGCGAAGCGAGCGATCTCTCCTCCGTCGCGCTCGACATGGATCGGGTGCCGGCGTTCCACCGCCGCGTCTACGAGGTCGCGCGGACCATTCCCCCGGGTGCGACGCTCTCGTATGGCGAGATCGCGGCCCGGCTCGGCGATCCCCGCTCGGCCCGCGACGTCGGGCAGGCGCTCGGCCAGAACCCCTTCGCCATCGTCGTGCCATGCCACCGCGTGGTCGCGGCGGGTGGCAAGGTCGGCGGCTTCTCGGCGACCGGCGGCGTCAAGATGAAGCTCCGTCTCCTCTCGATCGAAGGCGCGCTGGCGAGCGCCACGCTTCCGCTCTTCGCCGGCGATTCGCCGGCGGACAGGCGATAGCGCGCTTCCTTCCGCAGCGGCGATCGTCTATCATCGCCCGTCGTCGACATGGGACGGACGGTGATGATCGTGTTGGTCGCCGCCGCGATCGCGGGCTGCGCCTCGGGGCCCGTGACCGGGCGCGTCTTCCTGCGCGATCAGCCGGCGACGCCGCTCGCCATGAGCTGGGAATCGGGAATCTTCGGCGGGAGCGGAACGATGTCGGCCCTCATGCCCGACGGCGAGCGGTTTTCGGGGAAGTACGTCGTCGTGCGCCAGGGGATGTCCTGGGGCCGGATCGAGCCGGCCTGGGTCGGCGACGACCCGGTCGGGACTCAGGGGGACATCGACAACAGCACGTGGGGGGCGCCGCGGGACCGAGCCACCTTCATCAGCGCGCATCTCAACAAGGCGATCGCCAGGCTCAAGGGTGACCGGGGCACCACCATGCTTTGCCGCTTCACTCTCAACGCAGGGGAAGCCGGCCTGCGCGGCGGCGGGGCCGGCGAGTGCCAGACCTCGAAGGGGGCGAAGATCACCGCGCAGTTCTAGCCCGCATTATTCACGAAGACGGCGCCGTGAGCCGGACGGGGCCTGGCACCAGGGTGTCCCCGGCCCACCGGGCTCCGTCACCCACTCGCCCGAACGCAGCTCTTCGAGCTGCGGGCGGGACTCGGGGGTCCCACTTCCGCCCGGCGGG
>DASPZZ010000030.1:0-38031 GCA_035635995.1 Binatia bacterium | reverse complement strand
TCGCATCCTCGTGATGCACGACGGTCGTATCGTCGGTGACGTGCCGCGCGCCGATGCCACCGAGCGCACGCTCGGCCTGATGATGGCCGGCGTTCCCGCAACCCACGCATAAGGAGAATCACGTGCTCTTCACATGCCCCGGTCCGGTAGCGCGCGGCGGCGACTCGCGGACGGCCAAGGGTCGCCGCCGCCACCTCTGCGTCGACGTCCACTGCCACGTCCACTACCCACCCGCGGACGACATGGTGAAAGACGTCTTCCGGCGCGAGACCGAGCCGGCGATGCGCTTCACCAACGAGCTGTCGCGCGTGACGAATCAGAAGCAGGCGGCCAACGTCCTCGTGTGCCTCACGTCCGTCGAGCAGCGGCTGCGCGACATGGACAAGATGGGCGTGGACGTCCAGGCGATCTCGTGCTCGCCCTTCCAGTTCATGTATTCGCTCGACCCGGAGCTCGGCCGGAAGACCGCGCGGGCGATCAACGAAAACCTGGCGGCGATCGTCGCCAAGCACCCGGACCGCTTCGTCGCCCTGGCCGACGTCCCGCTGCAGGCGCCCGACGCGGCGGCGGCGGAGCTCGAATACTGCGTCAAGCGTCTCGGCTTTCGCGGCGTGGAGATCGGGACGAACGTCGGCGGGCAGGAGATCTCGCGGGGTCGTGACGCCTTCTGGGCGAAGGTCCAGGAGCTCGACGTCATGGTGTTCATGCACCCCAACGGCTTCACCGGCGGCGAGCGGCTCTCGGACCATTACTTCATCAACATCATCGGCAACCCGCTCGACTCGACGGTCGCGATCGCGCATCTCGTCTTCGACGGCATCCTGGAAAAGTTCCCGAAGCTGAAGATCGTGGCGGCGCACGGGGGTGGCTACGTCTCGCACTATCCGGCCCGCATGGACCACGCGTGGGGCGCCCGCGTCGACCCGCGCACGGTGCTCAAGCGGAAGCCCCGCCAGTCGCTCGCCAAGCTCTACTTCGATACCATCGTGTTCGACCGCGAGCAGCTCCGGCACCTCGTGAACCTCTGGGGCGCCGATCACATCGTCGTGGGCACCGACTATCCGTACGACATGGGCTGGTACGATCCCCGGGGCTTCGTCGACGGGTGCAAATTCCTGAAGGACACCGACCGGGCGAAGATCCTGGGGCTCAACGCGGCGCGGCTCTTGAAGCTCAAGCCGCGACGGACTACCTGAGGGCCGCCTCCGGCGTGCCGTCCTTCCACGGCAGCGCCACCTCGTAGAGGCGCCGCAGGCAGTCGTCCGGAAGGCACTCGATCGGCGAGAAGTCACGGTGGGCGATGTACTCGGGCCGCTTGAAGCGGCGGATGTGATTGGACACCGCGCAGAGACTCAGGTACACGCTCACCCGGTTCCACGGCGAGAGGTTCGACGTCGAGGCGTGGACCAGGCACGAGTGGAACATGATCATCGAGCCCACCGGCCCCTTGGGCGCCACGAGGCCGCCGCGCGCGACGAGCCGGGCGATCGTCGCGTGGTCGATCGTCCACAAGGGATAGCTGGTCGTCGTGGTGTCGTGCCCGGCGTCGAGCACGCCCAGCTTGTGGCTGCCGGGGATGAACATCAGGGGGCCGTTGAACTCGTTCACCTCGTCCAGGAAGATCGCGATGTTCATGGCCCGCGCCTCGGGCATCTGGTCGTCGTTGAACCAGGTGCCGAAGTCCTGGTGCCACTGCCAGACGTCGCCGTCGAAGGCCATCTTGCCGTTGATCTTGAACTGGTGCATGTAGACCGGCTCGCCGAAGACCTGGACGACCGGCTCGATCATCCGCGGGTGGCGCGCGAGCCGCGCGAAGGGCGCGCTGTACATGTGGGCCGCGAAGTTCGTGCGCACGGCGTCGCTGCCTTTTTCGCGGACGTTCTCGGGCCGGCGCTGCGCGTAGAGCTTCGGTACCTCGTCCGTCAGGACCTTGATCTCGTCGGGGGAGAACTGGCTGGGGAAAAACAGATAGCCGTCCCGGTCGAACTGCTCGAGCTGTGCCGACGTGAGCCTCATATCCATCATCCTCCTATCCGCTCTGGGGCCGGTCTCCGTCACCGTCAGAGTAGCAGGGGCACGTGATCCCCTGGCAACTCACTCGATCACCTGGCGGTCGTCAGGCCTTCGGCGCCCGGCGCGCGATGGCGGCGATGGCGTCGGCGAAGTTCACCTGGCTGTCGTCCTGGGGCTCGTAGCCGAGCTTCGTCTTGGCGCTGGCCAGGCTCCAGAAGCGGTGCGTGTTGCCGCTGATGCCGTAGACGATCAGGAACGGCACGCCGTGCTCGTCGGTGATGTCGGCAGTCTCCACCATGCGGATCGCCTGCTGGACCTGGTCGCGCCGCGAGAGATAGGCGCCGAGCGCGCGGTGCATCACCTTGATGTCGCCCGGCTTGACGTGCTCGATGTCGTCGTCGCGGGGGCCGCCGATGCGCCACTGCACGACCTCGAGCTTTCGGCCGTCGACCTTCCCGGTGGCGAAGACGAAGCCCAGCAGCTCGTAGGCCGCCTTGGCCCAGCCGTACCAGTTGTCCGAGCGCGGCGGCATCTCGGGCGTGACCATGTCGACCCGCCCGTCCCAGACCAGTCGCTCGTAATAGTCCGCGGCGTGGTTGGAGCTGGCCACCACCACGCGACGCACGCCCTCCTCGAGGGCGACGCGGTACACGTTGTAGGCGAGGGCGACGTTCTGGTGCTCGGCCCAGAACTTCGCGTCGTTGTTCTCCTGCCACGTCGTGGCGTCCATCCCGGGCGCGCGCACGTAGCCCAGGTGGATCACCGCGTCGGCGCCGCGGAAATACTGGCGATACTCGTTGCGATCCGGCCGGGTCAGATCGGCGACCACCAGGCCGGGCACCTTCTCGCCGCTCCGGGTCGCGGCGATGACGTCGATCGGCACCAGATCCCACCGCTCGGCGAGCTCTTTGAACATCCGCTGGCCGACGTACCCGGCCGCCCCCGTGATCACCACGCGTCGCTTGGCCATTGTTCGTCTCCTCTTGGAGAGGGTCTACCCTCTCTCGACGCCTGCGCGTTCAGACCAGCACTATGTATGTCCCGTCGGAACTCGTCAACGACATGTCACACGGCCTCCTTCCACCCTTTTCGGCCCGCGGTGCGTATAACGATCACGCGCCCAACATGAGGTTGGGACGAACCAGCAGGGCTGGACGACAAAGTCGAAGAGGAGTGGGATCATGGCTCATGTGGTCACGACGCTCGATGATCCGGCACCGTGACGCGGCCAGCGGCGATTTGCTGAGTGGCCTGCCGCACGCGGGCGCCCGCGCCGAGGCGCTCGCGGACGGCGGCATGATCCTCTGGAGATTCGCCGAGCCCGCGGCGGAGGAGCTCGTGAAGGCGATCCAGCGCCTCGCGGCGGCGGCGCCCTTCCGCCACATGGTCACACCGGGCGGCCATGCGATGTCGGTGGCGACGACCAATTGCGGCCGCCTCGGCTGGGTGACGGATCGCGCCGGCTATCGCTACGAGACGATCGACCCGATGACGCGACGGCCCTGGCCGTCGTTGCCAGCCATCTTTCACCGCCTCGCTACGCGCGCCGCCGCCGCGGGCGGATTCGCCGGCTTCGAGCCCGATGCGTGCCTGATCAACCGCTACGAGCCCGGCGCGCGGCTCTCGATGCACCAGGACCGGAACGAGCGCGACTTCGGCGCGCCGATCGTCTCGGTCTCGCTCGGGCTGCCGGCGGTATTTCTCTTCGGCGGCTCGCGCCGGGGCGATCGGCCACGTCGCGTGCGGCTGGAGAGCGGCGATGTTGTCGTGTGGGGTGGCCCCGCGCGGCTCGCCTTCCACGGGATCGAGCCGCTCGCCGATGGACACCACCCGCTCACCGGCCATGACCGGATCAATCTGACGTTCCGCAAGGCCGGCTGACCATGACGAGTAGGATCGCGACGGGAGGAACGACGATGAAGATCGCGCGCGTCGAGGCGTTTCACGTGGACTGGGGCGCCGGCCGGAGCCGGAGCGCCTGGGTCCGCATCTGGACGGACGCCGGTGTGCACGGCCTCGGCGAGGCCAGCCCCATGGTGCACGGCAGCGCCTCGCTCGAGATCATCGCCAGCGCCTTCACACCTGACCTGCTCGGCGCCGATCCGCTGGAGCCGCGCGTGATCCAGGACGGGCTGTTTCACCAGCACATCAAGGTAGGGCCGGAAGGCGCCTACGCGGGGGCGCTGGCCGCCGTCGACATCGCGCTGTGGGATCTCAGAGGCAAGGTGCTCGGCCAGCCCGTGTGGAAGCTCCTCGGGGGCGCCTGGCGGCGCGAGCTCCCCTTCTACGCGTCCATCGGCGGCAACGGCCAGCGCAGCGTGGACGAGGTGTGCCGCGTGGTCGAGAAGTGGCTCGAGCTCGGGCCCGCCCAGGTGAAGATCCGCTTCGACGCCGACAAGACGACCCGCGACGCGGATCTGGCCGGCGACATCGCCAAGGCGCGCGCCGTCCGCTCGCTGGTGGGCGACGGCTTCCCGCTCGCCTTCGACGCCAACAACGGCTATTCCGTCCAGGGCGCCATCCGCGTCGGCCGCGCGCTGGAAGAGCTCGGCTACGTGTGGTTCGAGGAGCCGGTGCAGCACTATCACGTGGAGAGCTTCGCCAAGGTCGCCGCCGCCCTGGACATCGCCGTCTCGGCCGGCGAGCAGGAGTACACGCTCCAGGGCATCAAGCGCCTCGTCGAGGCGGGCGTGGACATCGTCCAGCCCGACATCGTGAAGACCGGCGGCTTCACCGGCCTCGGCGACATGGCCGCGCTCGCCCGCGCGTACGGCGTCGATCTCGTCCCACACCAGACGCAGCCCTCGATCGGCCACACCGCCAACCTCCACTTCGTGGCGTCGCTCACCCACTCGCATCACCCGGCGGAGTACAACGGGCCGTACCAGCTTCAGGACGTGGTGTTCAGGACGCCGGCCCGGCCGGTCAAGGGGAAGTTCGTCCTCTCCGACGCGCCCGGGCTCGGACTCGAGCTCGAGGAAAACGAGCTGCGGAAGCGCATGATCCCCTGGACGTCGTCGGCTCCGAGCGCGTGACCTTGGAGACCCCGTAGCCCTCCACGCTCTCTTACCGGTCGCCGCCCCTCGGGCGATCCCAATGGCACTAACGTCCAGTACCCGGACGTCCCCTCACCGCCTATGCTGAAGCTGGCGAGAAACAGGCGGAGACCAGGAGGGGCATCATGCGACCCGCACGACTCACGGCACTGACGACGTTGCTGGCGATGGTTCTCGCGACCGCGGGATGCGCCACCTACTACCGGGTCACCGACCCGGCATCGGGCCGGGCCTACTACACCGAGGAGATCAAGCGGAGCCAGCAGGGCACGGTGCAGTTCAAGGACGTCAAGTCCGGCGCCGACGTCACGCTGCAGGCCTCGGAGGTGCTGGAGATCTCGAGCGACGAGTTCAAGAAGAACACCGCTAAGTAGCGCTCCACGGGGTGGACGTCAGCCGCAGGAAGCGGCTCGCGTTCTCCCACATCAGCTTGCGCGTCGCCGCCTCGCCCAGCACCTGGCGCCACGCGATGACCGTGTCGGCGTGGTCCGGGAAGATCGTCTCCGGATGCGGGTAGTCAGAGGCGAACATGAGCACGTGGTCGCCCAGGAGGTCGATCGCGGCCTTCGTCAGCGCCACGCCCTCGGAGAGATCGATGCTCACGAAGACCCGCCCCATCTGGGCGTACTCGAGCGGCGTGTGCTTCAGGGCGGGCGACACCGAGCCCCTGACGTAGTCGATCTGTCGGGTCAGGCGCACGAGCCAGTGGGGCAGCCAGCCGTGCCCGCTCTCGAGCGCGCCGATCCGGAGGCGCGGGTAACGGTCCAGCATGCCGCCCATGAGCATGAACGACAGGAAGCGCTGCCCGCCCCAGGTCTGGCCGGCGCAGCGGCCCATCGCCGGGTTGTCCCAGATATCGCGGTATCCCGGGAAGTACGGCGTCTCGATCGTGAACGCGTGGTACATGATCGGCAGGTCGGCCTCGTCGGCGGCGGCCCAGATGGGCTCCAGGTCCGGATCGTCGATCGGCATGCCTTCGGGGAGCAGAGGCCACACCGCCGCCACCCAGTCCTCCCGCGCGTGCTCCTTGATCATCTGCGCGCTCCAGCCCGGGTCGGTGGCGAGCGCCAGGACCATGCTCTTGAGCCGCCGTGGGTCCGACGCGCAGTAGTCGGCCATGTAGCGGTGGTACGCGCGATACAGGCCCTGGGCCAGATGCGGGGCCAGCGCCGGAGCGCCGTAGGCCCACGGCCCGGGAATGATGAAGTCGATGTCCCGGCCCTCGAGGTCCATATCTGACAACCGGCCGCGGCCGTTGTCCTCGGCGACGCGCGCGGTGATGGGCTGGCGCGTGGCCATCTGCGTACGCCCGGACAGGAAGCCGCGATCGCCGTCGCCTTGCGTCGCGGGCGCCGATTTTTGCCCGGCCACGCGTTGCAGGCGTACCGGTCTGACCGACAGGATCGTGGACGTGCCCACGTCTTCGGCGTCGCCCCGGCCGGGCACCGTCTTGACCGTCCGCCGATACGGCTGGAGGTCGTCGATCCGCCGCTGGAGGTCCTTGTCGGCGTAGCGCAGCAGCACGTCCAGGGACGGATTCACGTGCGTGTCCGAATCGATCACTCGAAATCCCTGCCTCATCGTCCCCTCCGTGGGCCAGACAGTATCACGCGGCGATCGTTCCGCGTGGCACCGTCCGGCGCGCGTTCTGCTACGATCCCGCAGTGCTGCTCGCCCACCCCGCGTTCGCCTTCCTCTGGTGCTCGCGGGTGCTCGCCAATGTCGCGTTCAACATGCTGGGCGTCGCGGTCGGCTGGCAGCTCTATGCGCTGACGGGCCGCGCCCTCGACCTGGGACTGGTCGGCCTCGCGCAGTTCGCGCCGATCGTGGTCCTCACGCTGATCGTCGGGCAGGTCGCCGACCGCTACGATCGCCGCCTGATCACCGCGATATGTCTGTTCGTCGAGGCGGCGACCGCCGCCGCGCTCGTGGTCGGCACGGTCGCGGGCTGGCTCTCCAACACGAGCATATTCGCCATCATGGCGCTGGTCGGCGCCGCCCGCGCGTTCGAGAGCCCGACCACGACGGCCCTGGTGTCCGACGTTGTTCCGCGGCCGCTCGTCGCCCGGGCCATGGCCTGGGTCGTGTCGGCGACCCAGACGGCGCGGATCGTCGGGCCGGCGCTCGGCGGCTTCCTCTATGTGATTGGCCCGGGCACGACCTACCTCACCGCCGGCGCGCTGTTCGTCTGCGCGGGTATGTGCGCCGCGGTGATCCGGAGCCGGCGGGCGGCACGGGCGTCCGAACCGGTCATGCTCGAGAGCGTCCTCTCGGGGATCGTGTTCATCCGCGACCAGCGCGTGCTGCTCGGCACGATGTCACTCGACCTGTTCGCGGTGCTGCTGGGGGGTGGCGCCACCGCCCTGCTGCCCATCTACGCCCGGGACATTCTGGGCACGGGCCCGGGCGGGCTCGGGTTGTTGCGCGCGGCGCCGGCGGTCGGCGCTCTCGCGACGTCGGTATTCCTCGCGTATCGGCCGCTCCGGTGGCGGATCGGGCGGACCCTGTTCCGCGCCGTCATGGTCTTCGGCGTGGCGACCGTGGTGTTCGGCGTCTCGTCCAGCTTCGCCGTCTCGCTCGCAGCACTCGGCGTCCTGGGCGCGGCCGACGTCGTCAGCGTCGTCATCCGCGCCTCGCTCGTGCAGATCCGGACGCCCGACACGATGCGCGGTCGCGTGAGCGCGGTGCACTCGCTGTTCACCGGGACCTCGAACCAGCTCGGGGCATTCGCGTCCGGCCTCGCCGCCGCCCTCTTCGGTGCTATCCCGGCCGTCCTCCTCGGCGGGCTCGGCACGATCGCCGTGGCCGCTCTCTGGATACGGCTCTTCCCCGAGCTCCGCCGTATCCGCTCCTTCGAAGAATGATCGCCATTGGTCGGTTGTGCGCCCAGGTCGGTCGTGGGCCAGGCCGGGCGGCGCGGGGGGCACACGACCGCCGCATCGTCGACATCGTCGCGGGGCCGCGAGATAATCCCGGAGTGAACGCGTCCGACTCGCGGCGCGCGCCGCTCGGCTGGGTTGCTCCGGCGCTGCTGCCGGCGATCAATCTCGGCTTGGCGCTGCTGCTGTCCGCGGTCGTGGTCCTCCTCGTCGGCGAGAGCCCGACACAGGCTCTTCGGCTTCTGGCGGGCGGCGCGTTCGGCAACGCGGAGGCGATCGGCTACACGCTTTACTACGCGACTAACTTCGTCTTCACCGGTCTGGCGGTCGCGGTCGCGTTCCATGGCGGGCTCTTCAACATCGGCGCCGAGGGCCAGGCGTACATCGGTGGCCTCGGCGTGGCGCTGCTCTGCCTGGGAGCCGGCGGTTGGCCGACGGCGCTCGTCGTCGCCGGCGCCGTCGGCCTGGCCGCGGTCGGCGGCGCCGCCTGGGCGTTCATTCCCGCCTGGCTCCAGGCCCGGCGCGGCAGCCACGTCGTGATCACGACGATCATGTTCAATTTCATCGCCTCGGCGCTGATGACCCACCTGCTCGTCAACGTCCTGATCAAGCCGGGCCAGCAGTCGCCGGAGACGCGGGAGTTCGCCCCCAGCACGTGGCTGCCCCAGCTCCACGACGTGGCCCGCGCGATGGGGTGGGACATCGGCCGCTCGCCGCTCAACCTCTCGCTGCTCGTGGCGCTGGCCGCCGGCGGTCTCGTCTGGCTCTATCTCTGGCACACGCGCTGGGGCTACGAGCTGCGGGCGCTCGGCCACAACGAGACGGCCGCCGTGTATGGCGGCATCGTGCCGGCGCGGACGGTGATCGTGGCCATGTCGATCTCCGGCGCGCTCGCCGGGCTGATGAGCCTGAACGAGGTCATGGGAGTCCAGCATCGCCTGCTCCTGAACTTTCCCGGCGGCGCGGGCTATGTCGGCATCGCCGTCGCGCTGATGGGCCGCAATCATCCCGTAGGCATCGTGGTGGCCGCTGTCCTGTTCGGCGCCCTCTATCAGGGCGGCTCCGAGCTGTCGTTCGACATGCCGAAGCTGACGCGCGACATGGTCGTGGTCATCCAGGGGCTGATCATTCTCGTCTGCGGCGCCCTCGAGCACGCGCTCCGCGCCCCGCTCGACGCGCTCTTCCGCCGGCCCACCCAGGAAGCGACGCCGTGAGCGACACCCTCCTGCTGGTGGCGCTCCTCGTCGCCGCGACCGCGCGCGGGGCGGCGCCGCTCGTGCTGGCCGCGCTGGGCGGGCTCTTCGCCGAGCGATCGGGGATCGTCGACATCGGGCTCGAGGGCAAGATGCTGGCGTCGGCGTTCGCGGCGGCCGCGACCGCGGCGGTCACGGGCTCGGTCTGGGCCGGCCTCGCCGCCGCGATCGTCGCGTCGGTGGTCGTGGGGCTCGTGCACGGGTTCGCCTGTGTCACGCACCGTGGCAACCAGGTCGTGTCCGGCATGGCGCTCAACATCACGGTCTCGGGACTGACGGTCGTGCTCGGCTATGCCTGGTTTCACGAGGGCGGCCAGACACCGCTGCTCGGTCCCGGCGCCCGCTTCGCGCCCATCGAGCTTCCGGGAACCGTCGCGCTCGGCGCGATTCCCGGACTCGGTCTGATCTATCGCGAGGTCCTGAGCGGCCACAACCTCCTCGTCTACCTCGCGGCCGCGGCCGTGCCCGTCGTGGCCTGGATCGTGTACCGGACGCGCTTCGGTCTGCGACTGCGCGCCGTCGGTGAGAGTCCCGGCGCGGTCGATACCGCGGGCATCTCGGTGTCCGCCACGCGCTACCGCGCGCTCGTCGTCAGCGGGGTGCTGTGCGGCCTGTCCGGTGCTTACCTGTCGATCGCGCATCACGCGTCCTTCATCAGGGACATGTCGGCCGGCAAGGGCTATCTCGCGCTGGCCGCCTTGATCTTCGGGCAGTGGCGCCCGGTGCCGACGCTCGGCGCCTGTCTGCTCTTCGCCTTCGCCGACGCGGCGCAGGCGCGCCTGCAGGGCACGCCGCTGCCGCTCGTCGGCGTGGTCCCGGTTCAGCTGATCCAGGCGATGCCCTACGTCCTGACGGTGTTGCTGCTGGCCGGTTTCGTCGGCCGCGCGGTGGCGCCTCGAGCCATCGGCGTCCCCTACGTGAAAGAACGATGAGCTCATGAGCCGGGAACCCCTCGAGCCGATGCTCGACCTCGCGCGGCGGGCGCTCGCCAACGCCCACGCGCCCTACTCGCGCTTCCGCGTCGGCGCCTGCGTGCGGTCGGGAAGCGGGCGGCTCTACACGGGCTGCAACGTGGAGAATGCATCGTATCCGGTCACCCAGTGCGCCGAAGCGACCGCCATCGGGGCCATGGTCGCCGCGGGCGATCGGCAGATCGTCGAGGTCGTGATCGTGACCGAGGGCGCCGATCCATGCCCACCCTGCGGCCGGTGCCGCCAGCAGCTCGCCGAGTTCGCGAGCCCGCAGACTCACGTCCATCTCTGCGGGCCCGAGGGCGTCCGCGTCACCGCCACCCTGGGCGAGCTCTTGCCGATGCCGTTCGGACCCAATACGCTCAATCGCCCGACGTAGAGATCCACCCCGGGAGAGACGCGATGGACTTCGACATCTTCCTGGCGCCCGCGGCGGATTCCTGGAAGGTCGTGCGGCGCGCCGAAGAGTTGGGCTTCCGGCGCGTCTGGTTCTACGACACGCAGCTCCTCAACTCGGAGCTGTTCGCCTCGATGGCGGCCGCGGCCATGCAGACGGCGAAGATCCGTCTCGGCACGGGCGTGCTGATTCCGTCCAATCGCATTGCGCCCGTCGCGGCGAGCGGCCTGGCCACCCTGAACGCGCTGGCGCCGGGGCGGATCGACTTCGGCATCTCCACCGGGTTCACCGCCCGCCGGACGATGGGCCTGCGGCCGGTGAAGCTCGCGGACATGGAAGAGTACGTCCGCGTCGTGCGTGGCCTGCTCGCGGGCCAGACCCTCGAATGGACGTTCGAGGACAAGCGCCGGAAGATCCGCTTCCTCAATCCCGAGGTCGGAGCCATCAACATCAAGGACCCGATCCCCGTCCACGTCTCCGCGTTGGGGCCGCGCGCGCGACGGCTCACGGCCAAGCTCGGCGCGGGGTGGATCCACGCGACGGCCAGCGTGGCCCACGCCGGCGCGGCGCTCGCCGACATGCAAAGCGCCTGGCGTGACGCGGGCCGAGATCCGGCCGGGCTCGCGGCGACGGCCGCCATCGCCGGCTGCGTCCTCGGCGACAACGAGCCGAGCGACAGCCCTCGGGCCAAAGCCCACGCGGGGCCGACCGCCACGATCGCGCTGCACAGCCTGGTCGAGCGCGACGAGTTCGGCGATCTGGGACGCCCCATTCCGCCGGCACTGGCGCCGCTGATCGAGCAGTACCGTCAGATCTACCTCGAGTACGAGCCGCCGGACGCGCGATACCTGAGCAATCACCGCGGGCACCTGATGTTCCTGCGCCCCGAGGAGCAGGCGATTTGCACGGCGGAGCTGATTCGCGCGACGACGTTCACGGCGCCCAGGGCCGAGCTGCGAGAGCGGATCCGCGAGCTCGGACAGGCCGGATTCGACCACGTCGGGCTCACCGTCCGACACGGATACCCCGAGATGCTGGAGGAGTGGGCCGACGTGTTCGAGGGCGTGTGAGCGCTCGCGCGACGACGGCGGAGCTGATCCGCCGCAAGCGAGACGGGGTACCCCTGACCGACGAGGCGATCGCGGACCTGGTCGCGGGGATCGCCGACGGCTCGGTCAGCGACGGCCAGGTCGCGGCCTTTGCGATGGCGGTGTACTTCCGCGGCATGACGCGCGCCGAGTGCGCGTCGCTCACCCGCGCCATGACGCGCTCGGGCGCCGTCCTCGACTGGTCGGACCTGGGCGGTCCCTGCCTCGACAAGCACTCGACCGGCGGCGTCGGCGACAAGGTCAGCCTGGTCCTCGCCCCGGTGGTGGCGGCCTGTGGCGGCTTCGTGCCGATGATCTCGGGCCGCGGCCTGGGGCACACCGGCGGCACGCTCGACAAGCTCAGCAGCATTCCCGGCTACGTCACGGCGCCCGACCTGACGCGCTTCCGCGCGGCGGTGCGCGCCGCCGGCTGCGCGATCGTCGGCCAGACGGCGGACCTTGCCCCCGCCGACCGGCGGCTTTACGCGATCCGCGACGTCACGGCGACGGTCGACTCGATCCCGCTGATCACGGCGTCGATCCTCTCGAAGAAGCTGGCGGCCGGGCTCGACGCCCTGGTCATGGACGTCAAGGTCGGCTCCGGCGCCTTCGCCCCGTCGCTCGAGACGGCGGTCGGCCTCACGGAGAGCCTGCTCGCGGTCGCCCAGGGCTCCGGGCTTCGGACCGTCGCGTTGCTGACCGACATGAGCCAGGTCCTCGGACACCACGTCGGCAACGCCCTCGAGGTCCGCGAAGCGATCGACGTCCTGACGGGGCGGCACCGCGACGCCCGGCTCCACACCGTGACGGCCGCGCTGGCGAGCGAGCTGCTGGTCCTCGGCGGACTGGCCCGCGACGGCGTCGAGGCATCGGGTGCGGTGGAGAAAGCCCTCACGTCCGGAGCCGCGGCCGAGCGCTTCGCGCGCATGGTCGCGGCGCTGGGTGGCCCGCGGGATCTCGTCGAGTGTCCGGATCGGTATCTCGCGCGGGCGCCGATCGAGCTGGCCGTGGTCCCCGACGTCGGCGGCGTCGTCACGCGCGTCGACGCGCGATCGGTCGGCCTCCTGGTGGTCGAGCTCGGCGGCGGTCGTCGGCGCGGCGAGGATGCCATCGATCCCGCCGTGGGACTCGCCCACGTGCGAGGCATCGGCGAAGCGGTCGGTCGCGATCGGCCGATCGCGGTGGTTCACGCGCGCTCCGTGGCCGACGCGGAGACGGCCGCGGCGACGCTCCGGCGGGCCGTGACGGTGAGCGACGAGCCGAGCGTGGAGACCGCGTCGCCGGTCCTGCGACGCATGGGCCCGTGACGAGCTACTCGAGGTAGCGCCCGAAGAACGCGGCGACCCCGCGGATGCTGTCGGCCCAGGCGGCGGGGTCGCCGCCCGTCGTCGCGCCGCGGCCGCCGGGGGCGTTGGCGTTGACGCGGGTCGCGACGTATCGCACGGGTCTGTCGCTGTCGAACGAGTGGTACGCCCCCGGATAGACCTTGATCGTCACCGGGTACCCCGCCTGCTGAGCGGCCTCCGTCAGCTTCCGGCAGGGCTCCGCCGGCGTCCAGTCGTCCTTCTCGCCGATGAGGATGAGCAGAGGCGCGACGGGGCGGTAGAGACCACGGGCGCTCCAGCCTCGCCGCGACGGCACGCATCCGGGATAAAGCGCCACGGCGGCGGCGAAGCCCGCTCGCTTGTCCCGCGCGAGCAGGTCGCTGTCGCTCTCCGGCGCGAGCATCGACGCGAGCGTGGTCGACCCGCCGTGAGAGCCGCCCATGAGGCCCACGCGCGATCCGTCGACAGAGGACAGCGTCCTGAGATAGGCGAGCGCAGCATACGCGTCGCGCACGCGCCGCGCGGGACTGACGTCGTTCCGGCTCGGCGACGCGTCGGTGCACACGCCGTCGGGATGGCCGCGCGTGGTGAAGCTGTCGGGAACGAGCACCACGTACCCACGCCCCAGGAGCTCTTTCGCCCAGCGGGCGGGGGCGCCGCTCGAGCGCGGTCCGAGACCGCTGCAGTCGTGCATGACCACCACGGCGGGGAACGGTCCCGGACCGTCCGGCTTCGACAGCTCGGCCGGGATTTGCTCCGAGGTTCCGATGGGCGTGGTCGTTGTGATCGACAGGCCGGAGATGGCGGCGCCGCAGCCGCCCAGCACGCCGGCCGCGATCCAGAGCGCGATCAGCCGGAGCGCGCGCCGCGGCCTCATGGCCGGGCGACGCTATCCGGCGTCGGGCGCGTCGATGACACCGGCGCGAACCAGCTCCGCGATGCGCGCTGGCGGGTAGCCGAGGAGCTCGCCGAGCACGGCGCGCGTGTGCTCGCCGACGCGATACGCCGCGGGGCCGCGAGGGTGGACCGGCTCGCCATCGATGTGGTACGGGCTGGCGGTCACGCGCACGGCGCCGCGGGCCGGATGGGGCACGTCGGGAAAGAATCGGCGCTCGGCCATGTGAGGCTCCGCGATCACCTCGGCCGGTTTCAAGACCGGCGCGCACGGGACGCGCGCCTGGGAGAGAACCTTGCGCGCGTCCTCGACCGTGGCGAACGTGGCGAGCCACGACTCGACGATGGGCCGCAGCTCGCGCCAGTTCGTGCGTCGCCTCTCGCTGGTGTCGAAGCGCGGATCGCGACCGAGCTCGGGCCGGCTCATCACGGACAGCAGGCGCGGCCAGAGCTCGGCCGAGCCGGTGAACTGCATCGCCAGATAGCGGCCGCCGATCGGGGCCACGATCATGCCGGGCCGCGGGTTGCCGTACTCCTCGCCGCCGTTGAGCACGGCCGCGTACGTCACGCTGTCCGCGGCGACGAGCGCTTCCAGCATGGACACGTCGAGGTAGGCCCCCTGACCGGTGCGGCCCCTGCGGACGATCGCGCCCAGGATCGCGACCGCCGCGTGCGTGCCGGCCAGGACGTCGGCGGCCTGGAGGTTGGACGCGCGCGGCGCCGGCTCGTCGCCCTGCTCGAGGTGCATGAGGCCCGAGACGGCGTTGATGATGTGGGCGAAGGCCGGGCGCGCGCGCCAGGGGCCGGTTTGCCCGAAGCCCGAGATGGAGCAGTAGATGATGTCGGGCTTCACGGCGCGGAGCGTCGCGTAGTCGCAGTGAAGCCTGGCCACGACGCCGGGCATGAAGTTTTCCACGACGACGTCGGCCACCCTCGCCAGGTCCTGGACGATCGCCTGGCCCTCGGGCCGCGCCAGGTCCACGCCGACGCTCTCCTTGCCGACGTTCACCCGGGTGAAGTAGCTGCTCTGGTCGCCGCGGCCGGATTCCAGCTGCAGATAGTTGCGTCGCATCTCGTCGCCGTCGCCCTGGCGCTCGATCTTGATGACGCGGGCGCCCAGGTCGCTCAGCAGGCGTGTGCAGTACGGTCCGGCGAGGACTCGGGTCAGATCCAGGACGGTGACGCCGATCAGGGGCAGCTCTTCAGGCTTCACGACTCGGGTGACGGCATTCTACGGGGCGCCTGAAGCACGGGTCAAGCGCCCTTGACTCCGCCGCCGTGGAGCGCGATTGTGTTCGAACGGGTTGCCCCGAGGAGGGACCTATGGCCGACGAGATCAACATCCAGTTCACGCGTTTTTCGGCGTTCTACTCGCCGCTGATCGCGACGATCGCCGGCGGATTTCTGAAGGAAGAAGGCCTTGCGCCGAAGCACTCGATCGCGCCGGTCGGCAAGTCCGCGATCGACGGGGTCGTGGCCGGCACGGTGCACGTCTGCCAGTCGGCGCCGTCGCAGGGGTTCGGCCCGCTCGAGAAGGGTCAGGCGCCGGCGGCGGTCCACTTCGCCCAGATCAACGAGAAGGACGGATTCTTCCTCACCGGCCGCGCGCCCGACCCGGCGTTCAGCTGGGACAAGCTCAAGGGCAAGCAGGTCCTGGTCGACCACGGTGGCCAGCCGCTCGCGATGTTCAAGTACGCGTGCCATCGGCGCGGGCTCGATTACAAGGCCTTCGGTGCGGTCGACGTGCCGAGCGCGCAAATGGACGGTGCCTTCCGCAAGGGCCAGGGCGACTACATCCACCAGCAGGGGCCGGCCCCACAGCAGCTCGAGCACGACGGGGCCGGCCACGTCGTCGCCTCGGTGGGCGAAGCGATCGGCCCGTGCGCGTTCTCGAGTCTGGCCGCCACGCGCGAGTGGCTGCAGACCGACATGGCGCGCCGCTTCATGCGCGCGTACCGGAAGGCGCGCGCCTGGCTCATCGGCACGCCGGCCGCCAAGGTGGCGGAGGCCGAGTCGGCCTTCTTCCCGGAGATCGACCGGGCGGTCCTCACCTCGACCATCGCCTACTACCAGAGGCTCGGCTGCTGGACGCCCCACGTCGAGATCACGCGCCCGGCCTTCGAGGTCGCGCTGGACGTGTTCCAGCATTCCGCGCTGATCACCAAACGGCATCGGTACGAAGACGTCGTCGCCGCGCCACCCGACGCGGCGTGAGGTCGATCGCGGCACGGCTGAGCCTGCTGGTCCTCCTCGTCGCGACAGCGGCGACGGCCGCGGACCCGCCGGCCCAGGATCTCGCCGATGGGCGCACCGGCAAGATCTACTTCGAGAGCGTGACGCCGACGGGCTTCTTCGCGCTGGCGAAACGAGAGGCGCTTCCGAAGACCGTCATCTTCGGCACCTTGGTCCTGCCCAAGAAGGCGACCGGTCCGGTGCCGGCCATGGTCATCGCGCACGGCAGCGCCGGCGTGTCACACGATCGTGAATTCTGGTGGGCGGACCACCTGAACGACATCGGCGTGGCGGCCTTCGTCGTGGACAGCTTCACGCCGCGGAATATCCGCGAGACCGCGACCGACCAGACCCAGCTCTCGACCGCCGCCAATGTGGCCGACGCGCTGGCGGCCTTGCGGCTCCTCGCGACGCATCCGAAGCTCGACCGCCAGCGGATCGGCGTCATGGGCTTTTCCAAGGGCGGACAGGTCGCGCTCTACACGGCGCTCGAGCCCTTTCGTCGTGCCGTCATCGACGATCAGACCCGGTTCGCGGCGCACGCCCCGCTCTATCCCGCCTGCAATTCCTGGCAGGTATCGGAGCACGTCACCGGCGCGCCGATGCTGATGCTGCTCGGCGGACGCGACGACTACACCCCGCCGGGGCCCTGTCAGGAATACGCGCAGTGGTTCAAATCGAAGGGCGCCCCGGTCGACGTGATCGTGTACGCGAACGCCTATCATGGCTTCGACTCGCTGCGTGCGCCGGTTCACGCCAAGAACGTCGTCACCGGCGTGGGCTGCCACTTCAACGCGGACGTCGACCGGTTCGTCGTGACGGTGCGGGCGACGGGTGAGGACATCACGCGCTCGGTGGCGAGCTTCTCGCGCACCTGCGCGGGCAAAGGCGCGACCGTCGGCGGCGACAGCGAGGGACGAAAGAAATCGCCCGAGGACGTGAAGGCGTTTCTCAAGAAAGTCTTTGCCCTTTGAACACCCCGAGGATCGAACCATGAGCGCAGCGCTGGCGGGCATCCGGGTCGTCGACATCACGAACAATCAGGCGGGGCCCTCGTGCGGTCAGATGCTGGCCTGGCTGGGGGCGGACGTGATCAAGGTCGAGGAGCCGGCCAAGGGCGACCCCGCCCGGCAGATGCTGAAGGATCGGCCCGACGCGGACAGCCTCTTCTATCTGTCCTTCAACGGCAACAAGCGAAGCCTCACGCTCAATCTCAAGAACCCGGGCGGCAAGGACGTCTTCCGTACCCTGCTGAAGACCGGCGACGTGCTCCTCGAGAATTTCGGGCCGGGTGTGCTCGAGCGGCTCGGCTTCGGCTATGCCACGGTCAAGCAGATCAACCCGCGTCTCGTGTACGCGAGCATCAAGGGGTTCGGCTCGTACGGGCCGTACGCCGACTACAAGAGCTACGAGCCGATCGCGCAGGCCATGGGAGGCGCCATGTGTGTCACCGGCTTCGCGGACAACCCACCGACCTACGTCTGGCCGTCCATCGGCGACTCGGGCACGGGCATGCACTGCGTGATCGGCATTCTCGCCGCGCTCATGCAACGGCACCTCACCGGGGAAGGCCAGCAGGTCGAAGTCTCGATGCAGGACGCGGTAGTCAATCTGATCCGCGTCAGCCTGCGCGACCACCAGCGCACCGGGAAGCCCGGCCAGCGGACCGGTAACCAGCTCGGCGCCGGCGTGCCGGGCACGACGTATCGCTGCCATCCGGGCGGCCCGAACGACTACGTCTTCCTCTTCGTGCCGCAGCAGATGTGGCATCCCCTGCTCCACGCGATCGGCCGCGCCGACCTCGTCGGCGATCCCCGCTACGAGACGTCCGAGGCCCGCTGGCAACACAAGAGCGACGTCGACGCGCTGGTGGAAGGCTGGACGTCGAAGCGCCCGAAGCACGACGTCATGAAGATCCTGGCCGGCGCGGGCGTGCCGTGCGGCGCGTGCCTCGATACCGGCGAGGTGCTGACCGATCCCCACCTGCTCGCGCGCGAGATGATCGTCGAGGTCACGCATCCCGTGCGCGGGCGCTACGTCACCGCCGGCAATCCCATCAAGCTGTCGGCCTCGCCGACGAAGATCTCGGCCGCTCCCCTCCTCGGCCAGCACCGCCAGGAAGTCCTGCAAGAGCTCGGCTACAGCGCGGCCGAGATCGACGCGCTCTTGGCCAACGGATCGATCTAGCTCGGGTGCCGCCTGGCTCGGCGTCCGGCCGGCCAGGTGTGTGCGCGCCCCGGGGTTCTGGGACCACGCGGCACGCGGGCGCTTCCCGTTGGCGGCTGGGCTCCATCTGGGCGCGGGGCGCCCGTCGCCGCTTGTTGGGAACGGGTCCCAGAACCCCGGGGCGCGCACACACCTGGCCGGCCGGACGCCTCGCTGGCGGTACCATGGGTCACTGGGATGGGCATAGTGGCTGAGCGGGTTCGGCCGACGGTGGCGCGCGTCGATCTTAGGGCGCTCAAGGCGAACTATCGCGCGATCGTCGAGCATCTCGGCCGCGAGCGGCCGGTCGGGACGCCTGGGGTCATCGCGGTCGTGAAGGCGAACGCTTACGGCCACGGGGCGGCGCAGGTTGGGCGGGCGCTCGAGGATGCGGGGGCGGATCTGCTGGCGTGTGCGGATATCGAGGAAGGTGCGGCGCTGCGGGCGGCCGGGGTGCGGGCTGAGATCCTGATATTCGGGGCGCTCAGCGTCAGTGACCTCGATGGGTTGTTCGACTGTCGGCTCACGCCGACGATCTCGTCGCCGGGGGCCGCGCGTGCCGTGCAGGCGGCCGCGGGGCGGCACAAGCAACGGCTGCGCTGTCACCTCAAGATCGACACGGGGATGAACCGGCTCGGGTTCCGGTTCGACAACCTGCGGCGGACCCTGCCCGAGGTGCTGCGGAGCGCGAATCTCGAGCTGGACGCGGTCTTCACGCATTTCGCCACGGCCGACGACCCGGGGTCATCGCTGTTCGATGAGCAGCGGCGGCGCTTCGACCAGGCGCTCGCCGATCTGCAGGCGCTGGGGGCTCGGCCACGCTACCGGCACGCGGCCAACAGTGCCGCGCTCGTGCGCGACCCGCGCGTCTGGTTCGATCGCGTGCGGCCGGGCCTCTTGCTCTACGGCATGGTGCCCCCGCCGCTCGCGTCGAAGATCGCGCTCAACCCGGTCATGACGCTCGCCAGCCGCGTCACCGCCGTCAAGGGCCTGCGCGCGGGCGAGGTCACCGGCTATGGTGCCCGCTTTACCGCCGCGCGGCCGACGACGATCGCGATCGTGCCGGCGGGCTACGCCGACGGGCTCGACCTGCGGCTGGCGGGCCGCGGCGCCGTGCTCATCCGGGGGCGCCGGGCGCCAATCGTCGGATCGGTCTGCATGGACATGCTCATGGTGGACGTGACCGGCCTGGACGCCTCGCCCGGCGACGAGGTGGTCATCATCGGGCGCCAGGGCGGCGACACAATCGACGCCCGCGAGATGGCCGACACCATCGGATCGATTCCCTGGGAGATCGTCTGTCGCGTCGGCAGCCGGATCGAGCGCGTCTACGCCTGAGGCTTCGTCAGGCTCTCGGCGGCACGATCCAGAGATAGACCTGGGCCGGGCGGTCCCTGGTGTCGACACGGATCGTCCGGGCCGGGGCCCAATCGCCCATATCGAACGCGTGCGACACGATCCGCGCGCCCGGCCGCAGCTCGCGCAGGAGCTTCGGGCGCAGTCGGAGATTGAGCTCGGGCGACAGGTAGAGCGTCACCACGGTCGCGTCCGAGAGGTTCGTCTGGAACAGGTCGCCCTCGCGAAAGGTCACGCGCTCGCCCACGCCGGCGCGCCGCGCCGACTCGGCGCTCTGGGCGACCAGGCGCGGGTCGATCTCGATGCCCACGCCGCGCGCGCCGTAGTCGCGCGCCGCCGCGATGACGAGCCGCCCGTCGCCCGAGCCCAGGTCGTAGACGACGTCGTTCCGATCCACGCGGGCCAGACGCAGCATCTCGACCACGACTTCGTTCGGGGTCTGTACGTACGGCACGTCCGCTCCGGGGTGGAAGCAGCCGGCGAACCCGACGAGCGCCACGCCGAAGAAGAAGGTCAGGGCGCTGCTACGGCGCGCAATCGTGGTCGATCCCCATGATGCGGGCGTCGGATTGTTCATCGGAGCGTGATCTCGTATTCCGGAGGCGTCACGGCGAGCTCCTGAAACCGGCTCTGATCCGCCGGCAGGTAGTCACGTCGGAAGCGTAGCTCGGGGAGGTCCGGGGCAACGGGTCGTGCCGGAGTCGGCCGCACGCAGGTGTTGGCGGGCTTTCGCACACCGCGCAGGTCGCCCAGGGCGACGACAAATTCATCCTTGGTCCACACCGGGCCTTCGTTCGCCCGTCCCGCGAAGATGTTGACGGTGCCGCTCGCGCACGAAGCGGCCGGCGTACAGCCGGCGAAGCAATTCAGGTTCCCGCTCTGGTCCACGGTCCCCACGGTGTAGCCAGCGACCGTTCCGGTCGGGATGAAGCCGACGGAGGTATGCGCTGCCGTCAAGGGATGACGTTGCCCCGTCGACGTCCCGTCTCGCCCCTCTCCATTGCCGTCGCCAAAGAACACGAGTCCCTGCAGGATCGTGCCGTTGCTGACGACCTCCTCACATCGGAGCTCCAGCGGACAGGCGGTCGCGACCTCCTGGCCCGTCCTGGCTTCGGCCAACGAGGCGATGCTCCGCCACCAGACGAGAGGGGTCCTGATCTTGACTCCCCCCACTGTTTCGGCCACCACGAACCGCGGAACGTTCGGCACGAGGACTCCACCGAAACCGCCGCTGTAGAGGGCCGGCAGGTCAACCCGGATCTCCCACCTGCGCGGGTTCTGAACGGTCGCGATCGCTCGATCCCACTCGCCACCCACGTCCACGTCGTCCAGGAGCAGTTG
This sequence comes from Binatia bacterium, assembly GCA_035635995.1. Taxonomy (GTDB): domain Bacteria; phylum Methylomirabilota; class Methylomirabilia; order Rokubacteriales; family CSP1-6; genus AR31. The sequence goes on along the minus strand of DASPZZ010000030.1, from coordinate 17,021 downwards.
GACGGAGCCCGTGCCGACCCTCCGGGGGTCGAACTCCAGCGACACCCGTTTCAGATGCTGACCAGGATCGGTCGTCATGGAGGAGAAGAATGTGCCCTTGGCCCGCTGTCTCCCCGCGTCTTTGGACCGCCGATCCACGGACCTGAAGCTGGAGGCGTTGTCGACCTCTCTGACGCTGGCCCGCTCCTCTTCGCCAGTGAACTCGGCCGTTCCCTGGAGCACGAACACGAACGGCCCAACTGGCTTCACCTTGCCAGTCACCGCTCCCGGCTCGTCGCCCAGGCTCCCCTGGAAGACGAGCACGTAGGCCTGGACCGCGGAGAGGGGCGTGAAGAGAGCCTGTGCCGATGCTCCTCTGGGTAACACCGTCGTGATGGACGCCCCGGGAACCACGCGGCGTATGCCGTCCCTATCGTCGGCATACAGGGTGAAGGTGCCATCCATGGTCTCCGCGGAGAGCAGAGGAGGAATGCTGATCGTCAACAGGCGCTTGGTGGAGTCGTTGGTGCTGACATCGATCGTGAACTCGAAGTTGCTCCGGAGGAAGTAGTTCAGGAGTCCGGCCGAGTAGGCGACGGCGCGTGGGAGCAGCTGAGCTGCGTAGTCCTCGTAGATCTTGTCGTCGAGGATGAACCCGCCGAGCAATTGCCCTCGGAACTGGAGGCGCTCAAGCAGCGCCCCCTCCGCCACGAAGTGAGGAATGGCATCGCCGTCCGTCGTTTTCGGGAAATACCGCCTCGCGCCGGGAGTGCCTGACTCGGGATCGAAGAAGCCGGGACCCAAGGTCTCGCGGCGAGGAAGAGGGAAATCCAGGAAAATCGTGTCGTCGCTCACATAGCCGCCGTTCGTGTATTCAGCCAAGCCGGCTTGCGCTCCCGTCGCATAGGACTGTGTGGTTCCCCTGTACGTGTCGCCGTCGATCAACCTCGCAATCGGAACCGGCGCCTGGGGATCTCCCGTTGGTGTGAAGATTGAAGCTGAAGGGAGGGACGAAGGCGCGAGCAGCAAAGCCTCGAAGCGGGACCGGAGCACGGCGTCGCGGGCGGCCCGCATCTCCTCGATCCGCTCTTCGTAACCGTCGTGAACAAGATGCTGATCCTCGCGAGTATGAGGGGGTGACGCCGCGTCCTGGACCAGGTGCATCACTTGCCCAAGGGTCCGGGCCGTATCAGCGAGCGCTAGCTCTCGCGCCCCAGGACTCGCGAGGGTCAGGAAGTCGAAGAAGCGCTGGCGAGCCACGGGCCAGGACCATGTTCCGCCGGAACCCTGATCCAGGTTCTGCTGCCAATAGACCGACGATTGCCCGAGCGGTCCGCCGGCCTGGGCCCAGGGCTTGAGCGGATCGTGAAAGTGACGGAGGGAACGGAATGCGGGAGCATCCTCCTCCGCGGCGCCAAGTGCTATCCAGGCCTTCACGGTTTGACCATTGATGGCGAACCCTATTCCCTGGTCCACGCCGTACTGGGCTTTCAGGATGGCGTCCAAACTCGACCGATCGACCGAGGCGGCGCCGATTTCCCTGTGAGTGGCGAGTGAATAGGAATGACTCGGCTCCGCAAATATTGAAAGCAAGCCGAGGCCGAGCACACTCGCCACGCTGAGGGTCGCCACGAATCTGTTCAGCCGAGTCATAGGTCACCCCACTACGGATGAATGCGGCTGCGGTATCCGAGAGCCTTCCGCTCCTCCACAACCGCGTTTTGCAGGAGCGGCCTCTTTTCGAGCGGAACGCCCAGGCCCTGAATCTCCAAACGTTGAAGATGCTTTCTCCTCTGCTCCATATCGTGGAGGCGTGGCATTTCTAAGACGATGCCATCGAGCTGGAGGAGGTTGGCATACATCGCGAGCGCCTTGCGTCCCTCCTGCCCCAATTCCTCATAGCCTGGCCAGCGGTCCTGTCCATACCCGGACTTGAAGAACGCGAAAAAGGGCCCCCTGAAGAACACGAGTGGGTTGAGACTGAAGAACCATCGCGAAGCGATGGTGAAGCGACCGTCCTTGTCGGTGAGAACTTCCTGGGAGTCACGGTATTCTTCGCTTGGGCCCCCGAAGCTCCGGACGTGCTTCGTCCACCACGCCAGGACCACGACACCCTCCAGCGGCTGCTTCGTCTCGGCGCTCACCACCTGAGCCTGCCACGGTCCGGCCGCTTCCGCGGAGTCCGGGAGCCCGAACCGAAGCACGGAAGAGAGCGTCAAAGCCAGAACGACGAGCTCGACGCTCCGCATCACGCGCTCAGAACGCCCGCACACGCCAGACGCCATCGGCATCGACCTGAAACCGCACCTCGAAGGATTTGAGAATGCCGGCGTCCGTTCGACGCATTTCGTAGATCGCTTCCAGGCCCCGAACCCGGATGAACGCGAGATCGGTGAGGATCGAATCGATGACGGGAAGGTCCGGGAGGAGCGTGGTGAAGGCCTGCTGATATCGGGCGCGCGACCGCATCGCGACGTGGGTCAGGGCCTGCGGAATGTCCCCACGCCGCAGCGTGTCCTTCATCGCGGCCCACTTGGCCTGGAGGAAAGTGTCGAGGGCGGTGTGGTCGAACACCTGGATGACGGCGGGAACGGTCGCGCGTTGCCCCTGGGCGTCGGTGACGGTCACGAGGGGAAGGTAGAGTCCAGGCTGAGCGTACGTGAACACGTGCCCGTCCAGGCGAGGACCGATGAAGTCAACCGTGCCATTGCCGTCGAAATCGGCTTCGACGCCGTCGGAAGCGGAGACGCCGAGCAGGGCAAAGCTCACCGTCAGCGGGGCCACGCCGCTCCGGGGACCGGCGAGAAGCAGGAACGGCGAGTCGGGCGCCGCCGTGACGGTGACCGGCACGTCTTGACTGGCGGTGGCGCCTGCGGCGGTCGTTGCAACGACCTGAAGGTGCGTGGTGGCTGCGGTCACCGGGACGAGCGCGGCGAAGGCGTTTCCGCGGACCGCAGCGGCCACGCCGTTGACGGTCACGCCGACCTCGCCGCCGCCGGCCACGAGCGTGCCGCGGATGAGGCGCAGCCCGGCCCGGACCGTGGCCCCAGCGGCCGGCTCGACGAGCGTGGCCTGGAAACGGCTGACCGTGAACGCCCGCGTCCCCGGCGTGGGATCGACGTTCCCGGCCTGATCCTGCGCTACGACCTCAAAGGTGTGCGCCCCGTCCGCGAGATCGGTGAGTGCGGCGGACGTCTCGGAGGAGAACGCACCGAAGGGCTGGCTGTCCACCCGCCAGGCGAACCGCAGGCTATCGGGGGATGTGACGTCGTCCGTACCAGTGAAGATGAACGTCGATGCGGTCCCGTCGGTCGGGCCGGCGGGCCCGCTCGTGATGGTCGTCGCCGGGGGAATGTCGTCGTGTCTGACCGTTGCTTCGGCCGGCGCGCCGGTCAGTCCTTCGCCGCCGTGGGCAGTGGCGAAGACCTCCAGGGCATTCGCGGCGTTCGGCGCCAACGGGAGGATCAGGACGAATCGCCCGCTGGCGTCTCCTTGGGTCCTGAACAAGGAGTCCCCGCGGTCGACGTGGCCGTCCACCCGCGACCCACGATGCGCGCTGCCGCGCACCTGGATCGAGGGTTCATTCGTAACCGCCGCAAGCGGATCCAACTCGGGCGCCTGCGGTGCACGAAAGCGGAGGACGCGACCAGACGCGGCGCCGTCGGCGAGATAGAGGTTGCCCACCGCGTCGAACGCCAGGCCCTGAGGATGATCCAGCTCGTCGGCGAACACGCTGACGCGCCCGTCCGGATGGAGTTTCGCGATCGCGCGCTTCACCCGTGCCTGGTCCTGGCTGAGCTCTCGGGTCGTAAGGAACAGCGCTCCCAGCCGATCCTGGGCCAACGCCAGCGGCCTGGTGAAGCTCGCCGAGAGTCCGAGCGGAGTCGGCGCCCCCGCACGGCCATCCGGCAGGATCGGAATCCGGTACACCACGCCGTTCGGCCGCCACTCGTCCCGGCGGCCGTCCGTAGCCACGTAGAGCACTCCACCACCTGCCACCACCGCCCGAAGCCCCCGGAACCCGTCCGCGAAGAGCGTGAGCGCCCCGGTCGGAGCCCGCGAAAGGATCGCTTCGGGCTCGGCGGATTCATCGTCCGGCTCAGGGTCTGTACCGCGCGCCAGTCGCCGGGCGGAGACGAACACCGTACCGTCTTCCCCTACGTCCAGCCAGCGCGGCTGCTTGACGCCGGACACCAGCGTGGTGCGCGTGCCGTCGGTTTCCAGTCGCACCACCCGTCCGGCCCGCTCCTCAGCGACGAGCAGCCGACCGTCGAGATCGAATGCCAGCCCGACGGGTCGCTCGAGTTGGCGGGCCACCACAGTGGTTGACTGATCCGTGGCGATGCGCGTGACGGTCCCGGTCCCGCGGTCGCTCACGTAGACGACGCCTTGTGCATCCACGGCGACGCCCCGCGGCTGGAGGAACCCTCGAGCCCAGACCTCGACCGGCGCCAGGGCCGCGGGCGAGCTCCCGCGTACGTTGGGCGCATGCGTTGCCGAGGGCAAGACGAGCAGGAGACTCAGGCCCAGGAGTCGCGCGGGCCGGGGAACGCTCGATGGCCGCTTTCCGTGGCGCATGCTCGAGCAGAGTGCAGCCGAAGTGCCAGGCTGAGAATCGACGACGATGACGACGGCCAGAGGACTTCGCGACCATCATCCCGCGCGTGATCTCCGGCCCTGCCCACCACGATGGGCAGGGTGCCCGTCGCCCTGGACAGGCCGGAAAGAGACGAGCCGTCAACGCGGGCGGGAGGTCATCTGCCCGGGATCCATCCCGTAGAAGAGCCGGGGGCCGCCGTCGCCGGGCCGCGGCCAGGGATGCTCGCTCAGCACGCGCTCATCGATGTCGGCACCCCAGCCCGGCGCGTCGGTCAACCAGATGTGCCCGTCGCGGATCACCGGCGGCTTCGTGACGAGCGCGCCCTTCCACGGCACGTCGTCGATGTCGATCTCCATGATGCGCACGTTGGGGAGCACGGCGCAGAGATGCAGCGAGTGCAGGTCGGCCAGGTGGCTGTAGTAGTTGTGCGGCGCGATGTTGATCTCGCACGCCTCCGCCAGCCGCCCGATCTGCACGGACTGCGAGAAGCCGTTCCAGGGCACGTCGATGATCGCCACGTCCACCGCGTGGCGCTCGAGGAAGGGCCGGTACTGGCGCACCGTCACCAGGCTCTCGCACGAGGCCAGGCGCGTGGACGTCGATTGCTTGATCTGCAGGAGGGCGTCCGGGTCCCAGTTGTCGTACTCGAGCCATTGCATGTCGTAGCGCTCGAGCAGCTTGGCGATCCGCAGCACGCCCTCGGTGCGGAAGTTGTAGTTGAGGTCGAGGCAGAGGCCCACCTTCGGGCCCACAGCTTCGCGAAACGTGCCGATCAGACGGTCGATCGCGTCCAGAATCTCGACCGTCGGCGCGCCGTCCGTCGTGTTGATGCCGCTGGCGAACCCCGGGAAGTACACGGTGGCCGGGTCGCCGGGGATGACCATGTTGGTCTTGAGCGCGGTGAAGCCCCGCGCCACCACCTCGCGTCCCAGCGCCGCGATGTCGTCGTAGGTCCGGAGCGGCGGCGTGCCGAGAAAGGTCCCCATGCGCGCCCGCGTCGTCCCGCAGTGCGACCAGTAGAGGCGCATCCGGTCGCGCAGCGGGCCGCCGAAGAGCTCGTAGACCGGCACGCCGAGCGCCTTGGCCTTGATGTCCCACAGCGCCAGCTCGATGCCGGCCATGGCCTTGTGGGAGACGCCGCCGCTGTTCTGGCGCATGCGGCGCAGCATGTCCCAGTAAAGGCGCTCGACGGGCCGCGGGTCCTGCCCGACCAGGAGGTCGGCGAGATCGCGGACCGAGCCCGCGATGCCGTGGGGGCTCCGGTTGTCGCTGCACTCACCCCAGCCGACCAGGCCGTTGTCGGTCTCGATGCGCACGAACGTCCACGGCCGCCAGCCGCCGTCGCAATGCAGCGCCTCGAGGCGCGCGATCTTCATCGCCGTCTCACGACGCCCGCAGGCCGAGCGTGCGGCCGGCCTCCGCGGCGAAGCGCTCGAGCGCGGCGGCGTCCATCTCCGGGCGCGGCCTCAGGATGAGCCGGTCGACGCCGGCCCCTATGTAGGCATCGAGCGTCGCCTTGTCGGGCAGGTCGTAGCCGGGCGGCGTCACGCTGATCTCGAGCCTGCCGAGCTCCGCCGGCCGCGAGTGCTTCTTGCCGGCTTCGCGCAGCGCCGCCACGAGCTTCTGCGTGTCGTTGACGTCGAGCCCGAACCCGTACCAGCCGTGGCCCTGCGTCACCGCGCGGCGGAAGGCCGGCGCGGTCCGTCCGCCCACGACGATGGGCGGCGTGGGCGTCTGCACCGGACGGGGCATCGCCTGGATGCCGTCGAACGACACGTAGGGGCCGCGATACGACGGCTTGGGCTGGGTCCACACGGCGCGCAGGGCCGCCAGGTAGTCGTCGGCGACGCGCCCGCGCTCGGCGAAGGGCGCGCCGACCGAGCGCATCTCGGGCTCGCACCAGCCGACGCCGAGGCCGAAGATGAGCCGGCCGTTCGAGAGCACGTCGAGCGAGGCGAGCTGCTTGGCGAGCACCAGGGCCTGACGCTGCGGCAGGATGATCACGCCGGTGGCCAGGCGGATGCGCGTCGTGTGCGCGGCCAGGAATGTGAGCGCGACGATCGGGTCGAGCAGCCGCTGATCCGGCGCCATCGGACGTCCGGGCACCGGCGGGTCGGGCAGCACCACGTGGTCGGCGACCCAGAGGGATTCGAATCCGGCGGCTTCGGCCGCCCGGCCGATGCGCGCGGCGGCGTCGGGGTAACCGCAGGTGTGAAGATTGACGGAGTGCAGTCCGAATTTCATGGCGTGTCCTTTCCGGTCGGGCAGCCGCGCACTGCTCGTGGCCCGTCGCGGGCGAGTCGTAGTCTAGCAGAAGGGCGGCGGGGCTACTCGAGCGAGCGAATCTTCTGGCGGATCTCGTCGATGGGCTGCGCGGCGATCACGGCGCCGGGGCTCACGGTCGCGAGGCTCAGGGCTTGCCGCAGGGTTTGTATATCGATCGCCCGCACCGTGCCGCCGACCGCGGGCCCCGGACTCGGCCAGGTCAGGTTCGTCCCGGGCTGAACGGCATTGATCGCGTCCAGCAGCTCGGTGAAGTGCACCGCTTTGATCGGTGTGCCGTTCGGCAACGCGTCATCGGTGGTCGTCGCATCGGTGAAGATCATCGAGAACGTCGCCGTGACCGAGCGAGCGTCGCTCAGGGTCACGCTGCAAGTCGTCGCGGCACCGCCGCAGGCTCCGCTCCAGCCCTTGAAGCGCGCCCCGGCGCCGGGCGCCGCCGTCAAGGTCACCACGGTGCCACCGGCGAAGCTCGCCGAGCACGTCGCCGCGCAGCTCACACCGGCCGGGTTGCTCGCGACGGTGCCCGGGGCCGAGCCCCGGACGGTGACGCTGAGCGCGATCGGGACCGGAAGCCCCGGTGTGGTGGCCGTCGCCTCGCTCGAATAGGCGGAGCAACCCACCGCATTGCACGCGCGGACTCGATAGACATACGTCGTGCTGGGGCCCAGTCCCGTGTCCGAGTACGCGAACACGCTCGCGCCCGGCGCGGCGATCTGAGCGAACGTCCCTCCCGCCCCGGTCTTGCGCTCGATCCGGGATTGGGTGTCGTTGCCGTTGGTGTCCTGCCACGTCAGATTGATCTGGCTCGTCGACGACGGCGCCGCCACCAGCCCGGTCGGCGCGGCGGCCGGCGACACCGCGACGCCGGTGCCGATCACCGTCCTGCTCGTCCCGCCGGCGCCGCTGTAGGAGACGTTGGCGCTCGCGGTTCCAGCCGTGACCGGCGTGAAGCGCACGGTCACCCGCTGGCTCTCCCCCGCGCCCAGGGAATAGGCGCCGCCCGAGACGATGGAGAACGGGCCGCTCGTGGTCGCGAGCCCCGTGAGGACACCGCCGCCGATGTTCTGCACGGTGAAGGTGCGCTCTTCCGAGCTGCCGAGCGGGACGCTGCCGAAGTTTCGAGAGGTCGGGCTGACGCTGATCCTGGTCGGCGGCAAGGTGCTCCAGAGGAGCGAGAGGCCGTCGCTCAGGCTCTGCGTGTTGAAGGCGTACTGGACGGCGCGCTGCGTGCTCGTCTGCACGCCGACCGTGGCGGAGCCGCCCCGATCGGCCGAGGCGCACAGCCCGCCGAAGGTGGTATCCGCGTAGTTGAACAGGAGACTGTCGTTCTCTTCGAAGAAGACGGCCTGGAACGTGATCGTGGCCGTGGCGCTCGACTGGCAAGCGGAGAGCCGGACGTCTCGCCACTCCACGACCAGCTCGCGACGCGGCGCCGACCCGATCACGTCCCAGAAGACGTTCTGCGGGGCGCCGGCCACCGGGAAGAGGTCGTCCCACCATGGCGCCACCAGGGTGGCGACCTGCGTCGTCGGGATGGCCGTGTTGGCGGAGCTCGCGAACGCGCTCGAGAAGCTCACGTTGCCGTTGGCGCTCACGTACGCGCCGTTGAACCGGCCGCCGCCGAAGGCGATCTGGAACGGCGCGGCGATGAAGGCCACGCCGTCGTCGTCCAGGTTCAAGCTGACGCCCGAGATGGTCCGATAGCTGGAGGCGGTCTGCGACACGAGGTAGTCGCCGAGCACCTGGACCATGACCACGTCGCCGGTCGGGAACGTGATCGAGTAGGTCCCCGTCGCGGTGGGCGTCCAGCGGCCGGAATAGATGCCGTCGCCCGCCGCCCGATCGGCGACAAGCCCGTCGTCGACCAGGGTCACGCTCTGCCCTCCCGGCTCCACCCCGACGACGACGTTCCCATTCGGGCGGGCGCAGTTGATGTTGAGGGCGGCGAGGTCGATGGGCGTTCCGACGGCGCCGGTGATGCTCGAGCCCACCGGCAGGAGCCGGGAGAGGACCGTGGCGTTCGAGCAGCCGAGGGCGCCGCGGGCGTTGAGCCGCTTCTGCGTCACCGTATTCGCCAGCGCCGGGATCGTCTCGCCGCCGGCCAGGATCAGGTTCTTGATGGCCCGCCAGTCGCGCGAGGGGTCTTGCGCCTTCAAGAGGGCGGCCACCCCGGTCACGTGCGGCGTCGCCATCGACGTTCCGCTGAACACGCTGTAGGTGTTGTTGGGGGTTGTGCTCAGAATCGACGCGCCGGGGGCGCCGAGGTCGACGGTCTGGCGGCCGAAGTTCGAGAACGACGCCAGCGCGTCGGCGCGCGTCGTGGCCGCCACCGAGATGACGTTCGGCAGATAGTAGGCGGCGGGATAGAAAGGCGTCGTGTCGTTGTTCGAGCCGTTGTTCCCCGCGGCGGCGATGAAGAGGATGCCGCGCTGCAGGTGCGCGTCGATCGCGTCGAAGAGCGACTGCGAGAACCCACCGCCGCCCCAGCTGTTGTTGGTCGCGACGATGTCGACGCCGCGATCCTTCATGAGCTTGACGTACTCCATGCAATCGATCGCGTCGGCGACGCTGCCGCTCCCCGAGGCCGCCAGGAATTTGCAGGCGAGGATCCGGACCGTCCAGTTGACTCCGGCCACCCCGACGCCGTTGTTGCCGACCGCCCCGATCGTCCCGGCCACGTGGGTGCCGTGGTTGTTGTCGTCGAGGGGATTCGAGTTGTTGCCGGCGGTGTTGATGCCGAAGCAGTCGTCGATCTGGCCGTTGCCGTCGTCGTCGATCCCGTTGCTGTTGCAATCCGGCGTGTTGCGGAACACGTTCGCGGCCAGGTCCTGGTGGTTCCAGTCGATCCCCGAGTCGATCACCGCCACCACGACGGTGCTGCTGCCGGTCGTCAGGTTCCACGCCTCGACGGCATCGATGTCGGCGTCCGGCAGCCCGCCGCTCTGGCCCGTGTTGTTGAGCCCCCAGAGCTCTCCGAAGCGGGGATCGCTGGGATTCGCCTGGTGCTGGACGATCCAGTTGGGCTCCGCGTACAGCACGGCGGGGTGACGCTGGTAGAGCTCGATCGCGTCCTTCACGGTCATGCCGCGCGGGACCCCGATGACCTGAAGACCCTCGACGAGGGTGAAGCTCTTGCGGACGTTCGCGCCCGCCAGCGCGTGCGCCTGCGCTCGCTCCCTCGGCGGCGCCGCGGCCTTGAACCGCACCAGAATGGTGTCCGGGTCGTGAGGGGGCGCCGGTTGAGCAGCGGCGCCGACGGCCCAGACGAGCAGCAACCAGAACGTGATCGGCACCACGCCCAGGGGTTTCGCCCGCGGTCGCCTCGCTCCGACGATCGTCATCGCGCCGGGCCCTCGGGCTCGAATACCACGGAACCGTCGATCCTGGGAAGCCTGATCAAGTGAAAGGGCTGGGTCAGCGCCTGAATCAGCATGGCGCCGGGATCGGGGCTCCTGGTCCGATAGCGGATCGAGAGGCCGACGTCGGTCCGCTCGACATTCGTGACCTCGATCTCGTAGCCTCCCGTCGCCCGCTCGCCCATGAAGAGGCCGACGACCATGTCGCGGGAGAAATCAACCGGCGGGGCCGGTGGAGGCCGGGTTTGCGCCTGGGTATGGCGCCCCCAGAAGGCGGCCCACTCGTTCGGGCTGCGGATGACGACCTGAGCCGGCTCGCGGACGCCGCTGTTCAGCCCCTTCACCAGCGTCGAAAACGGCACGGTCACTCCGACTGAAGCGCAGGCGGCACAGGCCAGCAGGACCAGGAGGCGCGCGACGCAGCGCATGGCCCGCATTCCATTCTAGGGCGCTGGTCGTCGAACTGCATGGGGTTTGCGGTAGTGGCTCAGCCGGGCTGAGCCACTACCTGACGGTCGCAACGCCTGCCTACTGCTTGATGCCGAGCGACGCCATCGTCTCGGCGGCAGCCTTCTGCGCTTCTTCCATCTTGCCATCCTTGCACATCTTCGTGATCTGTTCGACCTTCTGCCGGGCGTTGTGGCTCGCGTCGTCTACGCGCACGCCGACCTCGGCATTGATCTTGGCCACCAGCTTGTCGCAGTCGCCCATCGGCTGCTGCGCCATCACAGAAGCCGAGAGCCACGCGAGAGAGATCAGGGCCAAGACCGCAGTGATCGTCCGCGTCATGTCATCACCTCCCCCCTGTGTGAGATCCGCACAGACGCCATCCCCGGGCGCCATCGCGCAGTCCTTCCCGCGATGGGGGAACCGTGAGGAGGCGGCTAGTGAGCTAGACCGACGGAGAAGGAGGGGCGCGGTCTTGAGCGGGACAGAGCGGGCGAACTTCGGCGCCGACGAATTCGGCGATGACGATGCGGGCGGCGCTCGTTCGCGGCGCAAAGACAAAGGCCGACTCGGGACCGACCGTGTCGTCGAGCGGATCGTCCAGCGACGTCGCGACGTCGACATCGCCGACGGACTGAGCCGCGAGGTAGCCGCACCCGAACGTGAGCACGACCAGGAGCGGCACCAGGATGCCCGCCGCGAGACGACGCCAGTCGGATTGCGGAAGGAGTGCCAGAAGTCGCGTAAGCGGCAACGACATCGTCCGTTTCTTACTAGCAGCGGGATCGCGAGGGTGTCAAGGCGAAAGTGGCGGTGCGCGACCGAGCGCGAAGCGCGAGGCGCGCCTGGGATGCTAAGGTGTGGGCCCTGACAGAGGAGGACGCTGCATGCGCAGCATCGACATCCACGCTCACCTGATGCCGCAGTGTCTGTGGCGGACCGTCGACGCCGGACGCGCCTGGTACGGGACGCGCTACGAGCCCGGCGAAGGCCTCGGCGCCACCGTGACGAACGGACGGCGCAGCCGCGTCCCGAACCTCAAGGTGCGCTTCACGCCGGAAGAGCGACTCCGAGACATGGACGCCCAGAGCGTCGACACGCAGGTCGTCTCCATCCACACGCCGCTCTTCGGGTATCACCTGGAGCCCGCGCAGGGACGGCAGCTCGCGCGCGACGTCAACGACGAGATCGCCGAGATGACCCGGCACTGGCCCGGGCGCTTCGCCGGTCTGGCCACGCTGCCCCTCCAGGACGTCCGGGCGGCGATCGACGAGCTCGAGCGCGCGGTGAACGTCCTCGGCCTCAAAGGGGCCGAGCTCGATACGGTCGTCAACGGCGCCACCTGGGACGAGCCGCAGTTCCGGCCGCTCTTCAAAGCCGCCGAGGACATGGGCGCCGTGCTGTTCTTCCACCCCCAGCCCCAGCACAATCTGCTTTTCAAGGACACGGACCGCTTCGGCGTCGCCAACAGCATCGGCGTCATCGTGGAAGACGCGCTGATCGTCGCGACGCTCATCTTCGGCGGGATCCTCGATGCCTGTCCCGACCTGAAGGTCTGCATCGCGCATGGGGGCGGGCCGGCCTGCTTCGGAATGGGACGCCTCGACCACGGCTGGCAGGTCCGCGCCGAGGCCCGCCGGCACATCCAGAAGCCGCCAAGCGCCTACCAGCGTCGTCTCTACTACGACTGCGTGACCGACAGCGAGGCCGGACTACGTTTCCTGCTCGATCACGTGGGCGCCGACCGCGTGGTGCTCGGCAGCGATTGGCCGTTCGTCGGCTGGCACCCCTCGCCCGTCGCCTGGGTGCAGGGGCTGCGGAGTCTGACCCCGGAGGAGAAGAACAAGATCCTCTGGCAGAATCTCGAGAAGCTGCTCGGTCTCTAGTCGTGCCGGCGGGCCTTCGCGCGACACGTGCGGTCCCCGCCGGCTCCTGGGCCGCGCTGCTCGAGCCCCCGCACGCGCTGTCGGCACTGGTCGTCGTCCTCTGCATCCTGGCGCCCGCGTTCAGCACGTTCATCACGGCCACGGTCCTTCCCTCGGCCATCGCCGAGATCGGCGGGCTCGCGATCTACGCGTGGGCCTCGACGGCCTACGCCGTCGGCTCGATCCTCGGAAGCGCCGGAAGCTCCGTCGCGGTGCTCAAGACGGGGATGCGCCGCGCCTTCGCCCTCGCGGCCGGCGTGTTCGTCGTGGGCGCGGCGATCTGTGCCCTGGCGCCCAGCATGCCGGTCGTCGTCGCCGGCCGCGCGCTTCAGGGCCTCGGCGGCGGCATGCTGATCGCGTCGGCGCACAGCATGGTGCGCGAGGTTTTTCCCGCGGTTCTGTGGCCGCGCATGCTCGCCGCGATCTCTTGCACCTGGGCCATCCCGGCGCTCGGCGGCCCCGTCGTGGGCGGCGTGCTGGCGGGCCTCGGGCTCTGGCGCGCGGCGTTCTGGGCCATGGCGCCGATCGCCGTGGTCGCAGGCACGCTCACGTGGCGGATCCTGCCCCGGGCCGAGACGCACGACGCCCGGGCGACGCGGGTGCCCTTCGGGCGGCTCGCGCTCATCTGCGCGAGCGTGCTCTGCGTCGGCTCGATCGCGAACACCGGAGCGACGGCCGTGCGTGCGGCATTCTTCGGCGCGGCGATCGCGTCCATCCTTCTCATGCTGCGGCTCGACGGCCGGGCGCCGGCCCGTCTCTTCCCCACGGGCATGCTCTCGCTCAGGAACCGGATCGGGAAGGGGTTCTGGATGGTCTTCCTGCTCGGGATGTCGACCACTCCCGGCGGCATCTACGTCCCGCTGCTGGTGCAGGTGCTGCACGGCGTGACGCCCGCAGCTGCCGGATATCTGTACGCGACCCAATCGCTCTCGTGGACGGCGGGCACGGTCCTGAGCGCGCTCGTCCCCCCCGCGCGGATCCGCGTCGCGATCGTGCTCGGCCCGCTCCTGACGGCGGCGGGATTCGCCGGCCTCTACCTCACGATCGCCTCGGGCCCGGTGGGAGCGATCGCGGCGTCGCTCATGCTGATCGGCGGTGGGATCGGCACGTGCTGGGCGCACATCGGCGCTGCCATCCTGTCGTCGGGGCGCCCGGACGAGGGCGCGGTGACGGCGTCGATGATCCCGAGCACCCAACTCTTCGCCGTCGCGCTCGGAGCCGCGCTCTGCGGCGTCATCGCCAACGCCGCCGGGCTCGCCGATGGCGCCTCGAGGCCGACGGCGGCGCTCGCGGGCACGTGGCTCTTCGGCAGCTTCGTGGTGGCTCCGCTGGCCGCGCTCGTCATCGCCTCGCGGCTCCGCCCGGCTCGACATTCTTGACTCCGCAGCCAATGAGCGCAATCCTCTTGCCACTGGTAGGCCAGGGATGGAGCGCAGCTGATCCGGACCGAAGGGAGACTGACCATGGCGCGTATCTACAACGTCATCGACGCCGACGGGCACATCCTCGAGCCGGTCGATATCTGGGACAAGTACATCGACCCCGCCTATCGTGACCGCGCGCCGCGAATGATCGTCGACACGGACGGCAGGGAGCGGCTACGCGTCGAGGACAAGATCCTGGGCAGCCCGAAAGGTCTCGGCCTCATCGGGGCGATCGGAGCCCGGCAGGGCGTGGTGGACGACGCCACCATGAAGTACGTCGACGGCCGGAAGGGCGGCTTCGACCCGCACGCCCGGATTCCGGATATGGACCTCGACGGCATCGACGCCGCGTTCCTCTATCCGAGCCTCGGTCTCTTCAGCGGCGCGGTGCAGGACCCCGGGCTCGCCGCGGCCATGTGCCGGGCCTACAACCGCTGGCTCGCGGACTACTGCCGGCCCTATCCCGATCGGCTCTTCGGCGTCGCCATGCTGCCGATGCAGTCGATCCCGCTGGCCATCGAGGAGATGCGCTTCGCGCGCAAGGAGCTGGGCATGCGGGGTGGCTTCCTCCGCCCCAATCCCTACAATGGCCGCATGCTCCATCACCCGGACTACGCGCCCTTCTGGAAAGAGGTCGAGGAGCTCGACTTCGCCATCGGCCTGCACGAAGGCGCCAGCGGCGGCATGCCGCAGGTCGGCGTCGATCGGTTCACGACCCGCGGGGCGCGGCACATCATCTCCCACACGATGGAGATGATGCTGGCGGCGATGAGCGTCATCTGGGAAGGCGTGTGCGATCGCCACCCCAGGGTGCGCATCGCCTTTCTCGAGTCGGGCGGCGGGTGGATCGCGCCGTGGCTCGACCGGATGGACCGCCACTTCGACGACCAGGGCTTCAACGATACGACGCTGACGATGCGCCCGAGCGAGCTCTTCCGGCGCAACTGCTGGATCTCGTTCGAGCCCGTCGAGGGCAGTCTCTCCGTGCTCGCGGACTACATCGGCCCGCACAAGATCCTGTGGGCGACCGACTACCCGCACCCCGACGGCTTCTTCCCCGGCGCTCCGAAGCTGATCGCCGACCGCCCGGAGCTGTCGGCGGAGACGAAGCGCCAGATCCTGGCGGGCGGCGCCAAGGGCTTCTACGGGCTCCGCTAGTCCCCGAGGAGGGTGTCATGGAGTTTCATGGCGTCGACGTGAAGACGCAGTTCAAGCGCATGCGGGAGCTCGTGCCGGAGGCGTACCGGGCGTTCCTCGAATTCGATCAGAAGGCATTCAAGGACGGCGCGATCCCGGCCAAGACCAAGGAGCTCATCGCGCTCGGCATCGCCCAGATCACGCAATGCCCGTGGTGCATCGAAGCCCACACCAAGAAGGCGGCGACCGCCGGCGCCTCGGACGCGGAGATCGCGGAGACGACGTTCGTCGCCATGGCGATGGCCGCGGGTGCCGCGTGGAGTCACGGGGGGCTGGCGCTCCAGTGCCTCCAGGAGCACAAGGGCTGAGCGTTCGCGGCCGGCGATGAAGTTCGGGCTGCGGTACGCGAGCCTCGGTCGTTACGCGAGCGGCCCGGCGGCCGTCGAGCTCGCCCAGGCCGCCGAGGCTGCCGGCTTCGACTCGATCTGGACCGTCGAGCACGTCGTGGTGCCACACGGGTACCAATCGCGCTACCCGTATTCGGAGACGGGCCGCATGGGCGCGGGTCTCGAGGACTTCCCGATCCCGGACCCGTTGATCTGGCTGGCGTACATCGCGTCCGCGACGCGGACCCTCAAGCTGGGAACTGCGATCCTGATCCTGCCTCAGCGCAATCCCGTGGTCACGGCCAAGGCGGTGGCCACGCTCGATCACCTGGCCGGCGGGCGCCGCGTGCTCCTGGGGATCGGCGTCGGCTGGCTCGCCGAGGAGTTCGCCACCCTGGGCGTCCCGTTCGACGATCGCGGGCCGCGGACCGACGAGTACGTCGCCGCCATGCGCGTCCTCTGGAGCCGGGACCGCGCGAGCTTCGCCGGGCGCTTCGTCTCGTTCCGCGAGGTGTTCTGCCGGCCCCTCCCCACCGATCGCCGGATCCCGATCATCGTGGGCGGCGACACGAGCGCCGCCGCGCGGCGAGCCGGGCGCCTGGGCGACGGCTATTTTCCCGCGCGCGGCGCCCCGGCCGAGCGCTTCGACGAGATGCGCCGCGCCGCCGAGGAGGCGGGCCGGAATCCCGCCGACATCGAGATCACCGTCGCCGCGCCGGCCGAGCCCGCGGAGATCGAGGCGCTCGCCAGGCGTGGCGTGGCGCGCGTGGCGGTGCCCGTCAGCTCGGCCGCGGGGCTTCCGGCCCAGGTCAGGACGCCGGACGACGTGCTGCGGTACGGAAAGACGATGATCGCGCGCTTTAGCGACTGACGCGACACCGGGCCGTTCGAGCTGCGCGGACGGCCAGCGGCGAACGGGCGCTGCGAACTGTGGGCCGTCACGCCCGAGGGCACCGTCGCGATGAGCGCCGAGGTCGAGCTGGCCTAGAACTACGGCCGTATCCGAGTGGAGACACGACAGGCGCGCGCGTTCGGACTACAATCACGAAAGGAAATGCGCGCGATGCCAGGCATGACCCGATGGGACTGACGTACGTCGAGGGCGTGGTCACCGGCCCGTCGGGCGCGTCTCGCTCGGTGCGGTTCATGGTGGATAGCGGCGCGAAGTACAGCCTGCTACCGCAGAGCGATTGGCGCGCCATCGGTCTCGCGCCGAAGCGACGCGTGACCTTCGCCCTCGCCGACGGCACGCTGATCGACCGCGACGTCTCGGAGTGTCACATCACCCTCCCCCAGGGTGACGGGCACAGCCCCGTGATCCTCGGCGAAGCGGGCGACGAAGCGCTGCTCGGCGTCGTCACGCTCGAGGTGCTCGGCTTCGTGCTGAACCCGTTCACCCGGACGATCCAACCCGCGCGCTTGCTCCTCGCCTGACCGGCCTTCGTTGGCCGACGCAGTATCGATGACACCCCGCGTGAGGCGAC
>DASPZZ010000029.1:0-1794 GCA_035635995.1 Binatia bacterium | reverse complement strand
GCGCCACGTCGATCAGCGTCGGGAGGACCGCGCGGTCGCTCGCGCACGCGACGATCCCGGGAAGCCGGAACATGCTCGCGCGCTCGTCGCGCCACGTCCGGCGAAAGTCTACACGTGCGCCGTCGTGCACCCAGACCGCGTCGCCGCCGAGGGCTCGGGCGATGTGCATGCACACGGGGAAGTCGTACACGTTCGGCGTGTGAAAGAGGGCACCGCCCAGGTAACCGTTCGCCATCAGGGGGTAGGCTCCCCGGGGTATCTGAGCCCAGCACTCCGTCGAGCCCGGCGGCGCTGACGGCGCCCGCTCGCTCGGCCTCACGACCGAGGAAGCCGCTGACGAGGATCCGGCGGCTCGCCCGACGCCGATCGGGCTCAACGGCTGGGAGGCCGTCCAGGACCGTTCGGGCCGCGCGGGTGCAATCATCGGGGCCGAGCACGATGCGGTCGCCGCGCACCTCGAGCCAGGTGCCTTCCGGGCTCTCCTCCGGCAAGTACACCAGGGAGTAGTGAAGCGCCTCCGCCGTGCGCGCGTGGAGCATGACCGCGTAGCGAGTCCCCGTCCGATCGCGGTACTCGCGCGTGCCGTCGATGGGATCGATGGCGAGCACCCACTCGCTCTGCGCGGCGAATCGGCCGAGGTCGCCCGAGGCTTCTTCGGCTTCGATCCGGCAGCCGCGCACGGCGGGGCCCATGTCGCGCAAGGCCGCCACCAGGATCTCCTGCACCGACAGATCGGCGAGCGTGAGCGCGTCGGTGTCCGCGGACCCGGAGTGCTTCCCGGCGAGCGAGATGTCGTGACGCCGAAGCAGACGCGCGAGCGCGCCCGACCAGCGGACGGCTCGCGGGAGCTCCGCCGCCAGGAGCTGGATCAGCTCGTTCACGACCGCCCGGTCAGGCGCGGTTGACGGCGCTGACCACCGCGCGCACGGACGCGGTCACGATGTTGGCGTCGAGCCCCACGCCCCAGCGCGTCCGGCCGCCGATACGCGCCTCGACGTAGGCGGCGGCCTTCGCGTCGGCGCCCTCGCTGAGCGCGTGCTCCGAGTAGTCGGTGATCTCGACGGCGATGCCGGCGTGGCGGACGGCGTCGACGAACGCATCGATCGGTCCGTTGCCGTGACCCTTGAGCCATCGCTCGGCGCCATTGAGCTGTACGTGCGCCTCGACGGTGGCGTCGCCGGTGTCCGCCGTCGTGATCACGGGGTGACCGATCAGCGCGAGCGGGCGCCCCACGGTCAGATAGGTCGACTCGAAGGCCGACCAGATCTGCTCGGACGTGATCTCGGTGCCGCTGGCCTCGGTGAGCTTCTGAATGACCGACGAGAACTCGATCTGCAGCCGCCGCGGGAGATCGAAGCCGTGCTCGAACTTCATGATGTAGGCCACGCCGCCCTTGCCCGACTGGCTGTTCACGCGGATGACCGCCTCGTACGAGCGGCCGAGGTGATGCGGGTCGACTGGGAGATAAGGGACCTCCCACACGTCGTAGTCCTTGCCGAGCGCCTCGAAGCCCTTCTTGATCGCGTCCTGGTGCGAGCCGGAGAAGGCGGTGTAGACGAGGTCGCCGACGTACGGATGCCGCGGATGGACGGGCAGCCGGTTGCAGTGCTCGACGGTGCGTCGGGCCGCGTCGATATCGGAGAAGTTCAGTAAGGGATCGACGCCCTGGCTGAAGAGGTTCAGGGCGAGCGTGACCACGTCGACGTTACCCGTCCGCTCGCCGTTACCGAACAAGGTGCCCTCGACCCGGTCGGCGCCGGCCATCACGCCGAACTCGGCCGCGGCCACCGCGGT
>DASPZZ010000028.1:0-7231 GCA_035635995.1 Binatia bacterium | reverse complement strand
AGGATCGCGAAGAGAATACGCATGAGCGGGCTCCTTTCAGGCCGCGGCGCGGCCGCCCAGCAGGCGGCGCTCGGCAGCGAGCAGCAGCGTGTTGATCAGCGATCCGAGCAGCCCGAGGACCAGGGCCCCCATGACGATCTGCGCGGGGTTGAAGAACGAGCGGCCTTCCATGATGAGGTGACCGAGCCCGGCGTCGGCGCCCATGAACTCGGCGCCGACGATCACGAAGAGCGCCAGGCCGATGCCGAGGCGGAGGGCGACGACGATCCCGGGCAGTGCGGCCGGCAGCATGACGCGGCGGACCAGATCCGCCCGGGAGGCACCCAGGCTGGCGGCCGCGCGCAACAGCACGACGTCGACGCGCAGCACACTGGCCGTGATGGCGACGAACATCGGGAAGAACGTCGTGTAGCCGATGAAGGCGACCTTCGAGGCCTCGCCGAGACCGAACCAGACCAGGAACATCGGCAGGAAAGCCAGCGGTGGGATCGGGCGCACGAACTCGATCACCGGCTCGGTCATGAGGCGCAGCGGCACGCACATCCCGACGAGCAGCCCGAGCGTGAGCGCCGCCAGCGCGGCGAGGCCGAAGCCCTGGGCGATGCGGCCCAGCGAGGTGAGGACGTGGCGCGCCAGCTCGCCGCTCCGCGCCAGGTCGAGCCCGACCCGGCCGACCTCGACCGGCGTGGGCAGCAGCACCGGGTTGACGACGCCGAGCCACGCGTTGCCGTGAGCCAGGGCGGCCCACACGGCGAAGGCACCCAGCATCGCCATCGCCCGCGTCGACCCCGCGCTCACTCCTGCACCTTGGCGACTTCTTCCCGCACGACGCGCGTGATGTCGCTCTCGTACTGCGTGAACTCGGGCGCGAAGCGGTCACGGACCTCCGGCAGCTTGATCGGGAAGATCTGCTTGATGCGACCCGGCGCCGACGTCATGACGACGACGCGGTCGGCCAGGTAGACGGCTTCGCGGATGGAGTGGGTGACGAACAGGATCGTCTTGTGCTCCACCCGCTGGATCCGCGACAGCTCGTCCTGCAGCACCTCGCGCGTCTGGGCGTCGAGCGCCCCGAACGGCTCGTCCATGAGGATGACGGCCGGATTGTTGGCCAGCGCCCGAGCGATGGCGACGCGCTGCTTCATGCCCCCCGAGAGCTGGACCGGAAACTTGTCGGCGTGGGCGCGGAGGCCGACCAGGTCGAGATAGCGGTCGACGGTCCGCCTCCGTTCCGCGGCCGGCCGGGACTGGAGGAGCGGCCCGAACTCCACGTTGCCGGTCACGGTGCGCCAGGGGAACAGCGCGTACTCCTGGAATACCACCCCGCGCTCGGGTGCGGGTCCGCTCACCGGGTGCCCGTCGACCAGCACGGTGCCGCTCGTGGGCGCCAGGAATCCGGCGACGATGTTCAGCAGCGTCGACTTGCCGCAGCCCGAGGGCCCGAGGAGGCACACGAGCTCGCGCTCGGCCACGTCGAGGTCGATCTGGCCCAGCGCCTCCATCGCGCGGCCCGGCGCGCCGAACGATTTGGCGACGCGCTGGATCTGGATCTTGGGGCCGCCGGCCGTCGTCACGCGGGGTGCTGCCAGCGGGTCAGCCGGCGCTCGAGCAGCCGCACGAGCCCGTTACCCGCGTAGCCGAGCAGCCCCAGCACCACGGCGGCGCCGAGCATCTGCGGCACGAGGAAGAAGTTGCGGCCGTCGTTGATGAGGTAGCCGAGACCGTGCTCGGCGCCGATGAACTCCGAGATGACGATGACGAAGAAGGCCAGTGCCACGCCGAGCCGGAGCCCGGTCAGGATGTCCGGCAGGGCGGCCGGCAGGATCACGCGCGTGAAGAGCCCGAGCCCGCGCGCGCCGAGGCTCTGGGCCGCGCGCAGGAGGAGCGGATCGATCTGCCGCACGCCGTTGACGGTGGTGAGGAAGATCGGGAAGAACGTCGCGTACGTGATGAACCCGACCTTCGAGGCCTCGCCGATCCCGACCCACACGATGAACATCGGCAGCATCGCCAGGGGCGGGATCGGCCGCAGCAGCTCGACGACCGGCTCGACCACGTTCCGGACCGGCGGGAGATGCCCGGCCGCCAGGCCGAGTGCCACGCCGACGGCGGCGCCGGTGCCGAAGCCGAGCGCGACGCGCTCGAGCGTCGCCGCCAGGTGGATCCAGAGCTGGCCGCGCGCCGCCATGTCGAGCAGGCTGCCGAATACGAGCCAGGGGCCGGGCAGGAAGATGGGGTTGAAGAGCCTCAGCACCACGACGGCGCCCGAGAGCAGACTCCAGAGCGCCAGGAACGCGGCGACGGCGCCGAGGCGCAGCGCGAGCGCCCGCCCGCGCGGCAGTCGGGAGCCGCGAAGTCCCGCGTCCATCAGCTCGGGCACGCTGCTCAAGAATTGGGCCACCGGCGAACCTCCGCGCGATCGGGCCCGAGTCTAGCAGAGCGCAGGCGGAAGATTTTTAATAGGCGCGATTCCATCAGGCAGAAACACCATCGCGGTCGGGCGCAACGCCCGAAGCAATCTGCGGTGACGACCGTGCACGCGCACGGGCTCACCGGCGTTCGTCGCGACGGCGCCCGGATCTACCCGCCGCGGTTCCACAACGGAACGCGGTGTTCCGGGACGAAACAACCTCGTCACGCCCGCAGGGCCTATTCGCCCGCCGGGCCGGGGCGTTCGAGGTTGGTCGTCTCTTTGCAGGGGATTGCCGTCATGAGCTGGATGGACTTGAGCGAATACATTCTGATCGAAGGCGCCGTCAGGGATCGTTTGGACGACTTTCGCCGCGCGAGCGCGTGGCGAGGGGTGACGGCGAAGGAGGCTCCGATGTCGACAGTCGCCTGGATTCTCTACGTCGCGTCCGTGCTGCGGGCAAGGCCACGCGCCATCGATCGCTACATCGACTACTTCGGCGACCGGGTGCCCCACCAGCGATGAGGTGAGGAAGGGGTGCTCGGTGGTGTATGGTGAGCGGACCATGACGCTGTACGAACGGATCGGCGTCGACCTCGGGGGGCGGCGGCGCCTGGAGGACGGCCTCGCGTGGGCGGCCGCCCACGACGTCCACTGGGTCGATGCCTGCCTGGAGGGCGCGCCAGACCATCCCAACGCGCCCGCCACGTGGACGGTCGAGCGTGTCGCTTCGCTCCGCGCCACCTGCGAGCGGCACCGCATCCACCTCGGCCTGCACTCCGCCTCCGCCGTCAACGTCGCGGAGACGTCCCCGCTCCTGGCCGACGCCGCCGAGCAGTACCTCAGGACCTACATCGACCTCGCGGCGCGCCTCGGCGCCGGGTGGATCGTCGTCCACGGCGGCTACCACTTCACCGGCGACTACGCAGCGCGGCGCGCGGCGAGCCTCGAACGCCTCCAGCGCGCGGCCGCGCACGCCGAGCGGGCGGGCGCACGCCTTCTTCTGGAGAACCTCAACCGGGAGCCGGAGCACGCCGAGATCCGCTACCTCGCCCACAACCTCGAGGAGTGCCGCGAGTACTTCGGGCGCATCCAGTCGCCGAACCTCGGTTGGGCGTTCACGATCAACCATGCGCATCTCGTTCCCGAAGGCATCGACGGCTTTCTCGACGCCCTGGATCTCGGGCGCTGCGGCGAGGTGCGCGTCGCCGACAGCCACGGGCGATACGAGGAGCACCTCCGCCCCGGCGAGGGCACGATCGACTTCGCGCGGATGTTCCGGCGCATCGAGGGCGGAGGCTACCGCGGCCACTACATGATGGCCTTCGGCGCGCTCGACGACATGCTGAAGGGGCGCGAAGCCCTGGTGCGCGCCGCCGGCGGCTGACCACCGGCGTCTCCTCGCCGACGCCGGCACGCGCGCGCCCGCGATCACCAGCTCCAGTTGTAGGCCTCGAGGAGCCCGGTGATCACCGCGATGATCTGGTCGTATTCGCTCACGAGAGCCTTCCGGCGGGCGACCGCGCCGTTGTACGGGCCCACGAGCGCGTGGTAGGCGGCGACGAGGTCGCTGTACTGCTGGCAGAGAGTCCAGGCCCGATCGCCCGGGCGAGCCCGCGGGCAATTCGACGGTGCCGTATCGGACTTTCCCATCTCGACCGTGACCGTGCCGATCCGGGTGTGCGTGGTCTCGAGCTGCTGCTCGAGGTCGTCGACGATCTGCTCGTGGTCACGAAGCTCGGACTCGACGGTCGCGAGCCGCGCCCGGTTGATATCGATCCGAGCCCGGAGCGGCTTTCGATCGACCTCGGTGCGAGCGGCGTCCTCGTCGTCGAACCGATCCTGCGCTCGGTCGGTCTCCGCTTTCTGGCTGGTCCAGATGTCGGCGATCTCCTTCTGTAGCTCGGAGCAGGACCGCGGGCGCCGGAGCGCTTCCATGCGCGTCTTCATCGTCTTCACACCGTCCAGATAGATGTCGACGTGACGCTGTTCGTGCGCGGCGACCCGCGCGACGAGGCGCTGCCAGCGCGTCCTGATATCCTCGGACAGGCTGGCCGGGTGGTCGTGCCGCGGCAGCGTGATCACCAGGTTCAGCGCGATCGTGATGGAGTAGGGGCTACAGCCGGCGGGGCCGTCCGTGCCGTTGAAGGCGAGGTTCCAGGACGAGGACGTCAGGCCCCCAGCGCGGTGGCCCTTGTCGTCGGTCGGGCTGTTCTTCTCGAAGTATTCGAAGATCGCGCTCGCGGTTTCGCCGCGGACCGAGTAGTACTCGGTCGAATTGCGTATCCTCAGCTCTACGCGGGCGGCGGCCGCCGACGGCAGCGCGGGAGGGTGCTTGCCGCACGCGGCGAGTGCCAGCGCGATGAGAAGCGCCATGCCGAGGCGGAGCGCCGCTCGACGGCACCGGGGAGGCGTCAGGCGCGGGTTTCCAGGGCTCATCGCTCGTCGAAGCGAAACGGTGCACGCTGAAGTTATCCCGTGGCCGGGGGCGCGGTCAAGAACCCGCAGCGCCGGCGCGAGGCGGGGGCGCGCGCCCGCGCCCCTCGCGCTTCGCCCGACTCGCCATTTGCTCGTTTCGCGGGTCCGGCGCCCGTTCTATACTCCTGGCGTCGAACCGATGAGAGCACGCGTCGGACTTCTCGGCGTCGCCGCCCTCCTCCTGCTCCCCGGCGGGTCACCCGCGGCGGACTTCAAGCTCAAGCTGCCGAATGGGCTTCAGGAGGACGCGGCGCAAGTCCCGGACGACAACCCCGTCACGCCGGAGAAGGTCGCGCTCGGCAAGAAATTCTTCTGGGACAAGCGCTGGTCCGCGTCGGGGACGGTGGCCTGCGTCAGCTGTCACCGGCCGGATCACGGCTGGAGCGATCCCCGGCGGTTTTCGACGGACTTCGTGGACAAGCCGACGCCGCGGCACGCGCCGACGATCATCAACCGACTCTTCAGCGATCGGCAGCACTGGTCGGGCCTGCGGGGCTCGCTGGAGGAGCAAGCCGGGCTCGACGTGAACAAGACGGACGAGAAGGTGATCGAGCACCTGGGAACGATCCCGGCCTATCGGCGGGAGTTCCGCGCGGTCTTCGGGCGCGACCTCGATCCCGACGGCGTGGCCCAGGCCATCGCCGCCTACGTGCGGACGATCCTCTCCGGCGACTCCCCCTACGATCGCTTCCAGGCGGGCGATCGTCGCGCGATGTCGGAGGCGGCCCAGCGCGGGCTGCGCCTGTTCGAGGGCAAGGCCATGTGCACGCGGTGCCACGCCGGCTTCAACTTCACCGGTGAGGGCTACCGCAACATCGGCGTGGGCATGACCGGGCCGAACCCCGACCTCGGCCGCTACACGGTCACCCGCGACGACCCGGACCGGGGGGCGTTCAAGATCCCGACGCTCAGGGACGTGGCCAAGCGCGGGCCGTACATGCACGACGGCAGCGAGAAGACGCTGGCCGACGTGGTCGCGTTCTACGACCGGGGCGGCGTGAAGAACCCCTGGCTCTCGTCGGACATGAAGCCCCTCGGGCTCACCGCCGAGGAGCAGGCCGATCTCGTCGAGTTCATGAAGACGCTGACGGGCCAGATCGACCCGGAGGCGAGCCGGCCCCCTGATCTGCCGAAGTAGGTCCCGGGACCACACGACGCCGCCATCGTGAGCCTCGCTGACAGCCTTCAGCTGCTCGAGCGGTACAGCGTCGTGATCCTCCCGACCCTGGTCGTCGCCGAGCAGCTCGGGATTCCCCTCCCGGCGGTGCCGGCCCTTCTCGGAGTCGGCGCCCTGGCGGCGAACGGGCGAGTCAGCATCCCGCTCGTGCTCGTCTCGATCGTCGTGGTGGCGCTGACCGTCGACCTCGGATGGTACGAGGTAGGTCGGCGCCGTGGCGCCGGCGTCCTGGCGCGTCTCTGTCGCCTGTCGCTCGAGCCGGACTCGTGCGTGCGCCGGACCCAGAACGTTTTTGCCCGCTACGGGGTCCGGGGCATGCTGGTCGCGAAGTTCGTCCCCGGACTGACGACGGTCATGCCGCCCCTGGCGGGCGTCTTCGCGGTCGGACGCGGGCGGTTCGCCTTCTACGAGGTTCTGGGCGTGCTGCTGTGGGCGGGCCTCTGGATGGGGCTGGGCTACGCCTTCAGCGACGCGATCGCGCTGATCGCCGCGCGTCTCTCGAGCGTGGAGCGCCTGCTGGGCGTCGTCGTCGTGGCGGCGGTCGTCGGCTACGTCCTGGTGAAGTACGCGCGCCGGCGGCTCGTTCTCCGGGCGCTTCGGATCGCCCGCGTCTGGCCGGAAGCACTGAAGAGCCGGCTCGATGCGGGCGAAGACATCACGATCATCGACCTCCGGACGCGGCTCGACGTCGCGGCCATGCCGTTCGCCATCCCGGGAAGCCGCTGGATGGCGAGCGACGAGATCGACGAACACCGGGCGGAGTTCCTCCGATCTCGGGAGCTGGTGCTCTACTGCTCCTGACCCAACGAAGCCACGAGCGCCCGGGTGGCGCTTCAGCTCAGGCGGAAGGGAATCACGCGCGTCCATCCGCTGCACGGCGGCCTGGCCGGATGGATGGCCCTGAACTTCCCCGTTGTGGATCTCAAGCTCCCGGAGCCCCCGGGGCCAAACCGGATCACCGCGACGTAGTCCAGCACGGCTCGCTGGACGCGAGTGCTAGCCCTCATTATTCACGAAGACGGCGCCGCGAGCCGGACGGGTGGCACCAGGGTGTCCCCGGCCCGCCGGGCTCCGTCACCCACTCGCCCGAACGCAGCTCTTCGAGCTGCGGGCGGGACTCGGGGGTCCCACTTCCGCCCGGCGGGCCGGGGACACCCTGGTGCCAC
>DASPZZ010000027.1:0-1546 GCA_035635995.1 Binatia bacterium | reverse complement strand
TGTACCTGATGCAAGCGAAGACGCCCGAGGAGTCGAAGAGCGAATGGGACCTCGCGAAGATCGTCGCGACGATCCCCGGCGAGCAGGCGTTCCGCCCGCTGCACGAGGGGGGCTGCCCCCTCGTGAAGAAGTGAGGAGCGTTCCCTCGTGAAGCCGCTCGCCGCGTTCGACCTCTGGGGGTGGATCGAGGACAACCGCCACGCCTTCGAGCCACCGGTCGGCAACAAGGTCGTCTGGGAAGACTCGCAGTTCACGGCGATGATCATCCGCGGCCCGAATGCGCGCCGAGACTTCCACGTCGATCCCTCCGACGAGATCTTCTACATGCTCAAGGGCGACATGGTCCTGGAATACATGCAGGAGGGCCGACGCGAGTCCCAGGTCATCCGCGAGGGCGGGCTGCTGCTGGTGCCGGCCTTCACGCCGCACGCGCCCCACCGCCCGGCCGACACGTGGGGGCTCGTCGTCGAGGTCAAGCGCCAACCCGGGCAGACCGAATCCCTCGTCTGGTTCTGCGAGCAGTGCGACGCGAAGCTCCACGAGGTCACGATGCACGTCGGCGACATCGAGAAGGACCTCAAGGCCGCCATCGAGCGCTTCGACGCGGGCCTCGAGCTGCGGACGTGTCGGCGGTGCGGCCACGTGCAGCCGGAGAAGCCGCCCGTCCCGGAGCGCCCGGACGGCGGGGTCATCATTCGATCGGGTGACGGATGAGATCGAGCAGCAATTTCTGGGACTCGACGACGTGCGTGCGGACGCCATCGCGATCCTGCCACCACCGGTCGGGGTCGAACGTCGAGTGCCGCGCCGCTCGAACGAGGATTCGCGTCGGATGGCCCTTGAATGAGCGCTGAAACACCCGGCGCAGACGGCGGGAGTGGTCGCGTGAGCACACGACCACGATCGAGCGGAAACGGCGCTCGCGGGACCAGTCCGCCAGAACCTGGGCCTCGGCCTCGGTCCCGCCCGCACGCGGGATTTCCTCGATGGCCGTCACGCCGAGCGATTTGAGCTGCTGCCGTGACCGCGCCGCGCGATCCTCGTAGGGGACTCCGCGGCGGAGGAACTCGCGATCGACTTCGTCCGGCGGGTCCGCGAAGACGGCCACCCGCGGGGCGATACCACCGTGAATCAGGTCGGCCGCTTCGAGGACGCCGGCGCCGTCGGCGTCGACGGTGATGACGACGATGTCCGCGGGACCGAAGGGGTCGTCCACCACGAGCGCCCAGCCGGCGGCCCGGAATATCGGCTCGCGAATGCCGCGGGCACCAGCGACGACGGCCACTCCCAGCACGACGAATGCGAGGATCCAGAGCAACCGACGCCGTCGGCGGATCATGCTCGACATCGTATTCCTCGTATAATCGGCGCGCCGCAGAAGGAGGACCGGATGCCCAGCGCTCTATCGGGAAAGGCGCTGACCGTGCTCGGCGCCGTCGACGCGGCGAGCATGGGCGTCACGCTGCCGCACGAGCACCTGCTCATCGACTTCGAGGTGATGTTCAAGGAGCCGGCCGCCGCGAGCGACAAGGGGCTCGCGTATCAG
>DASPZZ010000026.1:0-2235 GCA_035635995.1 Binatia bacterium | reverse complement strand
AGGACCTCGGCGACGACCTGGCGAAGAACCAGATGGGCGCCGGTTCCCGTGTCGGGCAGCGCGATCGACAGGGTCACCGTGCCGCTCGTCTCCAGACGCAGCCGGGCGTTCGTGAACCCGACGCCGATGTGCCGATGGGTCATGGCCATGCCGCGGCCGATCCACGGCCCGGCCTTGGGCTCGGCCCAGTGGCTCGCCTTGAGCGCCGCCTCGAGCGTGTCGCTGGCGCGCACGTGCTCGAGATGGTGGCCGTTGGCCAGGTGATCGCCGTCGCGCAGGAGATTCCGCCGGCGCACGTCGGCCGGATCCAGCCCGAGCTCGCGGGCGATCATGTCCATGTGCGACTCGCCGGCGAAGACCATCTGGGGCTCGCCGGGCGACCGCGCGTGACCGCACGGGATGTTGTTGCTGTAGACGCAGAACGCCTCGATCAGGAGATTGGGGATCCGGTAGACGCCGGCGCCCATCCCGGTTCCGCCGAGATTCACGCTCGGCGCAGGCTTGAAAGCGGCGTAGGCGCCGCTGTTGAAGAGCGCCTTCACGCGCCGGGCGAGAATCCGCCCGTCCTTGCGCACGCCGGTTCGCATCGTGATGACGGAGGGGTGGCGCGGATTGCCCGCCATCAGCTCCTCGGCGTAGCGCATCAGCATCTTGACCGGGCGCCCGGTGACGCGCGCCAGGTGATACGCGAGCGGCAGATCCATGAGCGAGCCCTTGCCCCCGAAGTCGCCGCCGATCGGCGTCAGGTTCACGCGGATCTGCTCGGGCGGCAGACGCAGGGCCTGCGACAGCAGCTCCTTGAGGCGAAAGGGCATCTTGTTCGACGCCCACACCTGGACCCGGCCGGCGTCGTCGATCGCCACGACCCCCGCATGGGGTTCGAGATAGCCCTGGTGGTCGAGCTGGGTGCGGAAGGTGTGTTCCAGGATCCGATCGGCCTCGCGGAACCCGGCCTCCACGTCTCCCAGCTTGAAGCGAAGCACGGACTGGACGTTCGGGTGGGGCCGCTCGGCGGGGGCGCCCTCGTACGCGGCGGGGTTCTCGTGCAGGATCGGCGCGTCCGCTTGAATGGCCTCGATCGGATCGAACACGGCCGGCAGATCCTCGTACTCGACGTCGATGAGGGCGAGCGCCTCTTCCGCGATGTCCGGATCGACGGCGGCGACGACCGCGACCTTCTCGCCGATGAATCGCACGCGATCGCGCGCCAGCATCGGCATGTCGAACATGCGCCGGCCGACCAGGATGTTCGGCAGATCCTGGGCCGTAAGAACGGCCAGGACTCCGGCGAGGTCCCTGGCTCTGGACGTGTCGATCCGGAGAATTCGCGCGTGAGGCAATGGGCTCCGGAGGGCCTTGCCCCAGACCAGGCCCGGGAGAGTCACATCGCCGGAATAGCGAGCCTGGCCGCTGACCTTGCCGAGGCCCTCGAGCTTTCCGACGGGCTGTCCAACGATTCGGTGGGCCATCATCGCCTCCAAGCCGGGAGTGCCGCGAGAGTAGTCGGACGGACCGACAGGGTCAAGCGTCCGCGGTTGTGATATTCATGCGCTACCTCTCATGCCTCGCTTCGAGCGGCTCGACGCATCGACCCTCGGGTTTCCGGGAGGCGATCCCAGGGTTGCCGTGACCGTCCTGACCCCGCGGATCGTGCGGGTCGAGCTCACGCAGACCGGTCGAGAGGCGGCGCCATCGTACGTCGCCGAGCGCGAGCGGACGCCCGCGCCCTTCGAGGTCGTCGACGGTAACCCGCTCCGCATCGTGACGACGGACCTGAGGGTCGAGGTCGCGACCGCGCCGCTCCGGATCGCCTTGCTCGATTCACGCGACGACTGGTTGCTTCGCGAGCCGGCCGACGCGGGCATGGCCGCGGAGCCGGTGACCGACGGGTCGGGGCGGCGGCGCGTGCGCGCGAGCTTCGTCTTCTCGGGCGAGCAGCACTTCTACGGACTCGGCCAGGGCGGCGCCGCCTTCGACCGGCTGGGCGCCACCCGGCAGCTCTGGAACACGCACATCGGTCACGGCCCCGGCTCGGACATGGGCGTGCCGCTCCTCGTGTCGAGCCGCGGCTACGCGCTGTTCTTCGACAATCCCGGCGACGCCGTCGTTTCGGTGGGCCGCTCGGACGGCGGCGTGCGCATCGTCTACACCGCGGAGACCGGGAGGCTCGTCTGGTACTTCTTGCTGGGCGGCGACGTGCGCGGCGTGATGCGCGAGGCGGCGGAGCTGCTCGGC
>DASPZZ010000025.1:0-4133 GCA_035635995.1 Binatia bacterium | reverse complement strand
GGTGTGCTCGTCGATCAAGTCCAGGCCCTCTTTCCGAAGGTCGACGGCGAGGTGATCGAGGTCCAGAACGGCACGGTCACGCTTGCGCTCGGCAGCAAGGACGGCCTCGTCGCCGGCGTCGAGCTGGCCCTCTACCGGCAGGGCCGCGAGCTCCGCCACCCGAAGACCGGCGAAGTCCTCGGACGGACGGAGCAGCAGCTCGGTCGGCTGGCCGTTCAGCAGGTGTTCGAAGCCTACTCGACCGGCACGGCAAGCCAGGGCAGTGAGGTGCAGCCAGGTGACCGAGCGAGGATCTCTGCCGGGAAGATCAAGCTGAGCGTGGTGCCCCTCATCGAGCCGGGGGTCAGGGAGGCTCTGGCCGACGCGGCGGTCCACGAGATGATCGACGCCCTCAATCGAACCGGCCGCTTCCAGATCGGTCTCGGAGACGCGATCGGGGTGTGGATCAATCAGCAGGGTGGCAAGCGGGACGAGGTGCTCGCCGGCAAGGGGCTCGACGCTATAGCAGAGCGTTTCAAGGTGGACAACCTCCTGGTCGTCGCGTTCTCGCGCGTCCAGGCGAAGCCGTACATGGACGTCCGCCTGTTCAGCTTCCCGGGCGCCAGCACCCGCCTGAACACGGCGCTCTTCGTACCCCCGTCGATCAAGCCGGCCGCCAAGGGCGACTACTCCGCGTCCGGCCAGAAACGGGACAACCAGACGCCGAATCCGCAGCGCTCGTTCCTCGCCCGGCTTCTCTACGGGGAGCTCGACGCCGGCACGTACTCGAGCGGAGAGCAGGCGATCCCGCTGAAAGAGGTCGCGAAGTTCCCGTTCATCATCGCCTCGATGGACATGGCGGTCGGCTCGAAGGACAGGATCCCGCGCATGGTCATCACGGACGGCGAGCGCGTGTGGCTCTACCGGATCACGCCGGAGCGCGTCCTGGAGCCGGAATGGACGTACAAGGGTGATAGCCGCGCGAGGGTCTTCAGTGTCCAGCTCGCCGAGCTGTCCAACGACGCAACGATCCATGTCGTGGTCAACCGCTACAGCGCGATCCCTGCGATCCTGGTCAACTCGCTGATCCTGACGACCAAGGATCAGAAGGCCGTCGTGGCCGTCGACGAAGTGAATGAGATTCTCATTGCCGTTGACGCGAACGGCGACGGGGTGAAGAAGACGCTCTGGGCCCAGAGCTTCGCCCAGACGGGGTTCTTCAAGCAGGGCGACGCGACCCGCATGACGCTCCGGAACGGCAAGCTCGTCTCGGATGGCAAGGTCCGCGTACCCAGCAGCTTCCGGGCGACCGGCGCGACCTTCAGCAACGTCAACGGGAAGGGCGAGCGCGCCCTGGCGTTCATCGACGAGTTCAATCGGCTGCGGATCGCCGTCGGCAACGACGAAACGTTCCGGAGCTCGGCGCCGGTCGGGACCGGCATGGCCAAGCTCGGCGTCGAGACGCAGATCGAGAGAGGTGGCCGGACCTACGTCTATTCCCCAGAGCCGATGCCGCTCTCGGTCGACCTGGATGGCGACGGGATCGAAGAGATCGTCGTGGCGCAGAATCAGATTCCGGGTCGGCTGGCCGTGATCTACAAAGGCCCGGCCGGCTACCGGTTCCAGACGGTCAATTCGGGCTTCGAGGGCACGGTGATGGCCCTCGGCGCTGTCCCGGGCGAGGGCGGGCCTCCGTCGCTCGTTGCCGCCGTGGTCCGCTACACGAACTTTCGTCAAACCGAGGGCGAGACGCAAATCATCATGACGACCTCCTCGGAGTGACCCCGGCACGCGTCCGTCCGTCGGCCTGATTCCGTTGCGCTTCCCCGTATGATTCCGCGTCACCAGACCGCGCTCGCAACGGCCCGTCTGCTCGTCGCCGCCCGTGGATCGGCGCAACGGTGAAATTCGACACGGCGCCGCCGCGCGGCATGAAGGATCTGCTCCCGCCCGAGGTGGAGCTTCGCGACCGGGCGTCGGCCACCATCTTGGCCACCTACAAGCGCTACGGGTTTCGTCGCGTCGAGACGCCGGCGCTCGAGAATCTGCGGCTCCTGCTGGGCAGCGGCGGCGGCGACAACGAGAAGCTGATCTACAAGGTCCTGAAGCGGGGCGCGAAGCTGGACGCGGCGGCGACGCAGCGGGAAGACGACCTCGCCGACCTCGGGCTGCGTTTCGATCTCACGGTGCCGCTCGCGCGCTACTACGCCCACAATCGGGCGACGTTGCCGGACCCGTTCAAGGCGATCCAGATCGGCCCGGTGTGGCGGGCCGAGCGCCCGCAGAAGGGCCGCTTCCGCCAGTTCACCCAGTGCGACATCGACATTCTGGGGGTCGTTTCCGAGATCGCCGAGATCGAGCTCATTCTGGCGACCGCGTCGGCTCTGATCGCGCTCGGCCTCGAGCAGCCGCGGATCCGGGTGAACGATCGACGCATCCTGGCTGCGATGGCCACGCACTGTGGCGTCGACGCCCCCCGCCACGGCGAGTTCTTCGTCGTCCTGGACAAGCTGGACAAGATCGGCCGGGAGGGCGTCGAGCGCGAGCTGCGCGAGGCCGGCTACGGCGACGGCGGGATCGCCAAGCTCTTCGAGCTCTTCGTCTCGACCGAGGACCGCTCGCCCGACGCGAGGCTCGAGCGGCTGGCTCGGACCATCCCCGCGACCGCCGAGGCCGCCGAGGGTCTACGAACGATCGCGCGAGCGGTCGCGCGGGAGGTGGGCGATCGCACGACCCTGGAGTTCGACCCGAGCCTGGTGCGCGGCATGGGCTACTACACGGGCCCCATCTTCGAAGCGGTGCATGGCGGCGGCACGTCGGCGATCGCCGGCGGCGGTCGATACGATCGGATGGTCGGCCGGCTGCTCGGCCACGACGTCCCGGCGTGCGGCTTCTCGATCGGGTTCGAGCGGGTGGTGTCGATCCTCGAAGAGCGGGGTGGGAGCGTCGGCTCGGAGCGTGAACGCATCGCGTTCCTCTTCGACCGCGACGATCCGTTGACCGACGTGGTCGCCTCCGCCAGTCGACTCCGAAATGGAGATCGTGTCGTGTCGCTGACGCTCAAGCGGAAGAACCTGGCCAAGCAGCTCGACGATCTGGCCGGTGAGGGGTTCGGCTCGTACGCCGTGCTTCGACCGGGCTCGGATGGGCCCGAGGTCAAACCGCTGGCGCGCCGCGCGGCGGGTGGAGGCGGCGCCGATGGCTAGCCTCAGAACGCATACCTGCGGCGAGCTGCGGCGCGAGCACGCCGGGCTCACCGTCCGGCTCTCGGGCTGGCTCCACCGCAAGCGCGATCACGGGAACCTGTTGTTCCTCGATCTCCGAGACCACTACGGGATCACGCAGTGCGTGCTCGATGGCTCGAGCCCGCTGTTCAAGGTCGCCGAACCGCTCCGGCTCGAGAGCGTGATCACCGTGAGCGGCAAGGTCGTCCCGCGGGCGCCGGCCGCGGTCAACCCGAGGCTGCCGACGGGTGAGATCGAGCTCGCGGTCGGCGAGCTGGTCGTGCAGTCGCCGGCGGATCCGCTGCCGCTCCAGGTGAACAGCGACGCCGAGTTCCCCGAGGAGACGCGCCTGCGCTATCGCTTCCTCGATCTGCGGCGCGAGAAGCTCCATCGTAACGTCGTCCTGCGCAGCCGCGTCATCGCCTCCATCCGCCGGCGGATGATCGAGGCGGGCTTCACCGAGTTCCAGACCCCGATCCTCACGTCGAGCTCGCCCGAAGGCGCGCGGGACTACCTGGTGCCGAGCCGGGTACACCCCGGAAAGTTCTACGCATTGCCGCAGGCGCCGCAGCAGTTCAAGCAGCTCTTGATGACGGCCGGGTTCGACCGCTACTTCCAGATCGCGCCCTGCTTCCGCGACGAGGACGGCCGCGCCGATCGCTCGCCGGGGGAGTTCTACCAGCTCGACTTCGAGATGGCCTTCGTCACACAGGAGGACGTCTTCGCGACGATCGAGCCGGTCCTCCACGGAGTCTTCGAGGAGTTCGCGGGCGGCGCCGCGGTGACGCCGGCTCCGTTCCCGCGGATCCCGTTCGACGAGGCGATGACGAAGTACGGGAGCGACAAGCCCGATCTCCGAAATCCCATTCTGATTGCCGACGTGACCGACGTCTTCCGCGGCTCGAGCTTCTCGGCGTTCGCCACGGCGGT
>DASPZZ010000024.1:0-13630 GCA_035635995.1 Binatia bacterium | reverse complement strand
TGGTATCGATCCCGGGGCCCCGGGCGAGCGGTACCAGGTCATCGTCCACGTCGACGCGCCGGTGCTCGCCGATCCGGGTGCGCCCGGCCAGTCCGTCCTCTCCGCCTCCACGCACGGACGGCGTGCCCGACTTGGCTGGGGGAACGCCTGGACGTGGGCTGGGCGATCGACGTCTTGCATCCGCTGGCGCGCGAGACCAACGCGCGCGGATGATCGTGGCGTGCGCCACAATCCTCGCCGGCGCAGCGGTCGTGGTGATCGCCACGATCCTCGGCGCGGTCGAGCTGCTGTGGAAGGCCGTCGCTGCTATTGCCGGCCGATGAATTGCCGGCAGCAAGCTTGGAGGATCGCTCTCCTCAGCACGCGCCCATCTCATTTCTTGAAAAGAAGTTCAAGCCCATCGGCGCATGCTCGGGCTACAGCATAGCCAGCCTTTTCTTGCCCGGGCATCTTATCCCAGCCACCTTTTTCAATGACTTCAGCTCTCTGCCAGCTACTTACTGCCTCGAGTTCCTTGAGTTTCGCTTCACGGTTCGGTTGCTTCGTGAATTGGGCGACGCAGATCGCCGCCTGACTCGCCAAGACCGCCTCCTTGGTCATCGTGTGGGTAGTGCCGGAGGTTGTCCAGCCACCCCACGCAAAGCCGATGATCATCGAGATGACTGCCCCACAAATCAGGCCCCAAACTCCATACTTCACCTTCGCCGCCGTCTCTGGCTTCATTGACAAGACCTCCCGCCGATCCCTCTACGGTCCTCCGTATCGCGCTGGTGCTGGAGCCCCGCTTCGCGCTAACGCTCGAGTCTTCTCAGAATCCATTCCGTCGCATGCACGTGCGATATGTCGCCTGATACGCGGCGTCCGTGATCCCGTCTGTCGCCATCCCAATGAGCCGGGGATCCAAAGACCCCATGCTGATTGGCCCGCCCCACGTGGTCCACGTCGCTGCACTGTCCGTCCGGGCTGACTCCACGCGCACGTAGTCCCTTGTCGTCGGAGCGACGGTGCCTGCCTTCATGGCGGCTTGCGCATCCGCATTGCAGGCGGCGAAATCGGCCTCCGTCGGCGTCTCGGCATGCACGCTGACCGCCGCGACAAGGCTCGCCACGATGGCGCCAACAAGAGCACGCGTCACTTTCCGCATGGAGCACCTCCTGAGAGCAGGCACAGCCCGACAAATATATGAATGATATTTCTCATATAATTTATACTGCGATACTCGATCAAGTCAAGCGGGAATCGCAAAGGGGAGGCGGAGGCCAACGCGCCGCTGGCCGAGGCGGGTGGGCAGGTATAATGACGCCATGCCGATCCTGACCGCCCGTGACCAGGCCGCCGTCCGCAAAGAGTTCGAGCGCATCGCCGGACCCGTGAAGCTCGTCGTCTTCTCGCAGGAGCTCGCCGCCGCCGAGCTCTGCCAGCAGAACGAGCAGCTCGTGCGCGAGGTCGCCGAGCTCTCCGACCAGATCACGGTGGAGGTGCTCAACCTGGCCATCGACCGCGAGCGCGCCGAGGCGTACGGCGTGGACCAGGTGCCGGCCATCGTCGTCGAGGGCAGCCGCGACTGGGGCATCCGCTTCTACGGAATCCCCCTGGGCTACGAGTTCAGTAACCTCGTCGACTCGATCATCGTCGCGTCGACCGGCGAGCCGGCGCTGACCGAGGAGACCCTGGCCTCGCTGCAGGCACTCGCCTCCGACGTCGAGATCAAGGTTTTCTCGACGCCCACCTGACCCCACTGTCCCCGGGCCGTGCGCCTGGCTCAGCACATGTCGGTGGCGTCGGACCGCGTGCGCTCGACGGTCATCGAGGCGACGGAGTTTCCCGAGCTGTCACGGGCCTACCAGGTGATGGGCGTCCCGAAGGTCGTGATCAACGATCGCGTCCAGTTCGAGGGCGCCGTGCCGGAGCAAGACTTTCTGGGCGCGGTGCTCCAGGCGGTGGAGACTCCCTGAAAGGGGAGACGACGGCGCTCCTGTTCGCCTACGGGACGCTGATGCGGGGGTACCCGCTGCATCGCGTGCTCTCGCCGGCGTCGACGTTCCTGGGTGAGGGCCTGGTCCGCGGACGGCTGCTCGATCTCGGCCGCTACCCCGGGCTGATCGACGGCCTCGGCCGCGTCCGCGGCGAGATCTACCGGCTGGACGACCCCGAACTTCTCGCGGTGCTCGATCGAGAGGAGGGGTACAATTTCGGTCGTCGTCGCGCGATCGTCACGCTCGCGAGCGGCCGGCGCGCGCGTGCGTGGGTGTACCGGTACCGCGGGCCGCAAGATCGGGCCGTCCTCATCCCGGACGGGGACTACCGGCGGGCGCACCCGCGGCCCGCCACTCGCTGAACTGGGGTGGTCGCCTTCGAACAGGAGAACGCCAATGGCGCTGACCGCCGCTGAGCTCGTCAAGGCCGATCAGGAGCACCTGATTCATCCGCTCCACCACCCCGTCGACAACGCCGAGCCGATCATCTACGTCCGCGGACGCGGCTCCGTCATTCAGGAGATCGGAGGCCACGAATACATCGACGGGCTCTCCGGGCTCTGGAACGTCAACGTGGGCCACGGGCGCACGGAGCTGGCCGACGCCGCGGCCGCCCAGATGAAGGACCTCGCGTACTTCTCGGGCTACGTCGGCTCCTCGAACGTCCCGGCCATCACGCTGGCGAACCGGCTCATCGAGATCGCGTACGACAACATGCAGGCCGTGTTCTTCACGTGCGGCGGGGCCGAGTCGAACGAGTCGGCGTTCAAGACGGCGCGCTTCTACTGGAAGGCGCGGGGCAAGCCCGACAAGGTCAAGATCATCTCTCGCCAGCAGGGCTACCACGGCGTCACCCTTCAGGCGATGAGCGCCACCGGCATGGGCGCCTACTGGAAGATGTTCGAGCCGCGCGTGCCGGGATTCGTCCACGTCCAGACGTGCTACCCCTACCGGTTCCAGGGGGCGAAGCCCGGCGAGAGCGTCGGGCAAGCGGCGGCACGGGAGATCGAAGAGGCGATCCTGCGCGAGGGGCCCGACACGGTCGCCGCGATGATCGGCGAGCCGATTCACGGCGGCGGCGGGGTCATCTACCCGACCGACGACTACTGGCCGCTGGTGCGCGAGATCTGCACGCGCCACAACGTGCTCCTGATCGCCGACGAGGTCATCACCGGCTTCTGCCGGACCGGGCGCTGGTTCGCGCTCGGGTACTGGAACGTCAAGCCCGACATCCTCTCGTTCGCGAAGGGCGTGACCTCGGGGTACCTCCCGCTCGGCGGGATCATGGTCAGCAAGGCGATCAAGGACATCATGGACTCGGTCAAGCCCGAGGACCGCTGGATGCACGCCTACACGTACTCCGGCCATCCGACGTGCTGCGCCGTCGGGGTGAAGAACCTCGAGATCATGGAGCGCGAGCGGCTCTGGGAGAACGCGGCGAAGATGGGCACCCGGCTCCACCAGGGGCTCCAGCAGGCGTTTGGCGACCACCCGAACGCGGGCGACATCCGGGGCGGCAAGGGGCTCCTCGCCGCCGTCGAGCTGGTCGAAGACCGCGCGACCAAGAAGAACTTCGCCGGCGACCGCAAGGTCGCTCCGCGCATCCAGGCCGAGATGATGAAGCGTGGCGTCGTCACGCGGACCCGTGCGGTGGCCGGCGTCCACCCGGCACCGGGCGACTCGGTCTATTTCGCGCCGCCCCTCGTCGTGACCGAGGCGGAGATTGACCGGCTCGTGAGCGTGACGCGGGACGCGGTCAAGGTCGTGCTCGGCGCTTAGAGCCGTTGAAGCGCCGGTCGATCGCGTGAAGCTGATCACCGCCCACCGCATCCTCATCGGCGCGGGGATCGTGTTCTTCCTCTTCTACGCGGCGGTCCTCCTCGCGCGCGACCGGACCGCGGGGGCGCTGGTCCAGGCGGTGGTCTCGTTGGCGGTGGCCGCCGGCCTCGTCCTCTATTACCGGACGCTCAAGGGATGGGGTCGCCGATAAGATGAACTCTCCCGCCGTCCTCATCTACGACGGCGAGTGCGCGATGTGCCGGGCGAGCGCGCTCTGGCTCATGCGCCTGGCGCTCTCCGGCGGCGAGCTCGAAATCCTCCCGTGTCGGTCGGCACCCCGGCACGCCCGCTTTCCCCAGATCTCCGACGAGGCGTGCATGACGGCGATGCAGCTGGTGCTGCCCGGCGGCCGCACGCTCGCGGGCGCCGACGCGGTGCCCGAGCTTCTTCGGCGCATCCACGGGCTCGGGTGGCTCGCGACGGTCTTCGCCCTCCCGGGCGCGCGTCCGCTGGCGCGGCGGACCTACGCGTGGATCGCCAAGAACCGTATGCGCCTGTCGTGCGAGCGCTAGCCCGGACTATTCATGAGCGACGACCGCGATGCCGGGCGGGTGGCGCAGGGGCACGGCCCCACCGGGCTGGCGAAGTGGGACCCCCTCGTCCCGTGCGCAGCCCGCAGGGCTGCGATCGGGCGAGTGGGTGACGGAGCCGGCCCGGTGGGGCCGTGTCCCTGCGCCACCCGCCCGTCTCGTGTGGCTGCCGCTCATGAATAGCCCGGGCTAGTCAGGTTGCCCACCGGTTCAGCAGGACACCACTTCTCGCCCTGAAATTCGGCAGCGCCGCCGTGCGCGCCGGATGCCGCGTCCGACGACAAGTGCCCGGATAGGCTGAATCTCGTTCCGCCACCCGCATTGGCACGCCCGCTGCACTCTGCGGATCGTGGCTGGCGTCCACGACGGACGCGGCTGCACTGTCAGCGACGGCGCTGATGCCTCGATCCGAGGCACGGCGCCATTCTTTTGTCCGCGGGGCGAGGGGGGATGGAGTGCATGTGACGCGACGGCGGCTCATCAAGACGACGGGTGCGACGATGCTGCTCGCGGGCCTGCCCGGCGGCTGGTCCGGAGGCGTGTACGCGGCCGACGGGCCCGAGGCGCCGAAGGTGAGGATCGGCATCATCGCGCTCACCGACTGCTCGTCGATCGTGATGGCCCACGAGCTCGGGCTCTTCAAGAAGCACGGGATCGAATCGACGATCTCGAAGGAAGCCTCGTGGGCGGTCATCCGTGACCGCCTCACGCTCGGCGACAACCAGGCGACCCACATGCTCCTGGGCATTCCCTACGCGGCCACGATGGGGCTCCAGGGCTCGCCGGTGAAGCCCATGATCATTCCCATGTACCTCAACCGAAACGGGCAGGCGATCACGCTGACGAAGGCGCTGCTCGAGAAGGGCGTGAAGACGCCGCAGCAGGTCAGGCCCCTGGCGCTGGAAGCCAAGGCCAAAGGCGCGCCCATGACCTTCGCCATGACCTACCCGCCCGGCACCCACGCGATGTGGACACGCTACTGGCTCGGAGCGGGCGGCATCAACCCCGATCGCGACGTCTCCCTGATCACCATTCCGCCGGCCCAGATGGTGGCCAACATGAAGGTCGGCAAGATGGACGGCTACTGCGTGGGCGAGCCCTGGGGTGCCCGCGCCATCGCCGACGGGATCGGCTTCACGGCCATCACCACCCAGCAGATCTGGAAGGACCATCCCGAGAAGGTGCTCGCCTTCACGGAAGAGTTCGCGCAGAAGAATCCCAAGACGGTGAAGGCGGTGATGCGCGCGGTGCTCGAGGCGAGCCAGTGGAACGACAAGCTGGAGAACCGGCCGCGGATGGCGGAGGTCGTCGGGCAGCCGCAGTACGTCAACGCCGCGAGGGAGATCATCCTGGGCCGCATGCTCGGCGACTACGACTACGGTGACGGGCGCAAGGAGAAGGACAAGTACTACATGACCTTCTTCGACCGGCAGACGAACTTCCCCCTCAAGTCGCACGGCGTCTGGTGGCTCAGCCAGTTCCGGCGCTGGGGGATGGTCAAGGAGCCGCCCGACTACAAAGGGCTGGTCGACCGCGTCCACCGTCCCGACATCTTCCGCGAGGTCGCGCACGAGATGGGCATCGAGACGCCGCGGGAGGACATGAAGAAGGAGACGCTCTTCGACGGCGTCACGTTCGACCCGGCCGATCCCGAGAAGTACGCGAAGGGCTTCGCCGTCCATTCGATGGGCTAGCACGCCCTTCAGGAGGCCGTCATGCGCGTCGGCACACCGCAGAAAGTGATCCTGCCGCTCCTGGGAGTGGCGGCCGTGCTCGTCGTCTGGTCGATCGTGAGCGCGACCGTCGCGCCCGACCTTCCGGCGCCGGCTCGGACGTGGCAGGAGTCGCGTCGCTACGTGCTGGAGCCGTTCTTCAAGGACGGCGAGATGAACCAGGGCATCGGGCGGCTGGCCTTCTACTCGCTGGTGCGGGTCGGCAAGGGGTTCGTGCTCGCGCTCGCCATCGGCACGCCGATCGGGTTTCTGCTCGGGCTCTCGCGGCGGTTCCACGAGTCGTTCGACCCGATCGTCCAGTTCATGCGCCCGATCTCTCCGCTGGCGTGGCTGCCGCTCGGACTCGTGATCTTCCAGAAGTCGGAGCCGGCGGCGATCTTCACGATCGCGCTGTGCGCGATGTGGCCGACGGTGATCAACACGGCCGTCGGCGTCCGGTCGATCAGCCAGGACTACCTGAACGTGGGCCGCGTGCTGAAGCTCTCGCGGCTCAAGATGCTGACGCGGATCGTCATCCCGGCGACGCTGCCCTACGTCTTCACCGGCTACCGCCTGTCGCTCGGCCTCGCGTGGCTCGTGATCGTCGCGGCGGAAATGCTGACGGGGACACCGGGCGTGGGCGGGTTCCTCTGGCAGGAGTACAACAGCCTCGTCTACTCGCACATCATCCTCAGCGTCATCACGATCGGCACCATCGGATTCGTGCTCGATCGCCTGATGGGCCTCGTCGAGGCACGCGTTCGGGTTCACTGATGGCCTATCTCGAGGTTCGGAGTCTGCGGAAGGCCTACACCGGCCGGCGCGGCGCGACGGCGGTGCTGGGCGGCGTCGACCTGAGCCTCGACGAGGGCGAGTTCGTGGCGGTCGTCGGGTACTCCGGATCGGGGAAGACGACCCTGGTGTCGCTCATCGGCGGTCTCATCGCGCCCGACGGCGGCGAGATCCTGCTCGACGGCGTCCCGGTGACCGCGCCGGGCCCCGAGCGCGGCATCGTGTTCCAGCAGTACTCGCTGCTGCCCTGGCTGAGCGTCCGCGACAACATCGCGCTCGCCGTCGACGCTGTGAATCCCGGGCTGCCGGCGTCCGAGCGGCGGCGGATCACCGACGAGTTCATCGCCCTCGTCAATCTCACGCCCGCGGCCTGGAAGCGCCCGCGGGAGCTGTCGGGCGGGATGCGGCAGCGCGTGGCGGTGGCCCGCGGCCTGGCCACGCGGCCCAAGCTCCTGCTCATGGACGAGCCGTTCAGCGCGCTCGACGCGCTCACCCGCGCCACGCTGCAGGACGAATTGCTGAGGATCTGGGGCGCCCGCCGGTCGACCGTGATCCTGATCACCAACGACGTCGACGAGGCGATCCTGCTCGCCGACCGGATCTACCCGATGACGCCGGGACCGGACGCCGTGCTCGGGCCGGCGATCGAGGTCGGCCTGCCGCGGCCGCGGCAGCGCCGGCACATGAGCCTCGAGCCGGCCTACCAGAAGGCCCGCCAGGGGCTCGTCGAATTTCTCCGGGCGTGCCGGCCGAGCAAATAAATGGCCTTCGTCGAGATCGCCCAGCTCGGCAAGACCTACGAGACGCCCTCGGGCCCGGCGGTCATCGTCCGCGACTTCACGCTCTACGTCGACCGGGGCGAGTTCGTGTGCCTCCTCGGCCACTCCGGGTGCGGCAAGACCACGGTGCTCTCGATCCTCATGGGGCTCGTCGCGCCGAGCACGGGCGGCGTCGTGATCGGAGGCCGGGAGATCGACGGGCCGGGCACCGATCGCGGCGTCGTCTTCCAGTCGGCGACGCTTCTTCCGTGGATGTCGGTGCGCGACAACGTCCGCCTCGCGCGCGAGCAGGTCGCCTCGGGGGCGGATCGCGGCGTCGAATCCTACCTGGCGTCGGTCGGGCTCGGGGGCAGCGGCGAGCGGTACCCCCGCGAGCTGTCGGCCGGGATGCAGCAGCGCGCCGGCATCGCGCGCGCCTTCGCGCTCGAGCCGCGTCTTCTCCTGCTGGACGAGCCCTTCTCGCTGCTGGACGCGCTGACCCGGATGGAGCTGCAGGACGAGCTGCTCGCGCTCTGGGAGGCCGAGCGCCGCACCGTGATCATGGTCACGCACGACGTGGACGAGGCGCTCCAGCTCGCCGACCGGATCGTCATGATGACCAACGGCCCGGCCGCGACGATCGGGCGCATCTTCGACGTGCCGTTCCCCCGGGCCCGGAATCGCAACGAGCTGCTCGCGCGTGCAGACTACTTCTGGCTGCGGGACTCGATCCTCGCCTTTCTCGAGGAGCAGGCGCGTGCGACCGCCTGACGCGCGCGGCGCTCCGGAGCTCTCCGCCTGGCGGCCGACGATGTGTCCGTACTGCGGCGTGGGCTGTGGGCTCCTCGTCCAGGTGCGTGACGGCCTGGTGACGAAGGTCAAAGGCGATCCCGCGCATCCGGCGAGCCTCGGCGACCTCTGCGCCAAGGCGGTCCACCTCCCGCCCGTCCTGCGCACGGCGGACCGGCTGCTCCAGCCGCACGTTCGGCCGCGGCGCGACGCGCCCCTCGAGCGCGTGCCGTGGGAGCTGGCGCTCAGGGTCACGGCCGACCGCGTGCGCGAGATTGTCGCGCGCCACGGCCCGAACGCGATCGCCTTCTACACCTCGGGCCAGCTCCTTACCGAGGAGTACTATCTCGCCGCCAAGCTCGCGCGGGGCTTCGTCGGCACCAACAACGTCGACACGAACTCGCGGCTCTGCATGGCGTCGGCGGCGGCCGGGTACGCGCGCTCCCTCGGGTCCGACGGCCCGCCGGCGTCGTACGCGGACATCGACCGCGCCGACTGCTTCCTGCTGATCGGCACCAACACCGCGGATTGCCACCCGGTCACCTTCAAGCGGATCCGGAAGCGGAAGCGGGAGGCGCCCGACGAGGTGACGGTCATCGTCGTCGACCCGCGCTGGACCGAGACCGCCGACGTCGCCGACCTCCACCTGTCGCTGCGGCCCGGCTCCGACATCGCGCTGCTGAACGCGCTGCTGCACGTGCTCTGGCGCGAAGACCTGCTCGATAGGCACTTCATCGCGGAGCACACCATGGGCTGGGAAGGGCTGCGGGCGGTGATCGAGCGCTATCCGCCCGAGCGCGGGGCGGCGCTGACCGGGCTCTCCTCGGACGTCATCGTCACGACCGCGCTCAGATTCGGCCGGGCGCGCGCGGCGCTCTCCTTGTGGTCGATGGGGATCAATCAGAGCCACGTCGGGACCGACAAGAACGCGGCGATCATCAATCTTCACCTGGCGACGGGCCAGATCGGCCGTCCGGGCGCCGGGCCGCTGTCGCTGACCGGGCAGCCCAACGCGATGGGCGGACGCGAGTCGGGCGGGCTCGCGCATCTGCTGCCAGGCTACCGGCTCGTGGCCGACGCCGACGCGCGCGCGATCGTCGAGCGGCACTGGGCGATCGCCGCCGGGTGCTTGCCGTCCGCGCCCGGACGCTCGGCGCTGGAAATCTTCGAGGGGCTCGCGAGCGGCGAGGTCCGCGCGGTGTGGATCATGTGCACGAACCCGGCGGCCTCGATGCCCGATCTCGACCTCGTCGAGAAGGGGCTGCGCCAGGCCGACCTGGTGATCGTGCAGGACGCCTACCACCCGACCGAG
This sequence comes from Binatia bacterium, assembly GCA_035635995.1. Taxonomy (GTDB): domain Bacteria; phylum Methylomirabilota; class Methylomirabilia; order Rokubacteriales; family CSP1-6; genus AR31. The sequence continues at coordinate 3,922 of DASPZZ010000024.1, read as the reverse complement.
ACGACGCGCTTCGCCGACGTGCTCCTTGCCGCCGCGCAGTGGCCGGAGAAGGACGGCGTGATGACCAGCTCCGAGCGGAGGCTCACCTATCTGCCGAAGCTCGTCGAGCCGCCGGGCGAGGCGCTGCCGGACGCGGTGATCCTGACACGGTTCGCCCACGAGATGGGCTGGAAGGAGGCCTTCCCCTGCATGAGCACGGCCGAGATCTTCGACGAGTTCGTCGCGCTGACGGCCGGAACGGCGTGCGACTACTCGGGCGTGAGCCACGCGCGCCTCCAGACCGGCGGCCCCTTGCAGTGGCCCGTCCCGGCGACCGACCATCCGGGCACGGCGCGCCTCTACACGGACGGCCGCTTCCCGACGGCGGACGGGCGCGCGCGGTTCGTCCGGGTCGAGCACGCGGATCCCCTCGAGGCACCCGACGTGAGCTTCCCGCTGGTCCTCACGACGGGGCGCGTCCGCGACCACTGGCACACGCGTACCCGCACGGGCAAGGCGCCGGCGCTCGCCGCGCGCACGCCCGAGCCGATCCTCGAGGTGAATCTCGTCGACGCGAGGCGCGCGTCCATCCAGGACGGGGACTTCGTCGAGATCACGTCGCGCCGTGGCAAGGCCGTGGCGCAGTGCCGCGTGAGTGTCGCCATCCGCGAGGGCACGTGCTTCCTGCCTTTCCACTGGGGCCGGCAGGCCGGGTTCTACAAGAGCGCCAACAACCTGACGCTGAGCGGTCGCGATCCGGTTTCGCAGCAGCCCGAGCTGAAGGCCTGCGCCGTGCGCCTGCGGCGGGTCGCCGAGGCGCCCGGGGTCGCCGAGGCGCCTGCGTGAACAAGATCGAAGCGCTCAAGGCCGAGCGCGACGGCCTCGACGTCGCCGAGGATCTCGTGCGCTTCGCCCGCGAGGGGTGGCGGACCATCGCCGACGACGACAAGGAGCGGCTCAAGTGGGTCGGCGTGTTCCAGCGGAAGCCGACGCCCGGCCACTTCATGATGCGCATCCGGATGGCCAACGGCATCGTCACCGCCGCGCAGGCGCGCCTGCTCGGCGAGATCACGAAGGAGACGGGCCGGAACATCGCCGACGTGACCACGCGCCAGCAGATCCAGCTCCGCTGGGTCACGATCGAAGGCGTGCCGGACGTCATCGCGCGCCTCGGGGCGGCGGGGCTGTCGAGCCTGCAGACCGGCATGGACAACATTCGCGGCATCGTCGGGTGCCCCGCGACCGGCCTCACCCCGCACGAGCTGTTCGACACCGCGCCCATCGCGGCCGCGTTCCAGCGGATCTTTCTCGGCAACAAGGCGTTCACGAACCTGCCGCGGAAGTTCAACGTCACGATCACCGGCTGTCTCGAGCACTGCACCGCGGGCGAGACCCAGGACATCTCGATGACGCCGGCGGTCGCCACGCGCGACGGGGTGGAGGTCGCCGGGCTCAACGTCGCCGTCGGCGGTAAGCAGGGGTCGGGAGGACCGCGGTTCGCGACCGATCTCGACGCCTTCGTGCTCTCCGCGGAGGCGGCGGATGTGTGCGCCACCATCGCGCTCATCTTCCGCGATCACGGCCCGCGCGAGGCGCGAAGCAAGGCTCGGCTCGCCTTTCTCGTGGACGAGTGGGGAGGTCCGAGATTCCGCAAGGAGCTCGAGGCGCGCCTCGGGCGCGCCCTGCCGCCGGCCGGGCGCGACGCCCGCGGCGCTCGGGTCACCGATCACATCGGGATCTTCCGCCAGCGCGAGCCTGGCCTGAACTACGTCGGGCTCAAGACGCCTGTCGGCCGCGTCACCGGCGACCAGCTGCTCGAGCTGGCGCGGCTCGCCGAGCGATACGGCCGCGGCGAGCTGCGCTTCACACCGTCGCAGAACGTGTTGATCACGCACGTCCCCGACGCTCGCCTGGGCGAGCTCACGCAAGAGGGGCTGTTGAAGGAGCTCCCGTACAACCCGTCGGAGATCCAGCGCGGGCTCGTCTCGTGCACCGGCACCGATTTCTGCAACCTGGCGCTGATCGACACCAAGACCCGAGCGCAGGCGCTGGCGCGCGAGTTCGAGCGGCGGCTCGAGGCGTCGCGACCACTGACCGTGCGGTGGTCGGGCTGCCCTGCCTCCTGCGGCAACCACCACACGGCGGACGTCGGGCTGCAGGGATGCAAGGTGAAGGTGGACGGCAAGATCGTCGACGGCGTCCACGTCTTCGTCGGCGGCCGGGGCGGGCGGGAGCCGCGGGCCGCCGAGAGGATCCTGGCAGACGTGCCGTGCGACGAGCTGCCGGAGGTGCTGGATCGCTTGATCCGGTTCTTCCCGCGCGGTGAGCGGCGCAAGGAGGACCCATGAATCACGGCTTCGTCTCGTTCGTCGGCGCCGGCCCCGGCGATCCCGAGCTGATCACGCTCAAGGGATTGCGCCGGCTCCGCGAGGCGGAGGTCGTCCTGCACGACCGGCTCGTCCCCCGGCCGCTCCTCGACGAGGTCGGCCCGGGCGCCACCATCGTCGACGTCGGCAAGACGCCCGGTCGTCCGTGCGTCGGCCAGGGGCAGATCAACTGGCTGCTGGTCGACTGGGCGCGACGGCGCGAGCGCATCGTGCGGTTGAAGGGCGGCGATCCGGCCGTCTTCGGGCGCCTCGGCGAGGAGATCGAGGCGGTGCGGTCGGCCGGGATCGCCTTCGAGGTCATCCCGGGCGTGACCGCGGCGACCGCGGCGGCCGCGCGGCTCGGCATCTCGCTCACCGAGCGCGGGAGCGCCTCGATGATCGTCTTCGCGACCGGCACCGACCAGACGGGCCACCTTCCGGCGGCGCTCGACTGGGACGTGCTCGCGCGCGCCGAGGGCACCCTCGTCTTCTACATGCCGGTCGGCGCGCTCGACTCGATCACCGCGTCGCTCACGTCGCTGGGCCGCGATCCCCGCGAGCCGGCAATCCTGGTCGAGCACGCGGGCGACGCCGGCGAGCGAGTGATCGCCGGCCGGCTCGGCGAGATCGCCGACGAGGCGCGCGCCGCCGGTGTCGGGCCGCCCGCGGTGCTGATCACCGGCCCGACCGTCGCGCTCGCCTCCGTGCCCCTGAGCGTCCGGCGGGTGCTCGCCGGCCTGGGGACCTGAGCGGTGCCCGACTACTTTCCCGCGTTCCTCGATCTCCGCGGCCGGCGGTGCCTCGTCGTCGGTGGCGGCGCGGTCGGCGAGCGCAAGGTCCGCGCGCTGCTCGAGTGCGGAGCGCGCGTCACCGTGGTGAGCCCGGCCGTGACGCCGGGGCTGGCCGCCCTGGTCGCGAGCGGTCGCATCGTGAACCGGGCGCGGAGCTTCCGGGGGTCAGATCTGCGCGGCTGCGCGCTGGCCGTCGCCACGACCGGCGATCCTTTCGTGGATGCCGCGGTGGCGGAGATGGCTCGCCGGTGGCGGGTGCTCGTGAACGTGGTGGATCGGCCCGAGCAGTGCGACTTCATCCTGCCGTCGGTGCTTCGCCGCGGCGAGCTCCAGATCGCCGTCTCGACCGGCGGTCGGAGCCCCGCGCTCGCCCGTGAGATCCGGCGGCGGCTAGAGAAGCTCTTCGGCCCGGAGTACGCCGAGCTGATCGCGCGGGTGGGCCACGAGCGCCGGCGCGCCCGCGCCGCAGCGCCGACGGCCGCGGCGCGACTCGAGGCGGGCGAGCGCGTCGCCACCCTCGCCCTCGTCGCACGATAGCCCGGTATTCGGGGCCCCGCTGATACAATCGCCCCCGTCGCCAGAGGGGGTGTCACGTCCGTGAACGCATCCGACATCCGGAAGGGCATGCACGCACTGCTCCGTGGCCTGACCCAGCAGCAGGTCGAGCAGCTCGCCCAGGCCTCGGTCGGCCAGAAGTTCGCCGCCGGCCACGCGCTGATGAACGAGGGCGACCGGCCGAGCGGCCTCATGTTTCTCCTGCAAGGCGGCGTGGAGATCTTCAAGCAC
>DASPZZ010000023.1:0-2687 GCA_035635995.1 Binatia bacterium | reverse complement strand
CCGGCGATGATCGCCAGCGGCGTCATGGCCGGCAAGATCGCGCTCGAGGACGCCTACAACGCCAGGGACAAGGACGGGATCCGCCTGGTCGACGAGCTCGAGCGGATCGGTTACCTCGGCCCCGAGCCGTGCCTTCCCCGGCCCTTCCGCGCGTACCTCGAGCTCCACATCGAGCAGGGGCCGTTCCTCGAGGAGGAAGGGCTCTCGGTGGGTGTCGTGGAAGGCATCGTCGCGATCGCCTGGTCGCGGCTGACTCTCCACGGGGTGCAGGACCACGCCGGCCCCACGCCGATGCGCATCCGCCACGACGCGCTCGTGGCGGCGGCGGAGGTCGTCTCGGGCGTCCGGCGGATCGCGCGCGAGATCGGCGGCGAGCTCGTGACCACGATCGGCAATCTCGTGGTCACGCCGAACATCGTCAACGCGATTCCCGGCCGCGTGACCTTGTCGATCGACATGCGCGATCCGATCGACGCGACGCTCGACCGGGCCCAGGCACGCCTGGAGCCGATCGTGCGCGAGGCGTGCGAGCGTGAAGGTGTCCGCTACGAGCTCGAGCACTACTGGCGCGTTCCCTACACCCCGTTCGACCGCGGGGTCGTCGACGTGGTCGAGCGCGCCGCGCGGGCGGCCGGCGCTCGCCATCGCCGGATCCGGTCGGGCGCCGGCCACGACGCGCAGTACATGGCGGCGATCGGGCCGACGGGCATGGTCTTCGTGCCGTCGCACGACGGGCGCAGCCACTGCGAAGAGGAGTTCACGCCGATCGACGACATCGAGTACGGCGCGCGCACCTTGCTGCTGGCGGCCGTCGACCTCGCGGGTCGAGAGTGAGCGCCGACTGACGTCGGCCTCGAGACGCGCCGAGGCTACTACTCCGGCGGCGGGAGCGCGTCGCCGACCACGTACGGGGACAGCCGCGGGGGCCGATGGCGCAGGCGCAGGCGCGCCACCACCGGCAGATGGTCGGAGGCGACGCGGGCCAGACGACTTCGGTGCACGCTGAACTCCTCGCCCTCGAGCTCGGCGTCCCAGTAGATCCGGTCCAGCGCGAAGAGCGGGAACATCGCCGGGTGAGTCCGCCGCCGGCGCATCGGCGAGGCGAACTCTCGACGAAGCCCGCGCGTCACCGGTCCCCGGTGCCACTCGTTGAAGTCACCCAGGAGCACCCTGGGGCCGGCCAGTCGCCCCGAGGCCTGGATGAAGGCGCCGAGCAGCCCGAGCTGCTGGCGGCGCTCGCGCAGCGCCAGACCGAAGTGGCAGTTGAAGACGTGGAGCGGCGTGCCGTCGATATCGAAGTCGACGCGCAGGCAGCCTCGCGGCTCGCGCATGCCGTAGCTCAGATCGCACCGCCCCGAGCCGAGCACCGGAAGCCGGCTCAGGACGACGTTGCCGTAGATGCCGGTGCCGTACGCGCGCGTCTCGCCCATGATGAGCTCCGACATCTCGAGCCTCAACGCCAGATAGGCGGCCTGATCGGCCTCGGGTCCGCCGTCCTCCCGGATCACTTCCTGCAGTGCCACGACGTCGGGGCCGACCTCCCGGATCACGTCGGCGATCCGATCGAGATCGCGCCGGCGGTCCAGTCCGACGCCGCGGTGGATGTTGTAGCTCACGACGGTGAGATGCCTCACGCCGCGCCCACCAGATACCGGGCGAAGTGCGGATAGAGCTGGACCGGATGCGTGATCGGCGTCGGGACCGTCACGCGCGAAGGGTGGATCAGGAACGTGTGCAGCTCGTCGACCGACGGCCCGGCATGCGCTCCGACCTCGGCCACGAACGAGACGTTGCCCTGGGGCGCGTCGATCCCGTAGATCACCAGGTCGCCGGCCGACGGCATCGCCATCAGGTCGCCGATTCCCTCGACGATCCGCTCGAGGTCGGGCCGCTTGGCGAACGGCCCGGCGGCGAGCGCGTCGAGGCCGTACGCCGCGCCCCGCCAGAAGCAGAGCGGGCCCGATGCCGAGCGCACGAGCACGATGCCGATGCCGGGCGAGACCGAGATCCGCTTGGCCAGGCCGGCGTAGCGCTCCTCGATGCGCTCGAAGGTCAACGGCTCGGGGGTCTCCAGGAAATAGACGAACGCGTTCGGCCCGGCGGCAATGACGCGGATGCCAGCGCGCTCGCGCACCGAGCGCGTGCCGCCGAGCACCCACGGGAAGTCCTGCTCGAGGTAATTCACGAACCGCTGGAAGAACCCGGGCGCCCGGTGGGCCCGGAGCGCCGCGAGGCCGCTGGCGAGGCCGGTGCGCTGGCGCGTCGGCTCGGGGCCCGCCTCCGCGCTGTCGGGATCGAAGAAGTCCTCGAAGAGCGACTGCTCGATTGGCCGGCCGCCCGTCACCCTGAGGTAGGGCAGGCTCGCCGCCTGCCCGTGATCGGAGAGGACGTAGAGGTCGTAGCCGTGCTCGGGAACCCGTCGGAGCACCCGCCAGAGCCGGTGGATCGAGGCATCGACCCGGCGGAGCGCCTGGAGCGCGCGGCGGTGCCGCGGGCCCCAGGCGTGGCCGGCGACGTCGTAGTCGAGATAGTTGACGTAGATCGTCGGGACGCCGGCGTAGATGTCGTGCGCGACCGCCAGGGTGAACAGCTCGCGGAGCCACACCGAGATCCCCAGCTTGATCGCCAGCCACTTCCAGTTGCCCGACGCGGCCGACAGCGGATCGGCGACCATCCGCAGCAGCGCG
>DASPZZ010000022.1:0-2691 GCA_035635995.1 Binatia bacterium | reverse complement strand
ACGAAGAGCCTGATGCCCCCGACGGACTTCTCGCGGCGGGGCTTTCTGACGACGAGCCTGATCGCGGGATTCACCCTGGCGACCGGACCCGTCAACGCCCAGAGCGTGATCACGACCGACACCAACGGCCTCACCGCAGGTGAGGTGAAGGTTCCGGCGCCCGACGGCCAGATCCCGGCATACCGCGCGATGCCCGCGACGGGCGGGACGTTCCCGACGGTGCTGGTCGTGCAGGAGATCTTCGGGGTGCACGAGCACATCAAGGACGTGTGCCGCCGCTTCGCGAAGATGGGCTACTACGCCGTCGCCCCCGAGCTCTTTGCGCGGGCGACCGACGTGTCCAAGCTCACGACGATCGACGAGGGGCGCGCCGCGGCCGCGAAGGTCTCGGACAAGCAGGTGATGAGCGACCTCGACGCGACGACGGCCTTCGCCAAGACGGAGAAGGGCGACGTCAACCGGCTGGGCATCACGGGGTTCTGCTACGGCGGCCGGGTCGTGTGGCTCTATTCCGCGCACAGCTCCACGCTCAAGGCCGGTGTCGCGTGGTACGGCCGCATCACCGGCACGCCCACCGAGATGCAGCCGAAGAATCCGATCGACCTGGTCGACAGCTTGAAGGCGCCCGTGCTGGGTCTCTACGGCGGCGCGGACCAGGGCATCCCGAACGCCGACGTCGAGAAGATGCAGGCGGCGTTGAAGGCGGCCAAGAAGCCGTCGGAGATCGTGCTCTACGACGGCGCGCCCCACGGCTTCCATGCCGACTACCGCCCGAGCTACCGGGAGACGCTGGCGAAGGACGGCTGGCAGCGCCTGCGCGCGTGGTTCCAGCAGAACGGAGCGGCCTGATGCGATTCGGACTCTTCGGCAGCGCTCAGGCGAAGCGGGGCGGCCCGGACGTCGACAGCGGAGCCGGCTTCAGGGAGTTCGTCGAGAACAACGTGAAGGCCGAGGCGCTCGGCTACGTCAGCTCCTTCGTCGTCGAGCATCACTTCACCGGCTTCGGTCAGATCTCCGCGACTTTGAATCTGCTCACGTGGGTCGGCGCGCGCACGAAAACCTTGCGGCTCGGCACCGCCGTGATCACCTTGCCCTGGCACAACCCGGTGCTGCTGGCCGAGCAGGTCGCCACGATGGACCTCTTGTCCGGCGGCCGGATCGATTTCGGCATCGGCCAGGGCTACCGGCACAACGAGTTCGCCGGATTCTGCATCCCGATGGAAGAGGCGGACCAGCGGTTCGACGAGTGCCTCGAGGTGATGCTCAAAGCGTGGACGTCGGATCGGCCCTGGTCTCATCGCGGCAAGTACTTCCAGTTCGAGAACGTCGTCGTCGAGCCGCCGACGGCGCAGAAGCCGCATCCGCCGCTGTGGATGGGCGCCGGGCGCCCGCAATCGATCAAGAAGGTGGCCGAGCTCGGCTACAACCTGCTCCTCGACCAGTTCGCGCCGATCGAGCAGATCGGCGAACGGATCGCGCTCTTCAAGGCGGAAGTGGAGGCGCGCGGCCGTCGCTTCGACCCGATGCAGGTGGCGGTCACCCGATCGGTCAACGTCGTGAAGACGGCCGCCGAGCGGCAGAAGGCGCTCGAGACCCGGATGGCGGCGCGCGAGCGCGTCCACAACCTCGCGCAGCGGCCGGACGGGCAAAACAACTCGACCATCATGACCTACGCGCACACGCTCGAGGCCGCGGAGGCCGGGGCGCTCTACGGCACGCCGGACGAGATCGCGGTGAAGCTCCAGCGGCTGCGCGACCTCGGGGCCGAGTACGTGCTGCTCAACAGCACGGGCGGATTCGAGACCTTGCGCCGCTTCGCCGAGGAGGTCCGGCCCGCGTTCGCCGGTGAGCCCGCGCTCCGGTAGCGATCGCCGGAGTCGAGAGGCCGACGGCCATGGACCGGAGCGACGCGCGCGCGACGAATGACTATTGGGGACGCGAAGGCCTCGAGCGGAGGATTCTCGACGCGCTCGCGGCCACCGGCAAGAACGTCGACGCGCTGACGGTCGACGATCTCGCGCCGGCCGACCATTTTCACAGCGGCGGCAAGAGCGCGACCGAGCGCCTGGCCCGCCTCGCTCAGCTCCGATCCGGGATGCGGGTTCTCGACGTCGGCGGTGGGCTGGGCGGGCCGGCACGCACGCTGGCCGCCAAGTTCGGATGCCGCGTCACGCTGGTGGACCTCACCGAGTCCTACGTTCGCGCCGGAGCGGCGCTCACGGCACGTCTCGGGCTCGCCGATCGCGTGACGCACCGTGTGGGCGACGCGCTGGCCCTGGAGGTCGGTGACGAGAAATTCGACGTTGTGTGGACGCAGAACAGCGGTATGAACATCACCGACAAGGAGCGGCTCTATGCGGGCTTCGCGCGGGCACTGCGGCCGGGCGGATTGCTCGCGCTGCAGGAGCCGATGGCCGGCCCCGCCCAGCCGATCGTGTTCCCGGTGATGTGGGCCCGGGACGCGCGGGCGAGCTTTCTTCGCGCGCCCGGCGAGATGCGCAAGGTGATCGAGGCCGCCGGATTCGGCGTCCGCGCTTGGGACGACGTCACCGCGGAAGCGGCGGGACCGAGCACAGGGGCCGCCAGTCCCGCCCACAGCGTCCAGCGCATCATCATGGGCGACGCGCTCGACGCGATCGTGGGGGCCGGTCAGCGGAACCGCGAGGAGGGGCGGATCGTCATGATCCAGGC
>DASPZZ010000021.1:0-1845 GCA_035635995.1 Binatia bacterium | reverse complement strand
CTGGTCGTTGCCCTTGCCGGTGGCGCCGTGCGCGACGGCGTCGGCGCCTTCCTTCGCGGCGACCTCGACCTGGGCGCGGGCGATGAGGGGCCGCGCGATCGACGTGCCCAAGAGATACGCGCCCTCGTACACGGCGTTGGCGCGCAGCATCGGGAAGATGAAGTCGCGGACGAACTCCTCGCGCAGGTCGACGATGTGGACGGCCACGGCGCCCGTCCGCGTCGCCTTGTCGCGGATCGGGATCAGCTCCTCGCCCTGGCCCAGGTCCGCACAGAACGCGACGACGTCGCACCGGTAGCGCTCGATCAGCCACCGGAGGATCACGGACGTGTCGAGCCCGCCCGAGTAGGCCAGGACCACCCGCTTGGGATCAGGCGTCATCGAGCGAGCCTCCCAGGAGGTGGAGCAGCACGGCCTTCTGCGCGTGGAGGCGATTCTCCGCCTGCTGCAGCACGATGCTCCGCTTGCCGTCGAGCACGCTGTCGGTGATTTCTTCGCCGCGGTGGGCCGGCAGGCAGTGCATGACGAGCGCCGACGCCTTGGCAAAACCGACCAGGGTGTCGTTGATCTGATAGCGGCTGAAGGCCTCGAGACGCTGCTCGTGCTCGGCCTCCTGCCCCATGCTCGTCCAAACATCCGTATAGATCACGTCCGCGCCCGTCGCGGCCGCCCGCGCGTCCTCGGTGAGCTCGATCCGACCGCCAAGGCGCCGCGCGGTGACCACCACGCCTGCGTCGGGTTCGTAGCCGGGCGGGCAGGCGACGACGATCGAGGCGCCGAGCAGCGCGCCGAGGAGCATCACGGAGTGGCAGACGTTGTTGCCGTCGCCGATCCACGCGATCCGCACCTTGGCGAAGTCGACGCCGCGTTCCCACAAGGTGAAGAAGTCGGCCAGCGCCTGACAGGGGTGCTCGCGATCCGAGAGTCCGTTGATCACGGGGACCGACGCGTGTCGAGCGAGCTCGGTGATCGTCGAGTGCGAAAAAACCCGAGCCATGATGCCGTCGACCCACAGCGACAAGTTGCGCGCGACGTCGGGCACCGATTCGCGTGTCCCCAGGCCGATCTCGCGGCCGACCAGGTACACGGCGCGCCCGCCGAGCTGGATCAGGCCGACCTCGAACGTCACGCGCGTCCTGAGGGAGGGTTTCTCGAAGATCAGCGCCCCCGTCTTGCCGGCCAGCGGCGCCGAGAGCCGACCCGCCTTGCGCCGCTGCTTCAGATCGGCCGCGAGGTCGAAGAGCCCCAGCGCGATGTCGCGCGTCAGGTCGGCGGCTGACAGGAAATGCCGCATCGTCAGGCGTGTCCGAGGGCGGTCTTGATGATCGCGAGCGCGCGATCGCAATCCCGCTCCTCGACGATGAGCGGCGGCGTCAGCCGAAGCACGCGCTCACCGGCCGACAGCACGAGCAGCCCCGCCTCTCGGCAGGCGTCCACGACCGGCCCGACGGGCCCCGAAAGCTCGGCGCCGATCAGAAGCCCCTTGCCGCGGACCGCGCGAATCGCCGAATTCGACGCCTGGATGGCCCGCAGCCCGTCCATCAGGTAGCGGCCCATCTTCGCAGCCCGCTCCCAGAGCTTGCCGTCGAGGATGGTCGTGAGCGTCGCCAGCGCCACCGAGGTGATGAACGGGGTGCCGCCGAAGGTCGACCCGTGCGTGCCGGCCACGAGGACGCTCGCGATCTCCTCGCGAGTCAGCATCGCGCCAATCGGCACGCCGTTGGCCAGGGCCTTCGCCAGGGTCATGATGTCCGGCTCGATGCCGTAGTGCTCGTAGCACCAGAGCCGCCCGGTCCGCGCGACACCCGTCTGGATCTCGTCGACGATGAGGAGGGCGCCCGACTG
>DASPZZ010000020.1:0-1818 GCA_035635995.1 Binatia bacterium | reverse complement strand
AAATGGGCGAGGACGACCGTGTGGACGGCGTAGAGATTCAGCAGGACCGACGCGTGCGCCGCGCTGGTCAGCCAGGTCCCGACGTTCGTGGCGGCCATCTGCACGCTGAACAGGAGCCCCAGGAACACGAGCGGGCGCCATTCGGCGGGCTCGACTCGAAAGCCGGCGAAGCGCCCCGTGGCCCAGGCCCACAGGCAGATGACGCCGCCGCCGACGACGAACCGCATGCACGCCAGCCGAAGCGGCGGGGCCTCCTCGAGGCCCATTTTGATCACGACGGTATTGGCGCCCCAGAGAATCGAGATGAGCACGGCCACGGCCGCGCCCTTGAGGTCCATGTCTTTCGAAGGATGGCTCACGCGAATCTGAGCCGAGGATACGACACCTGGCATAATCGGCCCATGAAGATCGGCCTGATCGGGCTCCCCAAGTCTGGAAAGACCACGCTCTTCAACCTGCTCACCGGCTCGAAGGTCGCGACCGCGCGCTACGACTCCGGTCGCGCCGAGCTCCACACGGGCATTGCACGGGTGCCGGACACGCGTGTCGATCGGCTCTCGGCGATCTTCAAGCCGAAGAAGACGACGTACGCGACGTTCGAGGTCGTGGACCTGGCGGGCATCGAGCGCGGCGAGCGCGCCGGGCTCGACACGAAAGAGTTCAGGAACGCCGACGCGCTGCTGCACGTCGTGCGCGCCTTCGCCGACGAGGCCCTCGGCGCGCCGGCGCCGAAGCGCGACATCGGGGATCTCGACACCGAGCTGATCCTCGCCGATCTGGAAGTGGTCGACCGGCGCCTCGAGCGCCTGGAGGCCTCGATCAAGAAGCAGCGGAAGGACGCCGACGTGAAAGAGCAGGCGATCCTGGCCCGGCTCAAGAACGATCTCGAGCGCGAGACGCCGCTCCGCGCGGTGACCCTCACGCCCGACGAGGCGCGCGCGATCCGCGGGTACACCTTCCTCTCCCAGAAGCCGATCCTGCACTGCGTGAACCTCGACGAGAAGGCGATCGGCGACGGACCGAAGGCGATCGAGAAGCTGGGACTAGAGCTGGCCGCGCAGCGCGCGCGGACCCGGATCGGCTGGGTCTCGGCGGTCATCGAGGCCGAGGTGGCCGAGCTGGCCGGCGACGAGCAGCGGGCGTTCCTGGCCGATCTAGGCCTGCAGGAGCCGGCGATCCATCGCGTGCTCAGCGACTGCTACGCGCTGCTCGGGCTCGTCTCCTTCTTCACGGTGGGCGAGGACGAGGTGCGCGCGTGGCCGATTGCCGAGGGCACGCGGGCCCAGGCCGCCGCCGGCACCGTGCACTCGGACATCGAGCGGGGCTTCATCCGAGCCGAGGTCAACAGCTACGACGACCTCGTGGCGGTCGAGGGCTCGTTCGCCGAGCTCCGGGCCCGCGGCCAGCAGCGGCTCGAGGGTAAGGACTACATCGTGCGCGACGGGGAGATCTGCCACTTCCGCTTCAACGTGGCGAAGTGAGCGCGCTACACGGTCACCCCCGGGATCTTCTTGAGCGGCCCGCCCAGCGTCTGGACGACCGCCGCGACGGTCGCGTCGGGCGTGTTCATCGGTAGCACGCAGCCCGGACCGACGATGAGCCCCGTGCCGTCCGTCTGAGCGATCGCGTCGCGGGTTTCGCCCGCGGCCTGCTCGGCCGTTCCGTCTCTGAGCGTCTTCCACTGGTGGAGCCCGCCGATCACGGCCCCCGGCACCATCGCGCGCGCCTCCCGCAGCGACGGCGGCGTGGCGCGATCGTCCCAGTTCCAGGCGTGGCCCGGCAGACTCGCCAGCCGGTCGAACATCAGGTCGTGGCCGT
>DASPZZ010000019.1:0-2881 GCA_035635995.1 Binatia bacterium | reverse complement strand
GCGAGCCGTGGTGGGAAGGGCTCACGCCGGAGCCGCCCGCCGGTCTCGTGGACTGGCAGGGCCACCCGTGGAAGCCGGGCACGCCGGCCGCGCACCCGAACTCACGCTTCACCGTCCTGGCCCAGCAGTGCCCGTCGATCGCGCCGAACTGGGAGGAGCCGCAGGGCGTGCCGATCTCGGCCTTCATCTTCGGCTCGCGCCGCTCCAAGGTGATCCCGCTCGTGTTCGAGGCCTTCGACTGGGCGCACGGCGTCTTCCTCGGCTCGGCGATGAGCACGGAGACGACGGCGGCCATCACGGGCCAGGTCGGCGTGGTGCGCCGCGATCCCATGGCCATGCTGCCGTTCTGCGGCTACAACATGGCCGACTACTTCGGCCACTGGCTCGCCACCGGCCCCCGCGCGTCGAAGGCCCCGCGCATCTTCCGCGTGAACTGGTTCCGCCGCGGCGAGGACGGCAAGTTCCTCTGGCCGGGCTACGGCGACAACGTCCGCGTGCTGAAGTGGATCGTCGAGCGGATCCGCGGCGGCGGGCGCGCCCAGGAGACGCCGATCGGCTGGATCCCCGCCGCCGACGGGCTCGACACCGAGGGCCTGGGCCTCTCACGCGCCCAGGTCGCCGAGGCGCTGCGCGTGGACCGCGGTGAATGGCTCCAGGCGCTCGCCGACCTCGGTGACTTCTACGACCAGTTCGGGGCACGGCTGCCGCAGCCGATCGCCGCCAAGCTCGCCGACACCCAGCGCAAGCTCCGAGCCTAGCGCCGGAGCCGCGCGAGCCCTCTCAGCATCGTCGCTGGACCTCTGTGCGCTGACCTGCCCCGCTGATCGCGATCCGGATACGCGCCTTCTCCACGGAATCTTGCCCGGCTCGCGGCGTCGGCGCTCGGGCGCAATTCCACGCCGACGTCGAGGCGCCGTTGAAATCCCCGCCATTTCGGCTCCCGGATATGGCATCGCCGATGCTCTTCTGCTCCCGCGACGGCTCGTGACCGCGCAATGGGCTCTCTCACCAGGAGGTCCCCATGGACCAGCAGAAGGTCGAGGCGCTGGCATTCCGGATGGTCGCGGACATGGCGGCGTCGTTCAGCATGGCGCTCGGCCACATCGGCGACCGGCTCGGGCTGTTCCGCGCGATGAAGGGCGCGGGGCCGCTGACGAGTGAGCAGCTCGCCATCAAGGCCGGACTCAACGAGCGCTACGTGCGCGAGTGGCTGAAGGCGATGGTCGCCGCCGAGTACCTGGACTACGATCCGACCTCCGGCCGTTACGTGATGACGCCCGAGCAGGCGTACGTGCTCGCCGACGACGCGAGTCCGATGTCGGCGGGTGGTCCGCTGCAGTTCACCGCGCCGACGGTCGCCAACACCGAGAAGCTGGTGCGCATCTTCCGCGACGGCGGCGGCATCTCCTACTCGGAGATCGGCCCCGAGGTGCCCGAGGGCATCGCGCGCTTCTTCGGCCCCGGCTATGTCAACTTCCTCGTGCAGGAGTGGCTGCCGGCCGTGTCCGGTCTTCCCGAGCGGCTCAAGGCGGGGATCGAGGTGGCCGACGTCGGTTGCGGCTACGGGCTGTCGACGATGACGATGGCCGCGGCCTTCCCCGTCTCGCGCTTCCTCGGCATCGACTACGACGCGGGCTCCGTCTTCCGCGCCCGCCGCGCGTCCGCCGAGCGCGGGCTGCTCAACGTCGAGTGGCGCGCCGAGCCCGCGCACCAGCTGCCGCGCGACCGGAAGTTCGGGCTCGTGTGTGCGTTCGACTGCATCCACGACATGGTGGATCCGAAGGGTACGCTGCGGGCGATTCGCACCGGCCTCGCCGACGACGGTGTGTTCCTCTGGTCGGAGCCGAACGCCTCCGACAACCCGCTCGAGAACCGCAATCCCGTCGGCAAGGCCTTCCAGTGCGTCAGCCCGCTGCACTGCATGACCGTGTCGCTCGCCCACCGGGGCGAGGGGCTCGGGACCGTCATCGGCGAGCGTGGTGTGCGCGGGCTCGCCCGGGAGGCCGGCTTCTCGCACGTGGAGAAGCTTCCGATCCAGAATCCGTTCAACCAGTTCTTCGCGCTGCGTAATTAGCGCTCGGAACGGGCGCCGGGCGGAAGTAGCGTCGCCCGGGCACGTCGCGCGGCGGCGAGATTCACGGCTCGCCGCCGCGCGCTCAGCGCGGCGCGGTTTGACATCTCGCGGCGCCGCGTGCTATCCCTTCGGCGTTTTTCGATCCCGGTCGTCCGAGCAGTGCACGCCCCGCGCCGGAGGTCACGCCGATGATGTCGTTGCGCCGCAGTCTCCCATTCGTCCTCGTCCTGCTGTTGCTCGCTCCGGTCGTCGCGCTCGCGACGACGGCTCGGTTCGACCTCGACACGCCGTCGGGCGGGCCGTTCCCGAGTGACGTCTTCACCGTCGCCGACCCCGGCCAGAACACCGGGGTGCGCGTGAACCTGCCCAAGCCCGCCTGCGCGGCCCGACCCAGCGACTGCGAAGACATCGACGTGCTGAACACGCTGGACGGCTTCAACGCGCAGCCGCGCATCTCCATCCCCTTCAACGGGCCGATCGACCCCGCGTCGGTGAGCAGCGCCAACGTCTTCCTCGTGAGCCTCGGGAGCACGCTCGGCGGCCGTGGAGGCAAGGTGGTCGGGATCAACCAGATCGCCTGGGAGCCGGCCGCCCGCACGCTGCACGTCGAGTCGGACGAGTTCCTCGACCAGCACACGCGCTACGTGCTGGTGGTGACCAACGGGCTCCGCGACCCCGACGGCGACCGCGTGAACGCCGGGCAGTTCAACGCCTTCCTGCACCGGAGCAATCTGACTGCCGCGCGCGCCGCCTACCGTCAGGAACTGCTCGCTGCCCTCGCCCAGGCGGGTGTGGACGTGAACTCCG
>DASPZZ010000018.1:0-9878 GCA_035635995.1 Binatia bacterium | reverse complement strand
GTCAAGCGGGCGCTCGAGGAGCCGATCCGCCAGATCGTCGAGAACGCGGGCCTGGAAGGCAGCGTGATCGTCGAGAAGGTGAAGAGCGAGACGGCGCCCAACCGCGGCTACGACGCGGAGAGCATGGAGTACGTCGACATGGTGCAGGCCGGCATCATCGACCCGACCAAGGTCGAGCGTGTGGCGCTGCAGAACGCGGCGTCGATCGCGTCGCTGCTGCTCACCACCGAGGCACTGATCACCGACATCCCGGAGGACAAGCCCGCGGCGGCGCCGGCGATGCCGCACGGCGATATGTATTAAGGGGACTCGGCCTCCCCCCAGAATTGGTTGCGCCGGCAAAGCCGGCGCTCGAACAGGGTAGCGCTGCAGTTGGGTCCGCGCTATGCGCGGGCCACGGCTCGGGCCGGAGACGGTCCGGGCCGTATCTTTTTGCGGGCGTTGACCTTGCACCATGCTTGGATGTTTGATACGGTTAGGCGCTCAACTCGGGTCATCAGAGGGAGGTGAGTGAGAACTGCGACCGTACGAAGTCCTCGTGATCGTCGATCCGCGTCCGACCGATGAGGAAGTCGCCGCGCTGCTCGAACAGCTCGGCGAGCAACTCAAGACGCTCGGCGCCGAGGTCACCAAAGTCGACAACTGGGGAAAGCGCCGGCTCGCGTACGACATCAAGAAGCAGCGCGAAGGCACGTACGCGGTGCTCGAGGTTTCTGCCGAGCCCTCCATGGTGAAGGAATTCGAGCGACAGGTGCGCCTCAACGAGAACGTGCTGCGCTTCGTCAGCACGCGGGTTCCGATCCGCAAGAAGGCTCGGCCGGCGAAAACTCAGGAGGTGCTCGAGGAGGTCAGCTGATGGCGAGCCTCAACAAGGTGTTCCTGATCGGCAACCTGACCAAGCCCCCGGAGCTGCGCTACACGCCCAGCGGAACCGCCGTCGCCGATCTGCGGCTGGCGGTCAATCGCAACTATACGACGCAGGGGGGCGAAAAACGTGAAGAGACCTGCTTCCTCACGGTCGTCGTGTGGGGAAAGCAGGCGGAGAGCTGCGGCGAGTACCTCGACAAGGGCAGTCCCATCCTCGTCGAGGGCCGGCTGCAGACGCGCGAGTGGGAAGCCAAAGACGGTGGCAAGCGGACCGTCATCGAGGTCGTGGCCGAGCGCGTACAGTTCATGGGACGCGCCCGGGCCGCCGCGCCGGCGACCGTGCCGGCGGCCGAGCCGTTCGCCGAAGAAGCCGGCTCGGGCAACGACGACGTCCCGTTCTAGCGCCCAGAGGTCGAGCGCCTAAGAGAGGAAGGAGCGAGCCATTCCCCCGACAGCCCAGAAGCCCGTCAAGCGCCGCCGGTTCGGCCGGCGGAAGATCTGCAAGTTCTGCGCAGACAAGGTCGATTTGGTCGACTACAAGGATGTGCGGCGGCTGAGAAGCTTCGTGAGCGAGCGCGGCAAGATCACTCCCCGTCGCATCTCCGGCAGCTGCGCGCGGCACCAGCGTCAGCTGACGCACGCGATCAAGCGGGCGCGCACCGTGGCCCTCCTGCCGTATCTGGCGGCGGACTAGGCGCCGTCATGAAGATCATTCTCCTCGACGACGTCACGAAGGTCGGGCGCCGCGGCGAGGTGCGTGAGGTCTCCGACGGGTACGCGCGGAATTTCCTGATCCCCAAGAAGCTCGCGCTCTCCGCCACCGCCGGCAATCTCAAGAACCTCGATCACATCAAGAAGCAGCAGGAGGCGAAGGCGGACCGGGTGAAGGTGGACGCCGAGTCTCTGCGCGCGCGCATCGAGGGGCTCGTCTACGAGCAGCGCCGTCAGGCCTCCGAGGAGGGCAAGCTCTTTGGCTCGGTGACATCGCAGGACGTCGCGGATTTCCTCGGCGCGCGCGGCATCTCGATGGACCGCAAGCGCATCACGCTCGACGAGCCGATCAAGGCGCTCGGGGAGTTCTCGGTCTCCATGCGGCTGCACCCCGAGGTCACTGCGCAGCTGCGGATCAACGTCGTCCGCGAATAGCGGGCGTCGCCTGCATGGTCGGAGACCTCCCGTCCAGGATCCCTCCGCACAACCTGGACGCGGAACGCGCGGTGCTGGGCGCGGTCCTCCTGGAAGGTCGGGAGACCTTGCCGCGGGTGATCGAGGTCCTCCGACCCTCGGACTTCTACACCGAGGCCCATCGCGCGACCTATCAGGCCATGCTCGCCCTCTTCGATCGGGGCGAGCCCGTCGATCTCCTGACGCTGACCGAGGAGCTCCGGCGCAGTGACCAGCTCCAGTTCGTTGGCGGCCCCGCCGCGCTGGCCCTCCTCGTCGAGCAGGGGTCCATCTCCGCATATCTCAGCTCGTACACGGCGATCGTCCGGGACATGGCGGTCCTGCGCGAGCTGATCCAGACCTCCAGCCAGATCATCGCGCAGGCGTTCGAGGCCAAGGAAGACGTGCAAACCCTGGTCGACGACGCCGAGCGGAAAATTTTCGGGCTCGCCGAGCGCCGTCTCGAGGGCAGCGCGCTGCCGATCGGCAAGATCCTCCGGAACACCTTCGAGTATATCGAGCGGCTCTACGAGCGGAAGGAGCACGTCACCGGCGTCGCGACCGGCTTCGAGAAGCTCGACCTCGAGACCTCGGGTTTTCAGCCCTCGGACTTCATCATCATCGCCGGACGCCCGAGTATGGGCAAAACGGCCTTCGCGCTGAACATCGCCCAACACGTCGGTATCGCGCTGCGCGGGCGCGTGCTCGTGCTGAGCCTGGAGATGTCGGCTCAGCAGATCGTGCAGCGCATGCTCTGCTCCGAGGCGAAGGTGGACTCGCAGGCGGTGCGGACGGGCTATCTGACCTCGGCGGACTGGCATCGGTTGACGGCCGCGGCGGGCCGGCTCTCGGAAGCGTCGATCTTCATCGACGACAGCCCCGGACTCACGGTGCTCGAGGCGCGCGCCAAGGCGCGACGCATGAAGGCCGAACACGGGCTTGACCTGCTCATCATCGACTACCTGCAGCTCATGCGCGGCCGCGCGGCGATGGAGAGCCGGCAGCAGGAGATCTCGGAGATCTCGCGGTCGCTCAAGGCGCTCGCGAAGGAGCTGAACATCCCGGTGGTCGCGCTCTCGCAGCTCTCGCGCGCGGTCGAAGCGCGCCAGTCGCGGGAATTCAAACCGCAGCTCTCGGACCTTCGCGAGAGCGGAGCGCTCGAGCAGGATTCGGACGTCATCCTCTTTCTCTACCGGCCGTCGCAGTACAAGGACGATCTGCCGCCGGACGAGCGGAACATCGCCGAGGTCATCATCGGCAAGCAGCGGAACGGACCGGTGGGAACCGTGCGCGTGGTCTTCTTGCCGCAGTACGCGCGGTTCGAGAACATCGCGGAGCAGCACCGGCAGCCGCAGCCGTTTTAGGGCCGCTTCCGCGCGGCTCGTCGTATTATGAGCCCCGTGCGTCTGAGCCGGCTGAAGCGTGTCTTCGTCGGGACCCCGCTCCCCACCGCGCAGTCACGGCACGAACGACTCGGAAGGGCGACGGCGCTTGCGGTCTTCGCCTCCGACGCGCTCTCCTCCGTCGCGTACGCGACCGAAGAAATCCTGCTGGTGCTGGTCCAGGCCGGGACGGTCGCCCTGAGCTATTCGATTCCGATCAGCATCGCGATCACCGTCCTGATCGCGATCGTCGTGTCGTCGTACCGCCAGACGATCCACGCATACCCACAAGGGGGCGGCGCGTACATCGTCAGCAAGGACAACCTCGGCGTGCCGGCCGGGCTGGTCGCGGGCGCGGCCCTCCTGATCGACTACGTGCTCACCGTCGCGGTCAGCGTCGCCGCCGGCGTCGCCGCTCTCACCTCGGCCGTCCCGCTGCTCTTCCCGTACCGCCCATGGCTCTGCGTCGCCGCGGTCGTGGCCGTCGCCGTCGTCAACCTCCGAGGCATCCGCGAGTCGGGCAAGCTCTTCGCCGCGCCGACGTACCTCTTCATCGGCAGCCTCGGCGGCCTGATCATCTACGGCGGCCTCGGCGCGCTCTTCGATTTTCTCCCGGAGGCGCCCTACCAGCGGCATCCGCCGGGCCTCGAGGGCGTCGGGCTCTTCCTGTTCCTCCGCGCGTTCGCCTCGGGCTGCACCGCGCTCACCGGCGTCGAGGCGGTGTCCGACGGCGTGCCGGCGTTCAAGCCGCCCGAGGCCCACAACGCGCGGATCGTGCTGACGTGGCTCGGCCTCATCTTGATCGTGCTGTTCCTCGGCATCACCTTTCTGGCGTACGACTTCGGCATCACGCCGCGCCGCGAGGAGACGGTGGTCTCGCAGCTCGCGCGCCACGTCTTCGGCGGCGGAGCGCTCTACTACGAGATCCAGGCGGTCACGATGCTGATCCTCCTGCTGGCCGCCAACACGTCCTTCGCCGACTTTCCACGGCTGTCGTTCTTCCTCGCGCGCGACCGCTTCATCCCGCGCCAGTTCGCGACGCAGGGCGACCGGCTCGTGTTCTCGAATGGCATCCTCATCCTCGGCGGGCTCGCCGCCGTGCTGCTGGTGATCTTCGGCGGTGACACCCACGCGCTGATCCCGCTCTACGCGGTCGGGGTCTTCCTCTCCTTCACGCTGTCACAGGCGAGCATGGTGCGCCGCTGGCTCCGCCTGAAGGAAGGGGGCTGGTGGTGGCGCTGGTGGGTCAACGCGGTCGGCGCGATCGTGACCGGCCTGGTGATGCTCACGATCGCCGCGACGAAGTTCACGCACGGCGCGTGGATCGTGGTCCTGTTGATCCCGACGCTGGTCGTCGTGTTCGTGATGGTGCACCGCCACTACGAGGAGGTCGCGGCGCAGCTCTCGCTCGACGCCTTCTCGCCGCCGCCGCCGATGACCAACACGGTGCTGGTCCTGGTCGGCGACATCCACCGCGGGGTGATCAAGGCGATCCAGTACGCCCAGACGCTCTCGCCCAACGCGAAGGCGGTCTTCGTGGAGACCGATCCCGAGCGGACCCGCCGGCTGGAGGAAAAATGGGGCCGGTACGGGATGGGCGCGCCGCTGATCGTGCTGACCTCGCCCTACCGATCGCTCCTCGGGCCGCTCACCGAATACATCGATCACCTGCAAGGGCAGGGGGAAAACCACGTGGTCACGATCGTCCTGCCCGAGTTCATCCCGGCCCGCTGGTGGCAGCTCGGGCTCCACAACCAGACCGCGTTCCTCATCAAGGGCGCGATGCTCTTCCGCAAGAACGTCATCGTCACCGACGTGCCGTACCACCTCCGCCACTGAGGCGGGGGACCGGGCCCGGCGCGCGGCTCAGAGTGCCAGGCGGCGGCCCGGCTCGACGGCCTCCACCTCGATCGTCGGCGCGACGTCGCGGACCGTCGTGACGAACTCGATGGCCGGCCGCGAACGGAGCCCGATGAAGTCGAAGTAGTCGGTGTGCGGGTGGAAGAGCACGAGGCGGCGCGGGCCCAGAATGGCCGCCGCCTCGGCGACCTGCCTGGGGTAGTCGAGCTGGGCCCCCGCCACCACGACGTCCGGGCGGTCGCGCGCGGCGACGGCGCGGATGCCGTCGAAGCGAGTCTGGTCGTTGAAGCCTTCGCAGTAGTACGTCACCCGAAGCCCGTCCTCGAGGCGGATCGTGAAGCCCATCCGGCGCGCGTCGTAGGGGTTGGCGAAGTAGAGTCCCGACAGCATCGCCTTCGCCTCGGGGCGCGCCGCGAACATCTTCGCGGTGTCGACGATGCGGTGCTCCCACTCGAAGGTGGTCACGGTGAGCCCGTTCCAGTCGAGGGCCTGGTCCATCTCGAGCTCTCGCATCCGATCCGCCGGAATCCCGTGGGTCTCGCGCAGGAAGCGGCAAACCTCGGGCGAGGCGACCAGCGCCATCCGGGAGTCCTTCATGAGCCCGGGCACGTCCTGGATGTGATCGAAGTGGCCGTGCGTCACCAGACACAGATCGGCGTCGGTGAAGGCCGAGGGCCCGGTGTGGGACCGGCCGAACGGGTTCGTCCAGTTCGGGTCGAAGACGAGCTTTCGGCCGCGCGCCGTGGTGAGCGTGAAGCAGGACCAGCCGTGGTACACGAGCTCCGTCATCCCCGGGTATCCGCGCCGTCGCGCTCGCGCACAAGTCTCACGATCGCCTAGCGTAGTCGACGTACGAGGGTGGAGCAACTCTCTGGTACACTCGGAAGCCGCGTGATCACTCGATGAAGATCGTTCTGACTCCGGACGGTCCGCTGGACGCCCGCGGAACGCTGGCGCGCTACCACCTGTGGGGAGAGGATCCGACGAACCAGGTCGCGGGCGACGTCTTCCGGCGCGTGCTCCGGCACGACCGGCGGCTCGTGGCATACGAGGTCCGGTGGAGCGGCCCCGTGGACGACGCGCGGATCACGATTGAGCTCCCGGGCGTCGACGCCGCCGTCGGCGCGGCCGCCGTCGCGGAGGCGCGCCGCATCCTCGGGCTCGACCTCGACCTCGGCGGCTTCTACCGGATGGCGAAGGCCGATCCCGCGCTCGCCTCGCTCGTCGAGCCGCTCTACGGGCTGCGGCCGACGCTCGCGCCGACGCCGTTCGAGATGCTCGTCGGGTCGATCACGGCCCAGCAGGTGAACCTCTCGTTTGCGTTCGCGTGCCGCGCGCGTCTCGTGCGCCGCTACGGGACGCCCGTGCGCGTCGGTCGTGAGACGGTGTGGGCGTTCCCCGAGGCCAGGCGGCTCGCGGCGGTGCGCGTGCGCGAGCTGCGGGCGCTCAAGTACTCGACGCGTAAGGCCGAATACATCCGTGACCTCGCGCGCGTCGTCGTCTCCGGCGCCCTGGACCTCGACGCCGTCTGCTCGGCGCCGTCGCCGACGGTGATCGATCGCCTCACGGCGCTCCGCGGCCTGGGTCGCTGGACCGCGGATTGGTTCCTCGCTCGCTGTCTTGGCCGCGGCGACGTGTGCCCGGCGGGCGACCTCGCGGTCCGCAAGGCATTCGAGCACTACTACGGCCGCGGGCGCAAGCTGAGCGAGCAGGCGATCCGCCGCCGTGCGCACGCGTGGGGGCAGCACCAGAACGTCGCGGTGCACTATCTCCTGGCTGGCATGCGTCTGCAGCGCCCGGCGGTCGGCGGTGGCACGTGAAGAAGACGATCGGTCTCAAGATCCTCGGCCAACCCGACCCGGCCGTCCCCAAGGACGTGCACCTCGTCGGACGCTACGCGCTCGGTGTGGACTGGGCCGACGGCCACGGATCCATCTATCCCTTCGAGCGGCTCCGACACGACTGCGCGTGCGGTCGGTGCGGCGCGCTCGAGGCGCCGGCGTCCGAGATGGCGTGGCCCGAGGCGATCCAGCGGACGGACGAAGGGCTGCGCGTGACGTGGGTCGACCGGCACGCGAGCCTCTATCCCTACGCCGACCTGCGCGCCCTGTGCCGCTGCGCCGGCTGCACCGGCGGCCATTGATGGCCGTGCGAGCCGCAGGCCGCCGGGGGGCTGGGGCCCCGCCGGCCGAGGCGAGCCGATGAACGAGGCCGTGCGAGCCGCAGGCCCCCGCGAGGCTGGCCCGCAGACTCAAGGCGGGCCCTTGAGCGAAGCGCGGAAGCGGTGGGTCTTCGTCGGGATCATGCTGTCGATCTTCCTGGCGGCGATCGAGTCGACGGTCGTCGCGACCGCGATGCCGACGGTCGTGGCCGGCCTCGGCGGCATCCGAATCTACTCGTGGGTCTTCTCGGGGTTTCTGCTCACCCAGACGGTGACGATGCCGCTCTGGGGCCGCTTCTCCGATCTCTACGGCCGACGACCCGTCTACCTGGCCGGCCTCGCGACGTTCCTGGCCGGCTCGGCGCTGTCGGGCGCGGCCCAGGACATGGTGCAGCTGATCGTGTTTCGCATGGTGCAGGGCCTCGGCGCCGGGGCCTTGATGACGCTCGGGTACACGATCATCGGCGAGCTGTTCGGTCTGGAGCGGCGGGCGAGGATGCAGGGGTACATCTCAGGCGTGTGGGGCGTGGCCTCGCTCATCGGCCCCTGGGTCGGTGGCGTGCTCACCGACCACGTTTCCTGGCGCTGGGTCTTCTACATCAATCTGCCGTTCGGCGCGATCGCGATGGTGGTGATCGCGACCGCGCTGACCGGGATGCCGCGGCCGGCCCGGCGGCCCGTCGTCGACGGGGCCGGTGTGGCCCTCTTCGCGTCCGGCGTCTCCACGCTCCTGCTCGGCATCGTCGAGGCCGGCCGCGTGGGATCCTGGTCGCGGATCGATGTCGTCGCGCTGCTCGTCCTGGGCGGGATCGGGCTGGTCGCATTCGTCGCGGTGGAGCGGCGGGCCGCAGAGCCGATCATCCTGCTACGACTGTTCGGGATCCGGATGGTCCTGGCGGCGGTCATCACCCGGTTCCTCGCCGGCATGGCGATGTTCGGCGCGCTCTCCTTCGTTCCGCTCTTTCTCCAGTCGGTGACGGGCGCCACGGCGACCGGGGCGGGCCTGGTCCTCATGCCGTTCGTCCTCGGCTGGGTGGTGACGTCGGTGCTGAGCGCGCGGCTCGTCTTGCGCGTCGGGTACCGCAGCGTCGTGGTGACCGGGATGGCCTGCCTCACGGCGGCGTTCCTGCTCTTCACGCGGTGGTCGGCCGCGCTCGCGCCGGGCAGGGCCATGATCGACGTCCTGCTGGCCGGCGTCGGGATGGGGCTGGTCGTCGTGCCGATGTTGATCGCCGTCCAGAGCGCCATCGCGCGGAACGATCTCGGCGCCGCGACCTCGATGACGCAGTTCTTCATGTCGATCGGCGGCGCGCTGGGTCTGTCGATCATGGGTGCCGTGATGTCGCAGCGGCTCCACGCCGGGCTTCCGATGGTCGAGGCGCTGCACGGCGTCTTCGTGGTGGGCTTCGGGGTGTGCCTCGCCGCGCTCGCCTCCGCCTTCCTGGTGCCGCGCGGCCGCGCGCAGGACCTGGCCCGGGGCGAAATGCGCGGCGAGCCGACGCGTGTGGGAGGATGAGGCATGGCCGGTGACACGCCCCTGCTCGATCGTTTGGCCACGCTGCCGGCAATGCCGGCGGCGGCGGCCGTGGAGCTCCTCGATCGACTCGCGCGGCCGCAGACCGATCCGGTCATCGGGCCGCTGTTCGGCGTCGACGAGGAGGGTGACGCCGCCGTGAATCCGCTGGTCCCGGCGGTGCTCAAGCAGTTCGACGACCGCAAGGAGCTGACGTGCTACGCGGCGCTGATCGAGGGGCTGACCGGGATCTGGAATGCGGCGGTCCGCGCGGCGGTCGTGGCGCGGCTGAGGGCGTCGGGGTTGCCGGCCGATGACCTGCTGCTGCGGCTCGGGGCGCTGTCGCCCACGCTCGGCTTCGCGGCCGAAAAGCCCGAATGGGCGCGCGAGTGGCTCGCCGATCCGTTCACGCAGGACGCGCTGCTCGTCCAGCAGTGCGTGGTCCGGATGCTGTTGGCGCTGCGCGCGATGGCCGACGCCCGCGCCGGCGAGCTGACGACGACCACCACTCCCTGATCGGAGGACGAGACCATGCATATCCACGAACGGAACACCGAGCGCAAGCGGCTGAACGGGCTCATGCTGAAATCGTCCATGAAGGTGTATGCCGCCTTCGGGGACCTCGGCAAGAAGGTCTTCGCCGATGGCGCGCTCTCGAAGAAGCACAAAGAGCTCACGGCGCTGGCGGTCGCCGTGTCCCAGAACTGTTTCGACTGAATCGATCACCGGGTCGAGGAGGTCCTCGACCAGGGCGCGACGGACGCCGAGATCGCCGAGACGCTCGACATCGGAGTCTTGATGGGCGGGACGCTCGCGGTCAAGTCGGTGCGCCACGCCTTCTCGGTGCTGGACCAGCTCAAGAGCAAGGGGAGATGACCATGGCAACGGTTCCGGAGAGCTATCGTGATCTGCTGGCGAAAAAATCGTTCGC
>DASPZZ010000017.1:0-4132 GCA_035635995.1 Binatia bacterium | reverse complement strand
CAGCACGCCGCCCGGCCGTCCGAAGCGCAGTCCCGCCACGACAACCGGCACGACGTACGCGTGGCGGAAGAGCGAGGCGGGCCCGACGTCGGTGAGCGTGATCAGCGCGGTGATGGCGGCCAGGGCCAGCGCGATGGCGATCATGCCGGGCCGATCGCTCGGTACGCCGTGAAGAAGATGAGCGCGCTCAGGATGCCGGGGACGAGACTCTCCGACCACCAGAGGAGCCAGCAGTTGATCGCGCCGAGCAGGGCCAGGTAGAAGACCGCGCCGACGACCAGCTCGATCCGCATCGGCAGCAACGGATCGACCAGGTAGCGCAGCACATACGCTGCCGTCGCGAGCGTGACGGCGGTGGCGAACGACCAGCGTCGCTGGGCACGGTTGAAGAGCGCTCCGCGGAAGAAGCACTCGGCAGCCAGCACATTGGCGCCGACGTCGTACGCCAGCGCGGTGAGCGCGTCGCGCATCGCGGGCGCCCGTACGTGAAGACCGAGCGTACCCGAGGCCGATACGAGCAGATGCCCGCCGAGGAACATTCCAACGAGCAGCCCCGCGGCGACGCCCTTCCACCCGACCGGGCCGCCGAGGCCGAGCGCGGCGAGCCGACCGCCGCGAGCGAGGACGCAAATCCAGAGGGGCGGCGCCAGATACGCGAGCGGGCCGAAGGCGCCGAGCCC
Source organism: Binatia bacterium (assembly GCA_035635995.1). Classification (GTDB taxonomy): domain Bacteria; phylum Methylomirabilota; class Methylomirabilia; order Rokubacteriales; family CSP1-6; genus AR31. Next base: position 3,452 of record DASPZZ010000017.1, on the reverse strand, counting down.
CGAGGCGGCCGCGGCCACGCCGACGAGCGCGACCGCCAGCACGGCCGTCGCCGGCGGCCGGCCCGCCCACGCCAGCGCGGTAGCGAGAAGCGCGCCGTGGCCGGCGGCAAGGACGGCGAACGCGACCGTCGACGAAGGAAGCACGGCGAGCTGCGCCAGCGCCAGGCTCGCCGCGGCGCCGACCGCCAGCACCGCGAGCAACCCCGCGGGCGTGTCAGCGAAGAGTCGGACCGTTCGCGCGGCGCTGGGATGCTCGAGGGCCCACATCGTGCTTCACCGTCGCGAAGGACTGCAGCAGGCCGATGAAGGCGGTCACCGCGTCTTCGTCGAACACGCGTCCGGCCCCGGCCGTGAGGGTCTCGACCGCGGTCGCGTGCGGCAGCGCCGTGCGATACGGGCGGTTCGACGTCAGCGCGTCGTACACGTCGGCCACCGTGATGATGCGCGAGCCGATCGGAATCTCGTCACCCACGAGCCCGTCGGGATACCCGGTGCCGTCGCACCGTTCGTGGTGATGGCGGATCATCAAGGCGCCCGCCGCGAAGAAATCGAACGGCGCAACGATCTGCGCCCCGATCAGCGGATGGTTCCGCATCACCGCCCACTCGTCTGGATCGAGCTCGCCGGGCTTGCGCAGCACCGCCTCGGGAATGCCGATCTTGCCGATGTCGTGGAGCAGTCCGGCCTGGCCGATCATGTCGACGTCGGACGCGGGTAATCCCAGCGCGGCCGCAACGCTGCGGCTCCACGCGCCGACCCGCTCCGAATGTCCGCGCGTGTACGGATCCTTGGCCTCCAGCGCATTCGCCAGGCCGAGCAGCGACTGGTAGATCGCGCGCTGCACTTGCTGATAGAGGCGGCGCACATCTTCCGCGTAGCGGAGCGTCTGCTGATAGGCGGCGTTGAGCCGCCGGTAGGCGGCCGTGAGATCGTCGGACGAGGACGAGTCTACGCGCGGGGCCATACGATGGCCTGCGGCACGACGCTCTCGACGAGCGAGAGGAGTCGCACCGGAGAGAAGGGCTTGGTCATGTAGTGGTTCGCGCCGGCGGTGAGCCCTCGCGCCACGTCCGCTTCCTGCGCCGCCGCGGTCAGCATGACGATCTTGGTCTCGGCGAACTGCGGGTCGGTCCGCAGTCGCGCGCACACCTCCAGGCCGCTGATGTCGGGCAGCTGGACGTCGAGGAAGATCAACCCGGGTCGGAACGCCTCCGCCTGCGCCAGTGCGGTTTGGCCGTCGAGGGCGACGACCACGTTGATGCGCTCGTCTTCGAGGGTCAGGCGCACGAGCTCGACCACGTGCGGTTCGTCGTCGGCGATCAGGATGGTCAGCATGGCCGCTCTTCGGGGCAAGCCGGATGCCACGAACGTACGTGTGTGGCGGCGCGGACTTGGGGGACGAGGAGACGCCGAGCCGCTCAGCGGGGTGGGCGGTGTGCCTCCACCGCTGGGCGGCCGATTTTCGGCTCGACGGCGGCTACTTCACCTCGACGGAGCCCTTCATGTTCGGATGCAGCCCGCAGCTGTACTCGTAGACCCCCGGCGCGGCGAACGCCTTGGTGTGGCTCTGGCCTTTCAGGAGCACGGCAGACCGCTCCTGGCTCTGGGCGAGCGTGATCTGGTGGGGCGAGTCGTCGCCGTTGGTCCACGTTACGTTCTGCCCGGCGCCGATCGAGAGCTTGCCGGGCCCGAACGCGAATCCCGCGATGCCGACGTCGTTCGGGCTCGTCTTCATCGCGACGGGGCCGCCGGGCGCTTTCCCCTCGAGCCGCGCCAGCGAGATCACGAAGTCCTGTTTCGCGTGAGGCTTGTGGCACTGGAAGCAGGCCTTGTAGTTCGCCTTGTCGTTGAACTTCTGGTCCGGCCCGAACGCGGAATATTCCCACTCGCCGTTGCGGATGTCGTCGGGATACTCCGTCCCCCAGCCCGCGCGCTTTTCCATGACCGTGATGCCGACGATGTCGCCCTTGACGAACCGCCCGTTCGCGTCCTTCACGGGGTTGCCGGCGGTATCGACCTGGGCCTTGTACTGCACGAGCGTGAGGACCGTCCCGCTCGGGATCGGCTTGCCCTCGCGAGCCGCCTTCACGCCCTCCGACGTGCCGTAGAGCTCGCGGTATTGCTTGTTGTCATAGCGGTCGACGGTGGCGTAGAGCAGGTGGTCCTTGTAGTTCGTCGGGAACGCGATCTTCTCGGGACCGGCGCTGCCGGGCACCGCGGCGAAGACGACGGTCAGCACGACCAGGACGCCGGGAATATGGTTCCTCATGAGCCCTCCTGTCCGGGATCGATTCTCGGGACTATAGCGTCACTACGCGCGACCGCAACAGATCGGATGTCGAACGCCGCCGACCAGTCAAACCCCGCGCGCAGCGACCTGGAGCCGGATCAGGGCGCGGGCCAGTGAGGCCATCGCCCTCGCGTAGTCGACGTCGCTCTCGCTGCGCCCAGCTAGCCGGCGCTCGGCCCGGTCGCGAGCGCCCTCGGCGCGCGGACGGTCGATCTCCTCGGGCCGCTCGGCACTATCCGCGAGAATGATGACCTTGTCGTTACGCACCTCGGCGAAGCCGCCGGCCACCGCCAGACGGTACTCGTCGCGACCGACGCGGTACATGAGCTCGCCGATCCCGAGGGTCGTCAGGAACGGCGCGTGGCCCGGCAGGACACCGAAGTATCCCTGGCTGCCGGGCGCAACGATCTCGTCGACCGTCTCGGTGACGACCAGCCGGGTCGGCGTCGCGACCTCGAGCGTGAGGCGATCGGCCACGCTAGCGGGCCTCGGCGAGCTTCTTGGCCTTCTCGATCGCCTCGCCGATGTCGCCGACCATGTAGAAGGCCTGCTCCGGGAGCTCGTCGTGCTTGCCCTCGACGATCTCCTTGAAGCTCTTCACGGTGTCGGCGACCTTCACGTACCGTCCCGGGGAGCCGGTGAACTGCTCGGCGACGAAGAACGGCTGCGAGAGGAAGCGCTGGATCTTCCGCGCGCGGGCGACGATCAGCTTGTCCTCGTCCGAGAGCTCTTCCATCCCGAGGATCGCGATGATGTCCTGGAGATCTTTGTACCGCTGGAGGATCAGCTGCACGGCGCGCGCCGTCGCGTAGTGCTCGGCCCCGAGGATGTTCGGGTCGAGGATGCGGGACGTCGACGTGAGCGGATCGACCGCGGGGTAGATGCCTTGCTCGGTGAGCGCTCGGCTCAGCACCGTCGTCGCGTCGAGGTGCGCGAACGCCGTGGCCGGCGCCGGGTCGGTGATATCGTCGGCCGGCACGTAAATCGCCTGGACCGAGGTGATCGAGCCCTTCTTCGTGGACGTGATGCGCTCCTGGAGCGCGCCCATCTCGGTGCTGAGCGTCGGCTGGTAACCGACCGCCGACGGCATGCGGCCGAGGAGCGCCGAAACCTCGGAGCCGGCCTGCGTGAACCGGAAGATGTTGTCGATGAACAGCAGCAC
>DASPZZ010000016.1:0-4010 GCA_035635995.1 Binatia bacterium | reverse complement strand
TCGCGGTCGCCGTCAACAACGGCGAGCTGACGCTCGGCCGGTTCCAGTCGGTCATCTTCGCCGAGCTCGATGGCCCGCGGAAGCGGGAGATCAGTATCCAGGTGGTCGGCGAGTAGCCGGATCGCGCCCGGCGACCGTCAGCGGAGCGCCGGATCCCCGCTCTTCCTCAGCACGAGGTTGAAATAGGGTAGCGCCAGCGAGGGGGGCAGTCCGAGCAGCCGCAGCGCCCCACACGCCATCCCGAACAGGGGCAAGAGGGCGCCGCGTGCGCGAGCGCGCGGTGTCCCGGAAGAACCGCCAGCCGTAGCCGGCGCTCGATCTCCTTCGTCGTGTCGCCGGCGCGAGGGCGACCGCGACCGGCGGCAGCAACTGAGCCGTGCACGCCTACTACGCGCGGTCGGCGACGCGGGAGTTCTGGGCCAAGCACTGGGGCGTCCAGTCACCGGCGGCGCTCGGCCGCTCCGCCGAGCACTCGCCACTCGCCACGCTCATCCTGAAGAACATGCCGTCGAACGGCGCGCGGGTGCTGGAGGCCGGCTGCGGCGTCGGGCAGTACGTCGTGCTGCTCCGCGATCGCGGCTATCGCGCGGTCGGCGTGGACTGGGGCGTCGATCTGCTCCGCGCGGGGCGCGCCTGGACGCCCGCCACCCCGCTGTCGGCCATGGACCTGCGTTCGGCCACATGATCCTGTTCGTGGCGGAAAAGCGATGAGCCTGCAGGGGAGGGGGGCGGTGCCGGCGGTCTCCGTCGTCATGGCGGTCTACAACGCCGAGCCGTGGCTGGTCGAGGCCGTCGACAGCGTCCTCGGGCAGACGTTCGCCGATTTCGAGCTCGTCGTGGTCGACGACGGCTCGGTCGACGCGACGCCCGAAACTCTGCGCAAGCTTCGCGATCCGCGGCTTCGCGTGATCACCCAGCGCCAGTCGGGCCAGACGCCGGCGTTGAACCACGGGCTCCGCGTGGCGTGGGGCGCTGATCGCGCGGATGGAAGGTGACGACGTCGCCTCCCCGAGCGATTCGCCCGCCAGGTGGCCTTCCTGCAGGTCCACCCCGAGGTCGGGCTCCTGGGAACGGCGCGCCGCGAGATCTCGGCGAGCGGCGAGGTTCTCCGGACCATCACGCCTCCCGGCGACGATCGCGCCCTCCGTCGCGTCCTGATGGGGACGAACCCCTTCACGCACTCGTCGATGATGTTCAGACGGACGGTGCTCGACGCGAGCGGGTGGTACGACGAGCGGTTCGTCGTCGCCCAGGACTACGCCCTCTGGCTCCGGATGAGTCGCCTGACGCGGTTGGCGAGCCTCGACGAGCCTCTCGTGCTCCGGCGGCTCGCGCCGGGACAGCTCTCGAGCGCCCGCGACACCACGCGGATCCACGACGAGGTGACGGCGAAGCTGAAGGCGCTCCGGAGCGGCGCCTATCCGCCGTGGTGCGTCATTTTTCTGGCAAAACCCGTCTGCGCCCTGGCGTTGCCGCTCACGCTCCGGCGAGTTATTGGGCATGTCGGGACTGGTGTAGGATACGGTTCATGCGCGTCCTGATCACCGGCATCACGGGCTTCGTGGGCAGCCACCTCACCGAGTTCGCGCTCGAGCGGGGGGCCGACGTGATCGGGGCGCTTCGCTGGCGGAGCAAGACCGAGCACATCGAGCACTTGCGCGAGCGGGTGAGCCTGGTCGAGTGCGACCTGCGCGATCTCCTCTCCGTGCGCGGGCTCCTCGAGCAGGCGCGGCCCGACTACATCATTCACCTGGCGGCGCAGAGCTTCGTGGCGGCCTCCTGGAACACGCCGTCGGAGACCTTGTGGACCAACGCCATCTGCCAGATGAACCTCTTCGAGGCGATGCGACAGCTCGGCACGTCGGCGCGCTTCCTGGTGATCGGCTCGAGCGAGGAATACGGGCTCGTCCACGCCGACGAGCTGCCGATCCGAGAGACGAACCCGCTGCGCCCGCTCTCGCCGTACGCGGTGAGCAAGGTGACGCAGGATCTGATGGGCTGGCAGTACTTCAAGAGCTACGGGATGCACATCGTGCGCGCCCGCGCCTTCAACCACAGCGTGTCACGGCACACTCCCGTCCTGCTCCGCGACGATCGCACCGGACTCCTCGATATCCGCTACATCGGCGAGATCAGACGCTACAAGCCGAGCGGATACCTCGGCGGGCAACGTCTGGCTAACGGCACGACCCTGTGGGACATGCGTCGCCACCCGATGTCCGTCTGGGCGCACGACCGGTGGTCGAAGATCGTTCTTCTCTCCTGCCATCCCCTCCGCGCCGGCGACAGCGTGCGACGCCTCGTGACGAGCGGCGGCATCGTCGAGGTGACGGGCGATCATTCGGTCATGGTTCCCGGCCCCGACGGCTGCGTGGCCGTGTCGGCCAAGGATCTTTCAGTCGGCGATCGCGTCACGCTAGTGGGCTTGCCCCAGAGTGCCGGGATGTGGGTCCACGAGGATGCGGCCTGGCTCCTCGGATTCTTCGTCGCCGAGGGCTGCATCACCAACGGCAAGGTCCGTGTCGACAACCGCGACCGCAAGCCCCTGGAGCAGTGCGCCGAGATCTTGCTGCGGCACTACGGGCAGGATTCCTATTTCACCCGGCCCTCGGCGGGAATGTGGCGTCTGGTCGTCCGGAAGCCCGAGGCCTTCGCGCGCTGGCTCCATCCTCAGGTGTACGCGTCGGACCGCAACAAGCGCGTGCCGCAGAGCATTCTCAACGCGCAGCCGGACGCGAAGCTCGCATTCCTGCGCGGCTACAACGAGGGCGACGGGCTCCGGGCCGGCCACGGATCGTACGAGCTCAAGAGCTTCAAGACGAAATCACCGATCCTCGCGCTTGGGCTCTGCCATCTCGTGGCGAGCACCACGCGACAGCGACTCTGCCTCAACACCGAGGTTCGGAACGGCACCGCCTACTACCTGATCAACCTGAACTCTGGAAATCCGGCGCACGCGGCGTGGGGGCGGCACCTCGAGATTCCTGACGACCAGATCAAGAAGATCGAGCAGGTGCCGTACGACGGAGAGGTGTGGGACTTCGAGACCGAGGATCACGTCTTTCATGCCGGCCTCGGCCGTAATCTCGTCCACAACACCGGGCCCCGCCGCGGCGAGACCTTCGCCACCTCTAACTTCGCGAAGCAGATCGCCGAGATGGAGGCGGGGCTGCGCGAGCCGGTGGTGCACGTCGGCGACCTCAAGCCGACGCGCGATTTCTCTGACGTCCGCGACATCGTGCGCGGCTACTGGGTCCTGCTCGAGCGGGGCACGCCGGGCGAGGTGTACAACCTCTGCTCCGGCGTCGAGTGGTCGATCGAGCGGATGCTGAATTTCCTGCTCGAGCGGTCGACGCTCTCACACATCGAAGTTCGCCAGGACCCGGCGCGGCTTCGGCCGTCCGACGTCCCGGTGCTGCGCGGCAGTCGGGAGAAGATCGAGCGGACGCTGGGATGGTACGGCGTGATCCCGCTCGAGCAGACGCTCGCAGACCTCCTCGAGTATTGGCGACGGCGAATCAAGTCTCGCCCGCAGTAACGGGAGCCGGTCCGGTGCCGGGCGCGCGCGTCGCCCTGGTCCACGACTGGCTCACCGGGATGCGGGGCGGTGAGCGCTGCCTCGAGGTGCTCTGCGAGCTCTTCCCGGGAGCGCCGCTCTTCACGCTCCTGCACGTTCCGGGTAGCGTGAGCCCCGTCATCGAGAACCGGCGCATCGCCACCTCGTTTGTCCAGCGCCTGCCCGGGGCGACCACCCGCTACCGTCACTACCTGCCCCTGTTTCCGCTGGCGATCGGCCGCTTCGACCTGTCGAGCTACGACCTCGTGGTATCGATGAGCCACTGCGTCGCGAAGGGCGCGCGGGCGGCGGCGGGGGGCCTCCACCTGTGCTACTGCTTTTCTCCGATGCGCTACGTCTGGGACCTCTACGACGACTATTTCGCGCGGGGTCGCGGGCTGACGATGCGGCTTGCCATGCCTCCGCTGGCGGCGGCCCTCAGGCGCTGGGACCG
>DASPZZ010000015.1:0-2128 GCA_035635995.1 Binatia bacterium | reverse complement strand
CGAGGATCACGTCGACCTTGCCGAGCGTGTCGAGGTTCTTGTATTGCGGCGGGGTCTTCGGATTGTTGGTCAGGAACGTGGAGCGAGCCGGCCGTGAGCTTCAGGAACTCGCGGCGGTCCATGTCCGTCTCGTTGTCCTGTCTAGCGGGTGTGCAGGACCTGGTGGATGACGCGGCGGACGTCGGCCGGCACGAAGGGTTTCCCGAACGTGGGCGCGGCGCTTTGCCGGAGGAACTCGGCGCTCTCCGGGCCCAGCGTGTCGCCGGTGACGAAGATCATTCGACGGATCAGCTGCGGGTGGCGGCGGGCGATCTCGCGATAGAGTCCGGGCCCGTCGAGGTGCGGCATGCGCAGGTCGCTGATGATCAGGTCGTACGTCCCGTCGCGGAGCTTGTCGAGCGCGGCCACGCCGTTGTACGCCGTCTCGACTCGATGGTCGTCCTCGGCGAGGATCTCGGCCAGGATCGACGCGAGCTCGGGCTCGTCGTCCACGATGAGAATCGACGCGCCCTGAACGGGAGCCGTCATCCTAGTCGACGAGCCGGCCCAGGCAGCCCTCGATCTCGTCGAGGGCGAGCGGTTTCGTGAGCACCGCGTCGGCGCCGGCCGCCAGGAGATCCTGGGCGATCGCCGGATACCCGGTGACGCCGAGGATCCGGATGGTCTGCGTCTCGGGATTGCTCTTCAGGTGGCGGCACACCTCGATCCCGTCGAGCTTGGGCATCATGGCGTCGAGGATCAGCAGAGCCGGTCTGAGCGAGCCCAGCTTGATCAGGGCCTCGTACCCGTCGCTCGCCGTCTCGATCTTGAAGCCGCGCGGATGATGGGTGAGGAACTCGACGAGCATCTCCACGACCTGAGGCTCGTCGTCGACGACGAGCACGCCCGCGGGCGGCGCCGGTGTCGGGTACGTCGGCATCCGGTGTCGCTTGAGGAAGCGCTGGAACTCTTCGACCGCGATCCGCGCGTGCCCGCCCGGCGTCCTGAACGCGCGGAGCCGGCCTTCTCTGATCCAGGTCTTCACGGTCGGCGTCGAGACCTGGCAGTGCGAGGCGGCCTGCCCCGTCGTCAGCGACGCTCGCGGGCGCGAATTCTTCGGTTTCTTCGGATTCTTCACCTGGGCTGCCCAATTTCCCCACCCGACCTCCCCAAAGTCAAGTTTCGGTGCCGCGGCCGCTCGAGCCCCGGCGGCCGCCGCGCGCCGCCGCCGTCTTGCGGTCGCGCGGTCGTTCTGTTACGGTTCCCGGCGTTGCTTGCGCCCGGGATGCCCACGAGGGCCCAGGGAAGGCGGTAGAAAGCCGCCGCGACCCCGTCACTGTGATCGGGGACGAAACCCGCGAGTGCCACTGGTCGATGTGACCGGGAAGGCGCGGGGAGTAGGACGATCCGAGAGCCAGGAGACCTGCCCGGGCGCGATCCGTACACCGGTCTTCGAGGGAGGATCCGGGAAGGTGGTTCCATCGCTCTTGATCGTGGGAGGCGCCCGCAGCGGCAAGAGCCGCTTCGCGGTCGACCGCCTCTCCCCGGACGCGCGAATCGTCTTCGTCGCCACCGCCGAGGCACGCGACGAGGACATGGTCAAGCGCATCGCGCGGCATCGCGCCGAGCGCCCGTCCCACTGGTCGACGGTCGAAGAGCCCTTCGACCTCGTCGCGCGGCTGCGGGAGCTCGAGGGCGCCTGCGACGGGATCCTCGTCGACTGCCTCACGCTCTGGGTCTCGAATCTCCTCCTCCGGGGCGACCGCGACGACGCGATCCTCGAGCAGGCGGAGGCGCTCGCGGGGCTGATCGGCCGCCGCCGCGCGGGTCTCACCCTGGTCTCGAACGAGGTCGGCGAGGGCGTCCACCCGGAGACCGCGATGGGCCTCCGGTTTCGCGATCTCCTGGGCAGCGTGAATCAGCGCATCGCGGCCGCGTGCGACACGGTGGTGCTGATGGTCGCGGGCATCCCGCTCACCGTGAAGGCGCCGGCGGCGCGGGGATGATTGAGCTCGCCCGGCTCCTCGGCGCCATCGCTCCGCCGGCGCGGGACGGCGAGAGCGCGGCCCGGCGACACCTCGACAGCCTGACGAAGCCGCCCGGAAGCCTGGGACGGCTCGAGGAGATCGCGTTGCGCCTGGCGGTCCTG
>DASPZZ010000014.1:0-3049 GCA_035635995.1 Binatia bacterium | reverse complement strand
CTACGAGGACATCCTGAAAATGGGCGGCGGCGAGCCCGAGGAGCACGAGCAGCTCGCCACGCCCGATCGGCGCACGGTGTTCTATCGCGGAAGCCGGATCGTGCCCCAGCGCCGGCGGCGCTTCGGGTGGCTGGCGACCGTCAGCGGCTGGTCCGTGGAGCAGCACGAGGTCGAGATCACGCTCGACCGGAACGTCGTCGCCGACGTCCAGGCCCGCGTGCGCCGCTCGCCCCTCCCGCCGACCGGGCCTTGACAGCGATTGCCAATCGCCCCCATATAGACTCCCACCGAAGGCCCACACCCACGCACCGCCGAGGGAGGCGTGTATGGCAGAGTTGACTCGACGTGACGTGCTGAAGCTCGCGGCCGCCGGCGCCGCCGCCGCCGTGCCGGGGCTCCCGCGCGCGGCGCAGGCCCAGACCACGCAGAAGCGCGAGCTCGTCGTCGCCCAGGGCGGCGACATTGCGTTCCTCGATCCCCACCTGAGCACGTCATCGAACGACATCCGCATCTCGTTCAACATCTTCGACAACCTCACGAGCCGTCGTCCGGACGGCAAGCTCGCACCCGGCCTCGCCACGGAGTGGAAGATCCAGGGGCAGACGACGTGGGCATTCAAGCTGCGCTCGGGCGTCAAGTGGCACAACGGCGATCCGTTCACGTCGGCCGACGTGAAGTTCAGCATCGACCGTACACTGGATACGACCCTGAAGGGCAACCGTGTGAGCACCGTCTTGACGACGGTCGATCGCGTCGAGACCCCGGACGCGAGCACCGTCCTCGTGCACACCAAGAAGCCGGATCCGTTGCTGCCGGCGCGGCTCGGCTTCTACGGCGGGCAGATTGTCCCCAAGAAGTACGTCGAGACAGTCGGGCCCGACAAGTTCAACGAGGCGCCGGTCGGGACCGGGCCGCTGCGCTTCGTCTCGTGGACGAAGGACGACAAGATCGTGCTCGAAGCGTACCCGAGCTACTGGGGCGGGCGCGTCGATTTCGACCGACTCGTCGTCCGGGCACTGCCCGAGATGGCGCCCCGCGTTGCGGCGCTCCTCAAGGGCGAGGTCGACCTGATCACCCAGGTGCCGCCCGACCAGGGCGAGCGGGTCAAGGGCAGCGCGGGAACGACGGTGACCGGCGCGCTGTACGGCGGCCTCTACGTGCTCGCGGTCAACTCGAAGCGGCCGCCGCTCGACAATCCCCTCGTGAAGCAGGCGCTCTCCCTGGCCGTCGACCGCGAGGCGATCGTGAAGGAGCTCTGGCGCGGCCGCGGCATCGTGCCGAACTCCATGATCGCCAAGGGCGATAACCACTTCGACGCGGCGCTACCCCCGCTGGCATTCAACCCGGGCGAGGCGAAGGCGCGTCTCAAGAAGGCCGGCTACAACGGTGAGGAGATCGTGATCGAGACCACCGCGGGCTATCTGGCGGGCGACAAGCCGATGGCCGAGGCCGTCCAGGCCATGTGGCGGGACGTCGGGGTCAACGCCAAGGTCGAGGTCTTCGAGTACTCCGTGCGCGCCCAGAAGATCCGCGACAAGAGCTTCAAGGGGCTCTGGTGGTCCGATCCGACCTCCACGCTGCGCGATCCCGACGGGATGATGTGGCGCCTGCTCGGCCCCGGGGGCCCGCAGGACTACTGGCGCCATCCCGAGTTCGACGAGCTCGGCAGCGCCGCGCGCTTCTCGGTCGACGAAAAATTCCGGGCGGGCGCGTACAAGCGGATGACCCAGCTCTTCCTGGAGCACCTGCCCTGGATCCCCGTGATCCAGCCGTACGAGGATTACGGCCTCCAGAAGTATGTGGAGTGGGCGCCCGATCCGCTCCAGCAGCTCGAAATCCGCCGTTTCAACTTCAAGTTCCGCCGCGCGTAAGCTGACGGGCCGGGACGGAGCCCCCGGGCTCCGTCCCGGCGACCATGCGCGGACTTCTTCCGTTCCTCGCCTCCCGCCTTCTTCGTGCCGCGATCGCCCTCTGGCTCGTCTCCACCGTCGTCTTCGTCGTCATGCGACTGTCGGGCGATCCCGTCCCGCTGCTGCTCCCGCCCGACGCGCCGCGCAGCGAGATCTTCCGGGTGCGGGCCGAGCTCGGCCTCGACCGTCCGCTGCCCGTGCAGTATGCCTTCTTCCTCGGCAACGCCCTCCGCGGGGATTTCGGTCAGTCGATCCACTTTCGTCAGCCCGCCTTCCGCGTGGTGCTCGGCTACCTGCCGGCGACGCTCGAGCTCGGCCTGACGGCGTTCGTCCTGGCGGTGCTCATCGCCCTGCCCATCGGCATGCTCTCCGCGGTGTGGCGGAATTCGGTGGTCGACCAGACGGCGATGGGGCTCGCGCTCGTCGGCCAGTCGGCGCCGACGTTCTTCATCGGCATCCTCCTGATCCTGGTCGTCTCGCTGAACTTCGGCCTGCTGCCGACCTCGGGCCGGGAGAGCTGGCGCCACCTGGTGCTGCCGGCGCTCACGCTCGGCGCCTTCGCCATGGCCTCGATCTCCCGGCTCACCCGGTCGGCGGTGCTCGAGGTGCTGGGGGCGGACTACATCCGTACCGCGCGGGCCAAGGGCGTCTCGGAGGCGCTGGTGGTCGCCAAACACACGCTCAAGAACGCGGCCGTCCCGATCGTCACGATCACCGGGCTCCAGTTCGGCAGCCTGCTCGGCGGGGCCGTGGTGACGGAGACCGTGTTCGCGTGGCCGGGCATCGGGCGGCTCGCGATCCACTCGATCTACAACCGCGACTATCCCATCGTGCAGTGCACGGTGTTCCTCTCCGCCCTGCTCTTCATCGCAATCAACTTCTGCATCGACCTGATCTATGGGCTCCTCGATCCCCGCGTCCGCTCGAGCTGACACGAGCGCTGTCGGGGTGCCGGCGGCCCGCGCGAGCCGCGCGCGCCGGACACGCTGGATGGCGCTCGGTGGCGGCGTGTTCGTCCTGGTGCTGGTCGGGGTGGCGCTGGCGGCGCCCTTGATCGCGCCGTACGATCCGATCAGGCAGTCGCTGCGGGCGCGGCTGGCGGCGCCGACGCTCGCGGGCGCCGACGGCAAGGCGCACCT
>DASPZZ010000013.1:0-4775 GCA_035635995.1 Binatia bacterium | reverse complement strand
CCGGCGAAGCGCAGCGCGGCCACCTGCGCCGCGACGTCGCCGGCGGCGTGGGGCGGGCAGACCGAGAGGATCACGTCGCTGGCGGCGACCAGAGCCGCGACCGTGCCCGCGTCCTCCAGCCCGGCGTCGCTCGCCCGTTTGCGGGTCGCGGCGCTCCGGCCGGCACCCGCCCACAGCACGCGGGACCCGCCGGACCGCACCGCGGCGCCGACCATGCTGCCCATCTCGCCTGGATTCAGGAGCCCAATCGTGGTCATGTCCTCACCCTCCCTGTCGAGCCGGTTTCTCGAGGCCGATCGTGCGGCCCGCCTGCGGCGGCCGCGGCAGCGCGTCGTGCGCCGCCTGGATCCGCGCGAGCCGCTCGAGGATCTCGGCCGCCATCGGCGCGCTCCGGCGCGTGGATTCGCTCACGTGCAGCGACATCAGCTCGTTCGTCGCCGCGAGATAGCCCTCGCCAGCATGATACATCTGATGGAAATAATGGATACGCTTCACGTCGTTCGCGAGCAACCGCGTGGTGAAGCGCAACGGATCCCCGACCCGCACCTCACGGTGATAGGTGACATGGGCCTCGAGACAGAAGGTGGTCACCCGCCGAGCGCGGCGGTGCGCCGCGTCGAGGCCGACCCAGCGGAAGAACTCGTCGGTCGCGAAGTCGAAGACGACGAGGTAGTAGCCGACGTTCATGTGCTGGTTGTGGTCGATCCACTCGGGTCGGACCACGTCCCGGTAGCGGTCGAGCGGCGCCTCGATCACGCGGCGAGCACTAGAGCGCCAGCTCCGCCACGAGATCCTGGATCTTCGTGGCCGCCTCCTCGTAGCCATAGCACGCCGAGCGGCTCGTCGGAGCGATCCACGTGGTCGAAGACGCCGAAAGAAACGCGGGCCACGGCAAGGCAGCATACAATACCCGGCACCATGAACAACAGCGACCTCTGCTGGATGTCCGCGTCCGATCTCGCCGCCGCGATCGCGAAGAAGAAGGTCTCGCCCGTCGAGGTGGTGGACGCGACGCTCGCCCGGATCGACACGCTGAAGCAGCTCAACGCCTACGTCACTCTGGACGCCGATCGAGCGCGCCAGGCCGCGAAGGCGGCGGAGCGCGCCCTCACGCGGCGCGGCGCCCGGCTCGGCGCGCTGCACGGCGTGCCGTTCTCGGTGAAGGACCTGATCATCACCAAGGACGTCCGGACCACCTTCGGCACGCCGCTCTACCGCGACAACGTGCCGACCGAGGACGCGCCGTCGGTCGAGCGCCTGAAGGCGGCCGGCGCGATCATGCTCGGCAAGACCAACACGCCCACGCTGGGCTGGGTCGGCGTGACCGACAACCTCCTCTTCGGCGTCTCGCGCAATCCGTGGAGCCTCGACCACACGCCCGGAGGCTCGTCCGGCGGCGCCGGCGCCGCCGTCGCCGCGGGCCTGGCGCCGCTCGCCATCGGCACCGACGGCGGCGGGTCGATTCGCAAGCCGGCCGCCTGGTGCGGGATCTTCGGGCTCAAGGCCTCCTGGGGACGGATTCCCGTCTATCCCCACGGCGCGGCGTGGAGCCTCTCGCACGCCGGGCCGATGACGCGCACGGTGAAGGATGCGGCCTTGATGATGAACGCCTGCGCCGGTCCCGACGAGCGCGACCAGTACTCGCTGCCGGCGACGCGCGTGGACTACGTGAAGGCGCTCGAGGGCAGCCTCAAAGGTCTACGGGTCGCGTGGAGCGAAAAACTCGGCGTCGCGCCGGCGGTCGACCCGGAGGTGAGCGCCGCGACCGCGAAGGCCGCGCGCGCCTTCCGCGAGCTCGGGTGCAAGGTCGAGAGCACCGAGCCCACGTGGCCGTCGCCGTACGACTGCTGGCGGACGATCTTCCTCGGCGGCATCGGCGCCCGGCTCGCGCCCTATCTCGACCGGCGCGATCAGATCGACCCCGGTCTGCTCCCGATCGTCGAGGAGGCGACGAAGCTCCCGCCGACGAAGTACGTCCAGGCGTGGTTCGATCGGCTCGCCTGGTGGCAGCACGCGCGGGCGTTCTTCGAGCGGTACGACCTGCTGCTCACGCCAACCGTCGCCTGCCCGCCGCTTCGCATCGGCGAGTTCTATCCGGCCCAGATCGGCGGCGTGCCGGTCGGGCGCGAGGCGGCGAGCGTGTTCACGTTCATCTTCAACATGACGGGCCAGCCGGCGGCGACGGTGCCGTGCGGCTTCACGAAGGCGGGGCTGCCGATCGGGCTGCAGATCATCGGCCGCCGGTTCGACGACGTCACGGTGCTGCGCGCCTCGGCGGCGTTCGAGGCGGCGCCCCCGTGGGCCCAGCGTCGTCCGGCCATCGGCTGCCGATGAAGGTCGGCGTCAACCTCCTGAACTGGGGGCCGGGGGTGAGCCCGGACTCGCTCGCGCGCTGGGCAACGCTCGTCGAAGCGCTCGGCTACCACCTGGTGATGATCTCGGACCACGTCGCGCCCACGCCCGACGTCGCGGCCAAGTATCCCGCGCCCATCTACGACCCGTTCATCACGCTCGGCTGGCTCGCGGCCGCCACGCGCACGATCGAGCTCGGCACCACGGTGATCATCCTGCCGTACCGACACCCCGTCCTGACGGCGCGCATGGCCGCGGCCGTCGACCGGTTGAGCGGAGGCCGCTTCATCTTCGGAGTCGGCGTCGGCTGGGCCAAGCAGGAGTTCGAGGCGCTCGGCGTGCCGTTCACGCGCCGCGGCGCCATCTCGAACGACTATCTCGAGGCGATCAAGACGCTCTGGACCCGCGACGTCGCGTCGTACGCCGGCGCGTTCGTCTCGTTCAAGGACGTGTACACCGGGCCCCGTCCGCTACGCTCACCGCATCCGCCCATCTGGGTCGGCGGCTCGAGCGACGCCGCGCTGCGCCGGGCGGTGCGCTACGGCGACGGCTGGCACCCGAACCGGGTTCGCATGGACTGGATGAGGGACACCGGTCTGCCGAAGCTCAAGGCGATCGCCGCCGCCGAGGGCAAGCCCGTTCCCGCCCTCTGCCCGCGTATCAGGCTCGAGCTGACGGAGTCGCCGCGGCCCGACGAGCAGCGCCTGGCCGGCCAGGGCACGCTCGATCAGGTGCGGAAGGACCTGGAAGCGCTGGAATCGCTCGGCGCCGCGTACGTGCTGCTGGACAGCGCCGGCGACGATCCGCAGACCACGCGCCATCACGAGCCCGTCTGGCGGATGCTGACGACGCTCGCCGAGAAGGCTCTGGATCTCCCGCAGCAGACGCTGCGCTAGGCGACCTTCCGCCAGCCGGCCGGCTTGTGGACCCGCACGGCGCGCCGGCCGATCACCTGACCCCAGCTTGCACGGCCTTGCGGTACACGAGATCCGCCGAGACCACGTCCTCGACCGCGACGCCGACCGATTTGAACAGAGTGATCTCGTCCGCCGATTGGCGGCCGGGCTTCCCGCCCGCCACCACCTCTCCGATCTCGGCGAAGATCTGGCCCGCGGCGATGACGTCTCCGGATTCGCGTGTCGCCGCCTCGCGCGACTCGACATAGAGCCGAGCTTTCCGAACCACGTCGTCGTCGAGCTCCCGCCAGGTCGGTCGCGGAGCCCCGACCGCATTGATGTGGGTGCCCGGCGAGAGCCACGCGCCCGACAGCACGGGCGTCTGTGACGTCGTCGCCACCACGACCACGTCTGCGCCCCGCACCGCTTCCTCCGCCGATGCCGCCGCGCGGATCCCGAACTGCTTGGCGAAGGCGGCGGCGTTCCGCGGGCTCCACACGCGGACCTCCCGGAACGGGCGGACCAGGCGGAGCGCCTCGAGATGACTCCGCGCCTGCACGCCCGAGCCGAGCATGCCGAGCACCGAGGCCTCCGGGCGCGCCAGCAACCGGGTGGCGACCGCCGACACCGCCGCCGTGCGCATCTCGGTGATGAGCCGGCCGTCCATCGTGACCAGCGGCTCGCCCGTCTCGGGCCGGAAGAGCACGATCATCGCGTGGTGCGTCGGGATGCCCTGGTTGCTCGGGTAGAACGTGACCAGCTTGGCGCCGAGCGCACCGCCGTAGGCCGGCATGAGCCCCAGGAAGCCCTGGTGCTCGGCGATCGGGACCATCACGCGCATGGGCTGAACGACCTTGCCGCTCGAGAGGTCGGCCAGCGCCTTCGCCATGGCCGGGATCAGGTCCTCCATGCGCAGGAGGTCGTGGACCGCCTGCTCGTCGAGGATCATCGACGACCGAACCAGTGCCTCAGCTCGATGCTGTGCCCGTCGGGATCGCGGATCTCCGCCCTCGCGTACTCGCCCTCGCGCACCCTCGGCCCCCACGTGATCGGGACGTTCTTCGTCTTCAGGTAATCGATAGCCGTCTGCATGTCCGCCACTTCCAGCGCCATCATGCGATAGCCCAGATGCTCCTGCGTGGGCGCCGGCGCCACCGGGCCGCCGTACGCGATCAGCTCGACCGCCGTGCCGCCGAGATCGAGATAGGCGAGGTCCAGCGAAACGCCCAGGGACGAGCGGTCGATCCGCTCCTTCGCCCGGACCTTGAACCCGAGCACGTCGGTGTAGAACTGCACGGCGCGTTCGAGCTGTTCGGTCACGATCTCGACGTGATCGATCTTCTTGAACATGGCGACCTCCTTCAGCGGTTCGGCTGGCTCAGCCCTGGCGCGCAATGCTAACCCGGACGACTTCGGCGGTCACCCTCCGAGCAGGCGAGCGACCTCCTGTCGCGCGTGCTTCACGGCGATGTCCAGCGCCGTCTCGCCCTCCGCCGTGCGCACCGACCGATCGGCGCCGCGGTCGAG
>DASPZZ010000012.1:0-2945 GCA_035635995.1 Binatia bacterium | reverse complement strand
CTGAGCGACGACCAGATCGAGGCCGGTCACTTCCTCGGTGACGGGATGCTCGACCTGGAGCCGAGCGTTCATCTCGAGGAAATAGAATCCCCCGCCCTCGTCCACGAGGAACTCCATCGTCCCGGCGTTCGTGTAGCCGATCGCGCGGGCGCCGGCCACCGCCGCCTTGGTCAGGCCTGCCTTCGTCGACGCCGGCAACCCGGGCGCCGGCGACTCCTCGACCAGCTTCTGGTGACGACGCTGGATCGAGCACTCGCGCTCGTGCATGTGCACGATCGCTCCGGCGTCGTCGCCGAACACCTGGACCTCGACGTGCCGGGGTCGCTCCAGATAGCGCTCGACATAGAGATCGCCCGTCCCGAACGCGGCCTGCGCGCGCCGGCTCGCCGCGGCGAACGCTCCGACGAGATCGGCGGGCTTGTCGACGCGCGCCATGCCGATGCCGCCGCCGCCGGCGGCCGCTTTCAGGATGACCGGGTAGCCGACCTCGCGCGCGATGGCCTCGGCGCCGGCGGCGTCGGCGACCGCGTCGACGCTGCCGGGGAGCACGGAGACACCGGCCGCGCTCATCAGCCGTCGCGCCTCGATCTTGTCTCCCATGCGGCGGATCGCTTCCGGCCGGGGCCCGATGAAGACGATCCCGGCGCCCTGCACGGCCTCGGCGAATCGCCAGCTCTCCGAGAGAAATCCGTAGCCGGGGTGGACCGCGTCGGCGCCGGTCTGGCGTGCTGCCTGGAGGATGCGCTCGGTGTTGAGGTAGCTTTCACGGGCGGCGGCCCCGCCGATCTCGACGGCCGAGTCGGCGTCGCGCACGTGGAGGGCGCCGCGATCGGCCTCCGAGTGCACCGCGACCGTCCTGAGCCCGAGCGTGCGGCAGGCGCGGAACACCCGACGGGCGATCTCTCCCCGGTTGGCGACCAGGACCGTGCCGAACAACGACGGTCAGGCCGGGCGGACGGCGTCTCGCCCGACGACGTCGAGAGCGGCGATGCGCCAGCCCTCCGGAGACGAGGTCCAGCGGGCGAGCACGGTCGCCGAGCTCGAAGGGCTATCCAGCCTCGTCTTCACGAGCCACTGGTGGCCGAGCCGCGCGCACGCGACGGTGACATGGTGGGAATACGTGGTGCCCCCCAGAAGAGCCCACGCGGTCGTCTCGAGCTCGAGGCCCGGCACGAGCAGGCGGGCCAGCGTGGCGTCGTCACCGGCCACGAGCGCCTCGGCGAACACGCGCTGCGCCTTCTCGAGGTCCGCGGGGATCGGCCACGCGCCGGTCGCCTTCTCCAGTCGAATGAATTCCTGGGCGTCGTCCGAGAGCTCCGCCCGGCCACTCGGCGCCTCGGCTGGCTCGCGCGTCGGGAGCCCGGCGCCTGTCACGCCGCCCGCCGCCGCGAGCAGCCCTTCCAGGTGGCGGCGCCGCACGCTCACGCGCTCGGTCACCCGTGGCCCGGCGGCGAGGTATTTCAGTATGGTCTCGCCCGCCGCGATGTGGCGCTCCTCGTCGTCGATGCACCGCGCGAGGATCCGGCGGGTCGGCGGCTCGTAGACCGGATTGGCGTGGGCGAGGTGGTCGCGATACGTCGCGAGCAGATGGGGCTTCAGCACGCTGTAGACGCCCACCAGGCGCTCGAGCGTCTGATCGGGCCCCTCCGCGTCCTCGACCGAGTCCATGAACGTGGCGACCGCGGGGTTCGCAGCCTCCGAGACCTGGGCGCGCGAGCGAAGCTCGGGAAGCCGCTGGCCGAAGGCGTCGCACTGCTGGGCGAGGTCCCACACGTGGCGGCCCATCAGGAGCTTGGCCGACAGCTCTGGCGTGAGCGCGATCCAGCCGCCGAGCGCCCGCATCGCGCGCTCGACGACGTAACGGTAGTTGCGGAGCAGACGAGCGGAGTGCTCGGCGCTGAAGGTGCCTTCGAGGAGCTCGGACACGCCGGTCAGTAGACCTGAGACCGCTGGGTCGTCTTGATCAGACGCTCGATCTCTTCTTCGGTGAATCCCGCCATCCGCCGCACGTCGGTCGCGATCGAGATGGACACCACGTCGTGGTCGCCCTCGCGGCGCACGCCGCCCAGGTTGAAGCGCTCGTCGATGCTCTCCTGGAACTCGATCGCGCGGCGCCGGCGCTCGGCGTCACCCTCCGTCAGCTTGGTGAGCCACTTCGAGCCCATGCGGACGTGGGTGATCTCGTCGGCCAGGACGAAATCCACGGCGCGCTCTAGGATGGGGTCGCCGATCTTGCGGGCGATGTGCACGAGCTGGTTGAAGACGTCGCAGGCGAGCCCCTCGAGACCGCGGTTGACTCCCGCGACCCGCGCCGCCGCGTCCTCGGCACAGGCGCAGCGCCAGAGGATCGTCGTCTCCGGATATTCGCCCGCGTAGCCGTCGAGGTGCTCGAGCAGCCTCAGGTAGATCTCGACGTGGCGCGACTCGTCCCAGACCTGGCGCGCCATGTCCATCGTGAAATCCCAGGGCGCGTCGGGGAAGTCGCACACGGTGCGGCCGGCACCTTCCATCGCCTGCAGCTCGCCGACCATGATCCCGTGGACCCGCTCCTTGATCGACTCGCGGCTCGAGAGATCCGGAAACGGTGGAAGCCCCTGGGCGACCTTCAGCTCGGCGACGTCGCGCGCGCGCATCCTCACGAACCGTTCTTCACGTGCGAGCTTGTCGTAGGCGATCGGACGATCCATCGGAGTCCTCCACGGGAATGAACGGCTGTTCATTGAAGTGTAAACGAGCGGGTAGCGCGTGGCAATCCCACCGGCGCTGGCTTTGAACGGAGCATTTCGGCTATAAACGGAGCATTTCGAGGGAGGGCCCGGTCTGGATACGATCCTGCAGCTCGTGCTGAACGGTCTCGCGGTGGGCTGCATCTACGGCCTGGTGGCGCTCGGCTTCGTCCTCGTCTACAAGGCGACCGAGCTGGTGAACTTCGCCCAGGGCGATCT
>DASPZZ010000011.1:0-2340 GCA_035635995.1 Binatia bacterium | reverse complement strand
TCTATGAGGTCCGGATGGGCCCCGAGCGGGAGAAGACGGAGGGGCGCAAGGGCCGGGTCTTCGCCGTCGAGCCGGCCGACGTGGCCGAGGTGGAGCTCAAGCGCACGGATTCCACCGTCACGCTGAAGCGCGAGGGCGACGCATGGCAGATCCTCGCTCCCGTGAAGGCGCGCGGCGACCGCGGGCCCATCGACGAGACGGTGACGTCGATCGTCACGGCCCGCATGGACCGTGAGATCGAAGCCGACCCGAAAGCGCTTGGCGATTTCGGCCTCGACCGCCCGGCCGCGGAAGCGACGCTCAAGCTCAAGGACGGTAAGCAGATCGGCTTGATCCTCGGCGCCAAGAGCCCCACCGGCGTCTGGGTCTACGCGCGCGAGGCGGGCAAGCCCGCCGTCTTCGTGGTCGGCGACTCGGTCCTGCGAGACACCACTCGGCCGGTCGCGGAGTTCCGCGACAAGACCGTGCTCGCCTTCGACCAGAAGGACGTGACCGGCCTCGAGATCGATACCCGCGACGAAAAAATCGCGCTCGAGCAGGCCGACGGCCGGTGGAAGCTGACGAGACCGCGTCCGTTGCCGGCGGACGCCGACACCGTGCGCAACTTCCTCGAGAAGCTCCGCGCCGCGCGCGTCAAGGAGTTCGCGGCCGACGCGCCGCGCTCTCTGGAGCCGTTCGGGCTCGACAAGCCGGTCCGCCTCGACGTCCAGACCGGCCGGGACAAGGACCGCGCGACGAAGACGCTTCTGGTCGGACGCGCCGACCCGGCCAAGAAGGGCGTCTTCGCCATGCGGCCCGGCGAGTCGACGGTGATGCTGATCCCGGACGAGACGTGGGCGGCGGTGCCGAAGAACCTCGCGGTCCTGCGCGACAAGACGCTCGTCGGCTTCGACCGGGACAAGGTCACGCAGATCGAGATCGAGAGCGCGAAGGGCGCCGTCACGCTCGCCAAGGACGGCGAGCGCTGGAAGATCACCGCGCCGCAGCCGCTCGCCGCCGACCAGGTCGAAGCGGGCGCGGTGCTCTTCAAGCTGCGCGACCTCCGAGCCCAGGCCTTCCTGAGCGACGACGCCTCGGGAATCCCGCGCTATCTCGCCAAGCCCACGGTGCGCGTGAACATCACCGAGCAGGGCGCGTCGGCGCCCCGGACCGTTCTCCTCGCGCCCTCGACGGAGAAGCGCGCCGGCGCGCCGAGCGCGTACGCGGCGGTGGCGGGCCAGGGGCCCGTGGTGCTCGTCGACGGCAAGGCACTCGACGAGCTGGCGCGCTCACCCGACGACCTGCGCGATCGCACGCTCCTGTCCGGGCTCGAGCCGCGGGATATCAAACGTATGCGCGTGCGCGCGGGCGGCCAGACCATCGTGGTCGAGCGGAGCGGCGAGAACGACTGGAAGCTCGTCGAGGGCGGAAAGGGCGCGGCCAAGGCCGCGACCGTGGACAATCTCCTCTACGCGCTGCGGGCGCTCAAGTGGAAGACGATCGCCGCGCCGACCGGCGACGAGCCGGCCAAGTACGGTCTCGATGCCCCGACGCTCGAGGTGACGCTCGTGAAAGCGGACGGCAGCGAGGCCGGCGTGCTGCTCGTGGGCAAGCGCGAGGGCGAGCAGGCCTGGGTCAAGCTGAAGTCGGCGCCGGCGATCTACACCGTCGACGTCAAGCAGCTCGGCGACGCGCCGAAGGTGCCGGACGACTTCAAGGGCTGATCAGGCGAGCAGCCCGAGCTCCCGGTAGCGCGGCGCGATCCGCTCCGAGATGAGCCCGAGCCGCTGGCGCCGCGGCATCAGGTTCTCCTGGAACAGAAAGCTGTTGAAGGACTTCGTCGTCTGGGAATGGCTGACCGTGTCCCGCCAGATGGCCTCACCGTCCCAGCCCATCTCGCTCCAGACGCCCTTCACCGACTGAAAGCCCGTCCGCTCGTCGCGCGCGTACATGTGGTCGCAGGCCCTGAAGGTGAAGTCCTCGAGGTACTCGCGCTTGGCCGGTTCCATGTTCGGGATCGAGCGCCGCAGCGCGAAGTAGCCGAAGTTCACGTGGCGCCCTTCGTCCTGCAGGACGTAGTCGAGCAGCTGCGCGAGCGTCGGGTCGCCCGTCTGCTTGCGCATGACGTTGAAGGCGGCGATGGCGAGGCCCTCGACGATCATCTGCATCCCCAGGAGCTTCAGCTCCCAGAGGTTGGTGGCCAGGATCTCGTCCAGTAGCGCCTTGAGCAGCGGGTCGACCGGGTAGATCTTGTGGAGCTTCTTGACGTAGCGCTCGAAGACCTCGACGTGCCGTCCTTCGTCGACGACCTGGGTCGAGGCGTAGAGCTTCGCGTCGAGCTCGGGAATCGAGTTCACGAGC
>DASPZZ010000010.1:0-29798 GCA_035635995.1 Binatia bacterium | reverse complement strand
TCGGCGACACGATCTACCCCGAGCACGAGGTCGTCGGTCTCGAGCGTAAGCGGTCGGCGGGCCTGCTCACCCTGCGCGTGGCGCTCCGCAACCAGCGGGGCGAGGTCGTGCTCGAGGGCGAGCACCGCTACCTGATCGCATACCGCCCGGCGGCCTGAGCCCCCGGGCGAATCGCGTTGTCGAGGGGCGCCTCGGCTGCGCCGGGGCGGTCCGAGCGCCGGGGGCCTTGGGGGGCGTCCGGAGCCCCACATGGACCTAATCCGAGCGGCCGCGCGCGGCGATATCCCACACCGCCTCGACCTTGTCGCCGCGCACCGCGTAGATCCGATCGTAGAGGTTGATCGTCGGGTCGCAGTGGGGCTGGAAGAACTCGATGCGCTCGCCGAGCCGCGGCGCGCGCGAGGGGTCGCTGACCGTCAGACGGCCGTGCTCGTCGCCGGCGAAGCTGTACTCGACGCCCGGGCGCTCCACCGACTCAGGCGGAAACGGCTTGTCGGTCGAGAAGGCCTTGAGCCCGCCGTCGACCATCGCGCGCTCGGCCGTGGGCACGCTGACGACCGTCGTGACCACCGTGAGCGCCATCTCGAAGTCGGTGTTCATGGCCCCGGCCCGACCGCCGATGCGCCGGTAGTCGATATCCATCACGCAATAGGAGCCCGCCTGCAGCTCGGTGAGCCCGGGCAGCTCGACGTCGATGTCCCAGGTGCCGGTCGAGCCGCCCGCGACGATCTCGACCGGCAGTCCGGCGCCCTCGATCAGCGCGCGCGTCTCCATGAGCGGCGCCAGCGCCGCGCGCGACGCCTCGCGCCGCGCTTCCCAGCCGATGACGTGAGCGCAGTGGCCCGCGTAGCCCTGGAGCCCGCGGAAGCGAAGCGCCGGCTGCGCGGCCACGGCGCGCGCGAGCGCCAGCGCGGGTTGTCCGGGGGCGATGCCGGTGCGCCGGGTGCCCACATCGACATCGACCAGGAGGTTGAGCGTCACGCCGTCGGCGGCGGCCTCGCGGCCGAGCTCGGCGACGTTCGCGGGGTTATCGACCACGACGAGCGTGTCGGGCGCCGCCGAGACGAGCCGCAGCAGCCGGCGGATCGCGGCCGGCGCGACGACCTCGGTCGTGATCAGCAGGCCGCGGACGCCGGCGCGCGCCATCACCTCCGCCTCGCCGAGCTTGGCGCAGGCGACCCCGAGCGCCCCGGCGCTCACCTGCCGGCGGGCGATCTCGGGGCAGCGGTGCGTCTTGGCGTGGGGTCGAAGGTTCTTGCCGGCCGCGCGCGCGTGCGCGGCCATCCGGCGGAGGTTCCGCTCGAAGCGGTCGAGGTCGAGCAGCAGCGCGGGCGTCGAAATGTCGTCGCGGGTCATCGGCGCGGGAGGTTGCGCTGCTGAATGCCCCCGGAGACGTCGTAGCCGAGGTCCGGACGTCGTGGCGCGGACCGGGTCTGCTCGCGCACGAGCGACTCGTCCCGCCGCTGCTGCTCGTACTCGGCCGCGGCGCGCTCGGCCTCACGCACGGCCTGGTTGCGCTCAGCGTCGGGACGCACGACGGCACGCGGGGGCGTCGCGTCGCGCTTGAGCTCGAGGGGGACCGTGCCCGGGCCGGGGCGAGTCTCCTGCGCGCCCGCGAACGGGACCGCCAGGAACGCGGCGAGAGCGCCGACGATCAGCGCGCGGGCGACCATGCCCGTACAGTACACCCGGCGCGTCCGTCACGACACGCTGACCTCGTCGCTCAGCTCGTTCCGGTCGTCGGGCCGGCGCGGATAGTGCGCCGCGAGCTCTCGGCCGAGCTCCTCGATCGCGCGCTCGATCGCTTCCCGGGGCGCGTTCGCGCGCAGCTTTTCCACCATCAGATCGCGCACGCGGTCCCAGTGGCGATCGCCGACGCGTCCATGGATGCCCTCGTCGCCGACCACCGCCAGGCGCCGCTCCTCGACCGCGAGATAGATCAGCACGCCGTGTCGCTCGGCCGTGCGGTGCATGCCGAGCCGCCTGAACAGGTGCCGGGCGCGCGTCAAGACATCGGGAGCGCGCCCGAAAAGGAGCCGGCGCGGCACGCGCCGCTCGAGATGCACCCGGATCTCCGCCGACGTGCGCGACTCGGCGGTCCTGATCGCCCGTGTGATCGCGTCGAAATCCGGCTCGCTGAGAAAGCGCCGCGTCCACTTCGGGTGCCGTGGCATCACCAGCCTCCGCTCGCGCCGCCGCCGCCCGAGCTCCCACCGCCGCCGGAAAAATCTCCGCCTCCCGACGACCCGCCGCCGCCACCGCCCCAGCCTCCGCCGTACCAGCCGCCGTAGCCCGAAGAGCCCCAACCCCTCCGGCCCGCCGTGTAGCCGCGCTGGTGCGAGGCCTCCAGCGCGAGGCCGCCGACGACGAGCGTCGCGAGCCCGAGGAAGAGCAGCAGGTAGAGAGGAGCGGCGCCCTCGCCCTGCGACGGCCGCTGGCGCTGCGTCTGTCCGGGCGAGCTCGACGGCGCGATCCGCGCGTACACCGCGGCCACCGCGGCCTCGAGCCCGGCCGCGTAGCGCTGCTCGCGGAAGCGGGGCGAGACCGCGTCGCGGATGATCCGGCCGGCCTCGGCGTCCGGCAGCACGCCCTCGAGCCCGTAGCCGACCTCGAGCCGTAGCTTTCGGTCCTGGACGAACACGACGAGCAGGACGCCGTTGTCGAGGGCCTTCTGGCCGAGGCGCCACTTCTGGAAGAGCGTGCTGGCGACGTCCTCCAGGCTCTCGCCCTCGAGTGACCGGAAGATCGCGATCGCCATCTGGGTTCCGGTGGCACGCTGGTACTCGGCCAGGAGCGATTCGAGCCGCTCGCGCTCGCCCGGCGCCAGCAGGCCGGCGTAGTCGTTCACCCGGCCGGTCGGTACCTGCGGCAGAACGAGGGCGACGGCGAGGACAGCCGCGAGGAGCAGGCTAGAACTTCACCTTGGGGACGGTGGCCGCGTCGGGCGCCGCCTCGAAGAACGCCTTGGGCTGGAAGCCGGCGACGCGGGCGATCAGCGAGCCCGGGAAGAGGCGCAGGCGCGTGTTGTACTCGCGGACGGCTTCGTTGAACCGCCGGCGCTCGACGGTGATCCGGTTCTCCGTCCCTTCGAGCTGGGTCTGCAGGGCGAGGAAGTTCTGGTTCGACTTGAGCTCGGGGTAGCGCTCGACGGTGACCAGGAGCCGCGAGAGCGCCCCCGAGAGCTGGTTCTGCGCGGCCTGGAACCGCTCGAGCGCTTTCGGGTCGTTGAGCGCCTCGGGCGTCAGCTGGATCGAGGACGCGCTGGCCCGCGCGCGGGTGACCTCCTCCAGCACCGTGCGCTCCTGCGCCGCGAAGCCCTTCACGGTCTCGACGAGGTTGGGAATGAGGTCGGCGCGACGCTGGTAGACGTTCTGCACCTGCGCCCACTTCTCGTTGACGCCCTGATCGAGCACGACGAGCTGGTTGTTGACCGAGACCGCCCACGCGGCGACACCGCCGACCAGGA
This sequence comes from Binatia bacterium, assembly GCA_035635995.1. Lineage (GTDB taxonomy): Bacteria > Methylomirabilota > Methylomirabilia > Rokubacteriales > CSP1-6 > AR31. The sequence continues at coordinate 26,332 of DASPZZ010000010.1, read as the reverse complement.
CGACGACCACGACCAGGGCGATCAGGAGCCCGCGCGACATGACCGGGATGATTATATACTTGCCGCCACCAGATCGCGGTGGAGGAGGCTCGTACGGAGAGCAAGGAGCGTCTGCCCGAGTATCACGTCAAGGCCCGGAACACGTCGACCAGCTCCGAGAACAAGATCCACGACGATCAGATCGCGCGCCAGTACGGCTTCCGCGGCGCGCTCGTGCCGGGCGTGACCGTCTACGCGTATCTCACGCATCCCCTCGTGGAGGTCTTCGGCGCGGCGTGGCTCGAGCGCGGAACCGCGAGCGTGCGGTTCCTGAAGCCGATCCACGACGGCGAGGAGGTCCGCGTCGCCGGCGCGGTGACCGCGCACGACGCGAGGAGCCTCGCCGCGACGATCTCGGCCTCCACGGACGCCGGCGGCGAGTGCGCGACGCTGACGGCGACGCTGCCGGCCGGCTCGCCGGTGCCGGTGAACCTGGCCCTCTATCCGGCGGCGCCGCTGCCGGCGGAGCGGCCCCCCGCGACGCGCGACCACCTCGCCGGCCTCGACGCCCTCGGCACCCCGGTGAACCCGTACGACGACGCGCGTGCCGCCGAATACCTCGAGCGCGTCAACGACGCGCTCCCGCTCTACCGCGGAGCGCGCGGCTGGGCCCATCCCGGGTTCTTCCTCGACCAGGCCAACAAGGCCCTCTCGCAGAACGTCCGGATGAGCGCGTGGATCCACGCCGGCAGCGTCGTGCGGCACCTCGGCGGCGCGCGCGTCGGCGAGACCCTGGCGACCCGCGGCCGCGTGCGCTCGCTCTTCGAGAAAAAGGGCCGGGAGTTCGTCGAGGCGGACCTCGTGATCGTCGCCGGCGAGCGCGCCCGCCCGGTCGCCCACGTGCTCCACACCGCGATCTACCGGCTGCCGTCCCCCGCGCGTTGATTCGAGCCGGCCGGCGTGCTAGAAACGTGCATTCATTTGTTTCATAGCCGCGCCTCGGCCGGCGGGGCCCCAGCCCCGCGACGGCCTGCGGCGCGCACCGCCGAGGAGGCCGACCGATGGATCTGAATTACGCGCCTGAGGACCGGGAGTTCCGCGCGACGACCCGGCGCTGGCTCGAGGCCAACGTCCCCACGCACGATCTGAAGACCCTCGACGAGCGAAAAGCGTGGCATCGCAAGCTCTACGAGGCGGGCTACGTCGGGATGCTGTGGCCCAAGGAGTACGGCGGCTGGGGCACCACGCCGATGCGGCAGGCGATCGTCCAGGACGAGATGGCGCGGGTGAGCGCGCCGCCGACCATCAACGGCCTCGGCATCGGCTTCATCGGCCCGACGATCATCGTCCACGGCACCGAGGCGCAGAAGCAGCGCTACCTCAAGAAGATGCTGACCGCCGAGGAGATCTGGTGCCAGCTCTACTCCGAGCCGAACGCGGGCTCGGATCTCGCGAGCCTCAAGACGCGCGCGGAGGACCAGGGCGACCACTTCGTCGTCAACGGTCAGAAGATCTGGACGTCGAGCGGGCCCATCGCCGACTGGGGCATCCTGCTCGCGCGCACGGATTCGAAGGTGGCCAAGCACCGCGGCATCTCGTGCGTGCTGCTCAACATGCGCCAGCCCGGCGTCGAGGTGCGCCCCCTCAAGCAGATCACCGGGAGCTCGCTCTTCTCCGAAGTCTTCATGACCAATGCCCGCGCGGAGAAGTCGGACCTGATCGGCAACGTCAACCAGGGCTGGGAGATCGCGCAGACGACGCTCGGCTTCGAGCGCGGCGGGAACTCGCTGGGCCGGGTGACGCGCTACACCACCGCGTTCAACCAGCTCGTGAAGGCGACGAAGGAGCTGAAGCGAGGCGGCCGGCCGCTGCTCGAAGACGCGTCGGTGCGGGCGAGAATGGGTCGTATCTACGCCGACCTCGAGGTGCAGCGCTATGCCGCCCTGCGGGTGCTCTCGGCGCTGCAAAAGGGCGACGCGCCCGGCTCCGCCTCATCGATCACCAAACTGTCGTATACCGAGTTCGAGAAGCGCTACTACGAGCTGGCCCTCGAGATCCTCGGCCCCTTCGGACAGCTCATGGTCGCGCGCGAAGAGTTCGAGGAGGTCGACTCCTCCTCCGGCGAGCCCGGCACGTTCGCGACCGCGTTCCTCTGGTCGCGCGCCGGCACGATCTACTCGGGCTCGTCCGAGATCCAGAAGAACATCATCGGGGAGCGCGTGCTCGGCCTGCCCAAGGAAGTGCGCGCGGACCGCCTGAAGGCCTGACGCCATGGACTTCTCGTTCAGCTCCGACCAGCAATTACTGAAGAACTCGGCCCGCGCGTTTCTCGACGAGCACTGCAAGCCCTCCGCCGTGCGGCTCCTGTGGGACGACCCGCGCGGCGAGAGCGACACCATGTGGAAGGAGATGGCCCAGCTCGGCTGGCTCGGCCTCTCCCTGCCCGAGGCTCACGGCGGCAGCGGGCTCGGCATGGTCGAGACGGCGATCCTGCTCGAGGAGCTCGGCCGCGCTGCGTATCCCGGGCCGTACTGGCCGACCATCCTGAGCGCCGCCGCCGTCGAGGCGGCGGGCACCGACGCCCAGAAAAAGCGCTGGCTCTCCGCGATCGCGACGGGCGACGCGCGCGCGACGCTGGCGCTCCTCGACAACGATCTCGACTGGGACCCCGCGGCGATGACGACACGGGCCGAGAAGACGTCGAAGGGGTGGGCGATCTCCGGGACGAAGCGCTTCGTGCCCTGGGCCCACGTGGCCAACGTGCTGCTGATCCCCGCGCGCGCCCCCGAGGGCCCGACCCTGTTCCTCGTCGATCCCTCGGCGTCGGGTCTCAAGCTCTCGCCGGTCCAGGGCATGGACCTGGCGGCCCGCTGGGTCCACCTCGAGATGGACAAGGTCCCGGCCGCGCCGGACGCCCTGCTCGGCGCCCCCGGCCAGGCCGCGCCCCTGCTCGCGGGCCTGCTGCGCCGCGGCGCCGTCGGCGCGGCCGCCGAGATGCTCGGCGCCGCGCGCCGGTGCCTGGACATGGCGGTCGGCTACGCCAAGGTGCGCGAGCAGTTCGGCCAGCCGATCGGCTCGTTCCAGGCGATCCGCCACAAGTGCTCCGAGATGCTCCTCGAAGTGGAGAACTCGCACTCGGCCGTCTACTACGCCGCCTGGGCACTCGACGCGAAGGCCGAGGACGGCGAGCTCGCCGCCTCGGTCGCGAAGGCGTACGTGGGTGACGCCGCGCGCAAGGTGTGCGGCGAGGCGATCCAGGTGCACGGGGGCATCGGCTTCACGTGGGAATACGACCTGCACATCTACTTCAAGCGCGCCAAGGCGCTCGAGCCGATGTACGGCGACGTCGACTACCACCGCGAGCAGATCGTCCGGCGCGTCGCGAGGTAGCTCGGAGACGAGCGCCGCCCCGTGCCCGCGTCCTCGCCTCCGCTCGACGGTGTCCGCGTCGTCGACCTGACCAGCTACATCGCCGGCTCCTACGCGGCGATGCAGCTCGCCGATCTCGGCGCGGCGGTCATCAAGGTCGAGGCCCTCGAGGGTGACTCGTTCCGCGAGCTGCCCGGCTTCTTCGGCTGGAACCGGGGCAAGCGCTCGCTCGCGGTGAATCTCAAGACGCCGGAAGGACGCGAGATCGTCGAGAAGCTCGCCGAGCGCGCCGACGTCGTCATGGAGAACATGCGCCCGGGCGTCGCCGAGCGTCTGGGCGTCGGCTACGAGCGGCTCAGCGCGATCAACCCCCGCCTGATCTACTCCTCGGTCACGGCATTCGGCTCGACCGGCCCCGACGCCGACCGTCCCGGCTTCGATCCGATCTTCCAGGCGCTGGGCGGCCTGATGACGCTCCAGGGCTTCGGCGGGCCGCCCCAGTACCTGCGGACGGCGCCGACCGACTACTACACGGCGGCGCTCGCCACCCAGGCGATCCTCTCGGCGCTCTTCGCGCGCGAGCGCACGGGTCGCGGCCAGCGCGTGGAGACGTCGCTGCTCCGAGGCGCGCTGGCGCTCCAGGCAGGCGTGGCCATCGACTATCCGACCAAGCCGACGCTGATCCGCGACAACCCGACCTATCGCCTTTATCAGGCGGGCGACGGCGCCTGGTTCTTTCTCGCGGTCGGCAACCAGACGTTCTGGGCGAAGCTCTGCAAGGCGCTCGATCTCGAGCACCTGGCCGACGATCCACGCTTCGCCTCGTGGCTCGCGAGGCTCGAGAACAACCAGTCGCTGCTGCCGCTGATCGACGCCAAGTTCAAATCCAAGCCGCGCGACTACTGGCTCGAGGTGCTCGCGAAGCACGACATCCCGGCGGCGCCGGTCCAGACCGTGATGGAGTTCATGCAGCACCCGGCCGTCCGCCACCACGACATGGTCCACGAGTACGAGCATCCGGAGGTCGGGCGCCTCCGCATGATGGGACAGCCGATCGCCTTCACCGGGACCCCCACGCGCGACCCGGGGCCGCCGCCGACGCTCGGCCAGCACACCGACGCCGTGCTGCGCGAGCTCGGCTACACCGACGCGGAGATCGCCGGGCTCGTCGCGCGCGGCGTCTGTCGCCGACGATAACCTAGCCTGGACTATTCATGAACGACACCACGGTGAACGGGCGGGTGGCGCCGGGCCAGGCAGGGGAGCCGGGGGTACGCGACCGGCGTAGTGGGACCCCCGAGTCCCGTTCGCAGCTCGAAGAGCTGCGATTCGGGCGAGTGGGTGACGGAGCCGGTCGCGTACCCCCCGGCTCCCTTGCCTGGGCCCGGCGCCGCCCGCCCGACGAACGCGTCGATCGTTCATGAATGATCCGATCTAGAGCCGCGCCTCGGCCGGCGGGGCCCCAGCCCCGCGACGGCCTGCGGCGCGCATTTCGATCTAGAGCCGCGCCTCGGCCGGCGGGGCCCCAGCCCCGCGACGGCCTGCGGCGCGCACATCCGGGGCCTGAGCGGGCCGGGAGGCATCGATCGATGGCGTACGAGGCGATCCGCTACGAGCTGGCCGACGGCGTCGCGACGATCACGCTCAATCGTCCCGACGTCCACAACGCGATGAACGAGCGCATGCGCGAGGAGCTGACCCGTTGCTTCGGCGACCTCGCCCAGGCCGACGCGGCGCGGGTCGTCGTCGTCACCGGCGCGGGCGAACGGGCGTTCTCCGCCGGCGCCGATATCCGCGAGTTCGTGGTACCCCAGGTGCCCGTCCGGTTCCGCGAGAGCCGCCGCCGGGTCGACTTCCGCGGCGCGATGGACCGTTGCGGCCAGCCGATCATCGCCGCGATCCGTGGGTGGGCACTCGGCGGCGGCCTCGAGCTCGCGCTGGCCTGCGACATCCGGATCGCGGCGGAGGACGCCCAGCTCGGCCTGACCGAGGTGAACCTCGCGATCATCCCGGGCGGGGGCGGCACGCAGCGCCTGCCCCGGCTCGTGGGCCGCGGCAAGGCGCTCGAGATGATCCTGACCGGCGCGCGCGTCGACGCGCGCGAGGCGCTCCGGATCGGGCTCGTCGAGCGGGTGGTCCCGACGGCCGAGGTCCTGACCGCGGCCCTCGGGCTCGCCCGCACCCTCGCCGAGAGGGCGCCCGTGGCGCTGCGCTACGCGAAGGAAGCGGTCGTGAAGGGCCTCGCGCTGCCCCTCGAGGACGGGCTCCGGCTCGAGGCCGACCTGTCGACGCTCCTGCGAACGACCGAGGACCGCGTCGAGGGCGCCAAGGCGTTCCTCGAGAAGAGAAAGCCCCGCTTCACCGGCCAATAACGGTGCCGTTCGCGTATTACGCACGGCTCACGCGCTCGCAGCAGGCGGTCTACCGGAAGAGCGACGCGCTTGTCGAGATTCGTCTCGAGAATCCGGCGGCGCTCCACCCGAGCGTCGCCGCGCTCGAGGCCGCGCTCAAAACGGAGGAGCGCGCGGCGACCCAGCGGGCCAGCCAGGTCCTGATCACCGGCCTCACCGAGGCGATGGGGCTGCCGCCCGTGCGGGTGGAGGTGCTCGCGGCGCGACCCCACGCGCGCTGGGGCGAGCTCCACGGTCTCTACACCCACGAGCGCGGCCGCCAGCCCAAGATCCAGCTCTGGATGCGCACCGCCAAGCAGAAGCGCGTCGTCGCCTTCCGGACGTACCTCCGGACCCTGCTCCACGAGGTCGGCCACCACGTCGATTACACGGGGCTGCGGCTGGGGGAGTCGTATCATACGCAGGGGTTCTACAAGCGCGAGTCGAGCCTGTTCCACCAGCTGGTGCCCGACGCCGGAGGGAGAGCCACGATGCCGACGATGGAAGAGTACGCGAAGCAGCCGGCCGAGGAGCGGATGAGGCGCCTGGCCCGCACCGCCGACGAGCTCGCCGCCGCGATCCGCGGCCGCGACGACGCGGCGCTGTCGCGACGTCCCGACGGCAAGAACTGGGCGGCCAAGGAAGCGGTCTGCCACCTGCGCGACGTCGAGGAGATGTTCACCGGCCGGTTCGGGATGATCCTGGCGATGGACAACCCGAAGCTCGCGTTCGATCCCACGACGCCGGATCGCTGGGCCGAGGAGCGGCAGTATCTCCGGAACGACGCGCAGCTCGCGCTGTCGGCGTTCCGCGCGCGGCGCGACGAGGCGCTCGCCCTGCTCCGCACCCTCACGCCCGAGCAGTGGAAACGCGCCGGGATCCACGCCACGCGCGGCCCCATCACGATCAACGACTTCGTCACGCTCATGGCCTGGCACGACGACAACCACCTCGACCAGCTCAAGCGCGCGCTGGAAGGCAAGGCCTGACCGGAGGTAGGCTCGCCGGCCGGGCGTTACTCCGGCGGCTATCCGCGGCGCTGGCGCGGGGGCCGACATCCCCGCCTTTCGGCGCTGGCCGCAACGCCGCCGCTTCACCCGCCGCCTCGAAGGCGGCGCGGCGGCGCACCTCGAGAAATACTACCGCGCGGCGCGGAGCGGAAGTCGCGGACTATGCGCTCATCGCTCGCCGCTCTGCTGGAGGAGCTTGGCGACGATCCCCGTCCAGCCCGTCTGGTGGCCGGCGCCGATGCCGGCGCCGTTGTCGCCGTGGAAGTATTCATAGAAGAGCAGCCGGTCGCGCCAGTGCGGGTCGCGCTGGAACTTCTCGGTGCCGCCGAAGACGGGCCGCCGGCCGGTCGCGTCGCGCAGGAAGATGCGCGTCAGGCGACGGGACAGCTCCGCGGCGACCTGCCAGAGGTCGAGCACGGTCTCCGAGCCCGTCGGACATGGGACTTTCAGCGTGTCGCGGTAGAAGTAGTGGAACTTCTGGAGCGACTCGATCAGCAGGTAGTTCACCGGGAACCAGACTGGGCCGCGCCAGTTCGAGTTACCGCCGAAGAGCCCGCTCGAGGACTCGGCCGGCTCGTAGTCGACCCGATGCTCCAGACCGTCCATGCGGAGCACGTAGGGGTGGTCCTTGTGGTACCGCGACACCGCGCGGACGCCGTAGGGTGAGAGGAACTCGGCCTCGTCCAGCATGAACCGGAGAACGCGCGGGAGCTGCCGGCGCCCGACGATCGCGAGGAGCCGGCGCACCCCGACGCCGGGCTTGGGCGCCGTCTCGACATGCTCTCGGAACTCGGGATGGTTGTCGATGAACCACTGCATCCGCCGCTTGAAGCCCGGAAGCCGGTCGACGACCTCCGGCTCGAGCGTCTCGACCGCGAAGAGCGGGATCAGCCCGACCATCGAGCGCACCTTCAGCGGGTGGGCGATGCCGTCGCCGTGGAGGACGTCATAGTAGAAGCCGTCCGTCTCGTCCCAGAGATTGATTCCCTGGTCGCCCAGGTCGTGCACCGCGTGAGCGATGTAGACGAAGTGCTCGAAGAATTTCGAGGCGACGTCCTCGTAGGCCGGATCCTGCTTGGCGAGCTCGAGCGCGATCGCGAGCATGTTGAGGCAGTACATCCCCATCCAGGCGGTGCCGTCGGACTGCTCGATGTGGTGCCCGGTCGGTAGCGGCGCCGACCGGTCGAAGACGCCGATGTTGTCGAGGCCGAGGAAGCCGCCCTGGAAGACGTTCTTGCCCTCGGCGTCCTTCCGGTTCACCCACCAGGTGAAGTTCAGCAGGAGCTTGTGGAAGATCTTCTCGAGGAATCCGCGGTCGCCCCTGCCGCGGAGGCGCCGCTCGATCCGGTAGACGCGCAGCGCCGCCCACGCGTGGACCGGCGGGTTCACGTCGCCCAACGCCCACTCGTAGGCGGGCATCTGCCCGTTCGGGTGCATGTACCACTCGCGCAGCAAGAGGACGAGCTGCGCCTTGGCGAAGTCGGGGTCGACGAGCGCGAACGGGATCGTGTGAAACGCGAGATCCCACGCCGCGTACCACGGGTACTCCCACTTGTCCGGCATCGAGATCACGTCTTCGTTGTAGAGGTGGCGCCACTCGTGGTTCCGGCCCTTCGACCGCGCCGGCGGGGGCGGCGGGCAGACGGGGTCGCCTTCGAGCCAGCGCCGGACGTCGTAGTGGTAGAACTGCTTGGACCAGAGGAGCCCGGCGAATGCCTGGCGCATCACGCTCTTCGCGTCGTCCGAGAGCCTCGCGGGGATGATCGTCTGGTAGAACTCGTCGGCCTCTCGCGCCCGCTGGCCGAAGATGGCGTCGAAGTCCCTTTCGAACGGGCCGGCCGGAAGCGGCGTGTTGGAGAGCCTGAGCCGCGTGACGACGCTCTGCCCAGGCTCGAGCCTCTGGCGATAGTACGCGGCGGCCTTCGTGCCGGACCGCTCCGGGTTGACGGCGTCCGTTCGCCCCGTGACGACGTAGTCGTTGATCGAGTCCTTCACGAATGGGCTCGCGTTCGGCACCTCGAAGAGGCGCGCGGTGTTGGTGTCGTTCTCGGTGAACAGAAGCTCCGGCGCTCCCTCGCAGTAGAGCCACCGCGCGCCGAGCGACGAGTGCTCCGCCTCGATCACCGCGTGGCGGCTGGCCTGGCCGGCGCGCAGCGCGGGCCGCTCGGGCTCTCCGGTGTCCCACGTCCACGTGTTGCGGTACCAGAGGGTCGGCAAGAGATGGAGCTCGGCCGCCTCGGGGCCGCGGTTCGTCACGGTGATGCGAGCGAGGACGTCGTCGGGCGCCCCCTTCGCGTATTCCACGACCACGTCGAAATAGCGATCGCCGTCGAAGACGCCCGTATCGATCAGCTCGAACTCCGGCGCCCGACGGTCGCGCCGCCGGTTCTCCTCGACGAGTGCGTCGTAGGGAAACGCCGCCTGGGGGTACTTGTAGAGGTATTGCATGTAGGAGTGGGTGGGCGTCGAGTCGAGGTAGAAGTAGTACTCCTTCACGTCCTCGCCGTGATTCCCCTCGCTTCCGCTGAGCCCGAAGAGCCGTTCCTTCAGAATCCGATCGCGGCCGTTCCAGAGCGCCAGCGCCAGGCAGAGCCGTCCGTGGTTGTCGGTGATCCCGGCGATCCCGTCCTCGCCCCACCGGTACGCCCTCGATCGGGCGTGGTCGTGAGGGAAGAAGTCCCAGGCCGTCCCGTTGGGGCTGTAGTCCTCGCGGACGGTCCCCCACTGTCGCTCGGCCAGGTACGGCCCCCATCGCCGCCAATGGGCCGTGCGATCCTGGGATTCCTGGAGCCTCAGCTCTTCCCGGGTCACGGACTTTCGGGCGCTCACGGCTTCGACACGCGGCAGGCGCCGAGAGGAGCGGCCGGCAGGGCTATCGGGTGCCCCCGGCACGGCGAGCCCCCGGGGCGGCCCTGGACAGAAGCGATCTGGCGATAGCGGCCGCACCGAGGAGCGCCGCGCGAGGCTCGAGGACCAGGTGCACGGGAATCGAGGCCATCAGGTCGGCCAACCGCCCCTTGTCGCGGAAGGCCGAGACGAACGTCCCGTCCTCGAGCTTCGCGCGGATCTTCGGCGCGATGCCCCCGCCCACGAAGACGCCCCCGACCGCGAGCGCCTTGAGCGCGAGATTACCGGCTTCGGCGCCGTAGATGGACGCGAACACGTCGAGCGCCTGGACGGCGCGCGGATCACCCCGATCGAGAGCCGCCTCGGCGACCACCGCGCTCGGATCGCCGCTCTCCATGCGCGCGCGGAGCCATTCGGGCTCCGACGACCCGTCGCTCGCCAGGAGAAACCGGTAGACGTTGTAGAGCCCGGGCCCCGACACGACGCGCTCGTAGCTGACGCGCCCGAACTCGCGGCGCAGAAATCGGAAGAGCTCGATCTCGAGATCGGTACGCGGCGCGAAGTCGGCATGGCCGCCTTCGGAGCCGACCACGCGGTGCCGCCGGCCGTCCCAGAGGAGAAGGACTTCACCGAGGCCCGTGCCCGCCGCGATCAGCACTCTGTTCCCCTTGCGCGGCTCGCCGGTCTGGAGCGGGACCAGCATCGACGGCGGGAGCCCGAGGATTCCGGAGCCGGTCGCCTCCAGATCGTTCACGAGCTTCACCCGCTTGGTCGAGACGCTCACGGCGAGCGAGGCTTCGTCGATCACCCACGGAAGATTCGTCGCGGTGCACCGCCCGTCGATCACCGGGCCGGCGACGCCGACGCACGCGGCGTCCACCGATACGCGTGGGCCCTCGTAGAGAAACTGTCGGATCGCGTCCTCGAGGGCCGCGAAGCCATGACTCGCCAGCACCCCTTCGCGGACGACCGCAAGGCCGCGGCCCCGCTCCTCGAAGAGCGCCAGCGCGGTCTTCGTTCCGCCGACGTCGCCCGCCAGGATCACCCGGCCGGCTGCTCGACGTGGCCGCCGAACTTTTGCCGCATGGCCGACAGCACCTTCTCGGCGAAGGTGTGGTCCTGGCGCGAGCGGAAGCGCGCGTAGAGGGAGGCCGAGAGCACCTCGGCCGACACGCCCTCCTCGACGGCCGCCATGACCGTCCACCGGCCCTCTCCCGAGTCGGCGACGACGCCCGTGTAGTTGGACAGCGTCGGATTCTCCGCGAGGGCCTGCGCCGTCAGGTCGAGGAGCCAGGAGCTCACCACGGAGCCGCGCCGCCACACCTCGGTGATGTCCGGGATACTCAGCTCGTACCTCAGGTCGGGCTCGACGGCCTTCGCGTTGGCATTTTTCAGAATGTCGAGCCCCTCGGCGTACGCCTGCATCAGCCCGTACTCGATGCCGTTGTGGATCATCTTCACGAAGTGGCCGGCGCCCGCGGGACCGCAGTGGTGATATCCCTGCTCGGCCGTCCCCCCCATCGTCTCGCGGCCCGGGGTGCGCGGGATGCTGCCCTGGCCCGGCGCGAGCGTCTTGAAGATCGGCTCGAGTCGCTCGACGACCTCGCGCTCGCCGCCGATCATCAGGCAGTAGCCGCGCTCAAGCCCCCAGACGCCGCCGCTGGTGCCGACGTCGACGTAGTGGATCTGCTTCGTCCGCAGCATCTTCATCCGGCGCACGTCGTCCTTGTAGAACGAGTTGCCGCCGTCCACGATCGTGTCGCCCGGCGTCAAGCGCTTGGCCAGATCCGTCACGACCTGCTCGGTGGCCGCGCCGGCCGGCACCATCACCCACGCCACCCGTGGCGGCCGGAGCGCCTGGACGAAGTCGTCGAGCGCCGTCGTGCCGGTCGCGCCTTCGCTCGCGATCGCCTTGACGCCCGCAGGGTCCGACGCGTACCCGACGATCTCGTGGCCGCCTCGAATCAGGCGGCGCGCCATGTTGGCGCCCATCCGGCCCAGCCCCACTATCCCGACCTGCATGGAGTCCTCCTCACGCCTCGACGGCCCGGCGCAGCAGGGCCAGCCCGGCTTTCACGTCGCTCCTGAGATGCACGCGCAGCGCCCGGCGCCCGCGCTCCTGGAGGACGCGGAAGTCACCGAGCGCCTGAGCGGCCTTCACCACACCGAAAGAATACCGCTGTCCCGGTACCGCGAGGTCGTCCGGGTCGTCACAGGTGATCTGGATGAACACGCCGGAATTCGGGCCGCCCTTGTACGCCTGCCCGGTCGAGTGCAGGTAGCGCGGGCCGAAGCCGACACACGTCGCGACCCCAAGCGTGTCGCGCACGGCCAGCCGGGCCGCCTGCAGCAGGACCTCGTGCGTCTCGTTCATCGGGACGTACGCGAGGAAGGCGACACGATGAAGAGCGTGCTGGCCACGTCGATCTTCCGCTCGATCGCCCGAATCTGGCCGGGGTCGGTCGAGTCGAGGACGAAGAGCTCGGGGTAGCCCGCGATCCGGCCGAAGGTCATCTTCAGGACCTCCGGGAAGAGGCTCGAGCCTCCCATGCCGAGCACGAGTGCCTGCGTGAAGCCCGCGGCCCGGACCTCCGCGGCCAGCTCGCGGAGCGCGTCGATCCGAGCGAGCTGGTCACCGGCGACCCCGAGCCATCCGAGCCAGCTCGCCTCGTCGGTGCCCGTCCACAAGGTCGCGTCCCGCGCCCAGAGTCGTCTCACCTTGTCGCCCGCGCGCCACGCGTCGAGCTCCGCGCTCACCGCCGCGTCGAGGCCGGGCGGCAAGTGGAACGACGCGGCCGCGACGGTCACGGCGACTTCCTCCGGACGAGCTCCCGAATGGTCTGGCCGTCCGACACGAGGACCGTGTCGGCGGTGGCGAGGAAGAGTCCCGTGTCGATGACGCCGGGGATCGCGAGGATCACCCGCTCGAGGGCCGCCGGGTCCTCGATCGGACCCACCGCGCAGTCGAGGATCACGTTGAAGTTGTCGGTCACGAAGGGCCGCTCCCCGCGCGTCCGCAGCGTGGGCTTCAATCCGAGGTGCTCGAGCCGCCGCCGGCAGAGCGGGAGCGCGAAGGACATGACCTCCACCGGGAGCCGGCCTCGAGCGCCGAGAGTCTCGACCAGCTTCTCGGCGGTCACGAGGATGACCTGACGCCGGGACGCCGCGGCGACGATCCGTTCCCTCACGAACGCCCCGCCATAGCCCTTGATGAGGTTCAGCTGGCCATCGACCTCGTCGGCGCCGTCGACGGTGAGGTCCAGCTCGGCCTCGAGCCCGACGAGGCTGATGCCGAGCTCCCCAGCCAGGCGCGCCGTCTCCTCGGACGTGGGGACGCCGCGGACATGGAGGCCGGCGCGCACGCGCGCCGCGAGGGCGTGGACGAACGCGCTGGCCGCGCGGCCCGAGCCGAGGCCGACGACGACGCCGTCCCTGACGAAGTCGAGGGCGCGCGTCGCAAGCGCCGCGAGTGGATCGTCGGTCGTGGCCATGATTCGGGCAGGCGCCCGACAATAAGGATACCGCTAAGCCCTCCGGGAGCGAGCCGCGAAGCGGCGGCAGGTTCGTGAGCAGGGCTGGAACGCGTCCCGATGGGCGCGCGCAGGGTCCCCCACCCATTTGGGATTCATCGAGCCGCGCGAACGATTCAGGAATCCCCCAGGGCCGGTCGATCGTCGCAATACCGGAGGCGATGACCATGTTAACGGCTATCTTGCCGACGATTCTGCTGGTCGCCCTGGTCGCGTTGCCGCTGGCCTGGCGAATCCGCGCCGACCGACGGCGCGACAAGGCCGATATCTTGCGAGCCGACCTCCGGAGCGCGATCAACCGACGACTCCACGGCGAGTCCCTGCTCACCGTCGAGGTCATCCCGAAGACTCTCTGGCAGCCCGGACGCATCGTCCTCCGGACGCCTGGGGGTTACGAGGAGCTGGCCGAGACCGTGTGGCGGGACGTCACCAGGCGCATGCCCTTCGACTACGACCTCGTCGTCAAGTCCGGGCGCACTGAGGAGCCGCTGCGGCGCGCCGCGTGACGGCGCAGCGCTGCGCGCCGAAGTAGCGCGGCGGCGGCGTTTGCCTTAGATTCGTGGCGTGCGGCCCGCCGCCGACCCGCCGCGGTTCAATCAGGGTGAACGGGGCACCCGGTTCCTGCTCTATCCCCAGTCCCGCGCCGTCCGCGGATTCGAGATGCCGCGGCTCGTCCGCGTCCCGGCGCGCCCGGGGACTATCGGGGCCGGTCCCGAGGACCGCCGGATGTACGTGGTCGACGCGATCCGCAAGACGCCCTACCGCGACACGTCGACCGGTGAGTACATCTGGCATCCTCCATACCCGAGGAGCAAGGCTCGGGAGCTGCCCGTCCGTCCGAGCCCGTCCGGCGAGTTCGACTACCTGAAGCCGGGGACCCGACCCTTCTCGGCGGCCGCGGTCTACGCGTCGGTCCGCTGCGCTCTGGAGGTCTGGGAGCACTATCTCGGCCGGCGGATCCCGCTCGTTCGCGGGAGCAAGCAGCGGAAGTTCGAGATCATCCCCCGCGTGACGGCGATCGGCGACAACGCCTGGTCAGGCGAGTGGTACATCGAGCTCGGCTTCGCCCGTCGGAACCCCCGACAGCCGTACTGTGAGAACCTCGACGTCGTGGCCCACGAGGTCGGCCACATCATCCTCAAGCGCGTGATCGGCCCGGCGCCCACCGGCCGGCTCGAGTTCGAGCGCAGGGCACACGACGAAGCGGGCGCGGATCTCGTCTCGCTGGTGTCCATCCTCCATTTCGACCGCGTCGTCACCGCGGTGCTCGAGCGGACGCGAGGCAAGCTCTTCTCGGTGAACATCCTGTCGCAAATCGGCGAGTACCGGCTGGGGCGGAGCGGGCGACGGCGCGCCGGCCGGCTCATGTTCCAGAACGCCACGATGCGTACGGTCGCCGGCGCCGGGCGCCGCGGGGACAAGTTCACCTACGCCCGCCCGCTGCTCGGCGCCGCGTTCGACATCCTGGTCGAGATCTACGAGGCGCGTCTCGTCCAGCGCGGGCTCATCTCGCAGGAGCTCGCGGATCGCTCGACGCACGCCACGGCCAGGGGGCATCCGGCCATTCGCCGCGGATTCGCCGCGCGCTTCAAGCAGAACCCCGACGGATTCGCGGAGGCGCTCCGCGACGCCACCGCCGACTTCGCCCGGCTTCTGGCGCTGGCGTGGAAGAAGGCTCGGCGCACCGGCGTCACGTTCTCGAGAGTCGCGTCGAACATCGCCGCCGCCGACGCGAGGCTGAATCGCGGCCGCTACGGCCCGATCATCCGACGCGCCTTCGCGAAGCGCCGGATCGCGGTGAGGGTCGGGCGCCGGTGAGGAGGCGCCTGCTCCTCACCGGAGCCGGGACGGCCGCGACCAGCAACCTGATCCGGAGCCTCCGGGCGGGCGACCGATCGCTCACCATCGTCGGCTGTCACAACGACCGATTCCTGCTCCGGAAGTCGTCCGCCGATCGGAACTACCTGGTGCCGGCGCTCACGCATGCCGGCTACCTCCGAGCGCTGCGGCGCGTGATCGTGAAGGAGAACGTCGACCTGCTCATTCCGACGACGGACGCCGAGGTCCGCGCCTTCACGCGGCTCCGGACGAAGCTCCCGTGTCGTCTGTTTCTTCCACGCAAGGCGGTCGTCGACCTGTGCCAGGACAAGTACCGGCTCAATGTCGCCCTCCGCGCTCACGGCGTTCCGGTCCCGCTGACCTACCCGGTGACCCGTCTCGGCGCGCTCGCGGCGATCTTCGCCCGTCTGCCGGCGCGGGCCCCGGTCTGGTGCCGAGTGCGCAGCGGAAGCGGCTCGATGGGAGCGATCCCGGTGAAGCGTCCCGAGCAGGCCCGGAGCTGGATCGAGTACTGGAGCGAGATGCGTGGGATCCCGGCCACGTCCTTCATACTCTCGGAATACCTTCCCGGCCGGGACTTCTCGTGTCAGGCCGTGTGGCGGGCCGGCACCCTCATCCTCGTGAAAACGGCCGAGCGCCTCTCCTACTTCGGCGGCGGCGGCAACCCGAGCGGGACGTCGTCGATCTCGCAGCTGGCCAAGACGATCTTCGCGCCCGAGGTCGTCGAGGTCTGCGGCGCGGCCATCCGCGCGATCGACCGCCGGGCGTCGGGCACGTTCAACTTCGACCTGCGCGAGAACGCGCGCGGCGTCCCCTGCCTCACCGAGATCAACGCCGGCCGATTTCCGTCGGGAACGAACATCTTCGACCTCACCGGCCGATTCAACCTGGCGGCCACGTACGTCCGGGTGGCCCTCGGCGAGCCCGTCAAGCTCCGGGAACAGTACGATCCGGCCGAAGGCTATTACGCCGTCAGGGACCTGGACACGCTCACAGGAATCTTTCACGCCGACGAGTTGTTCGATAAGATCGTGGACGCACGCGGATAGTCCCTCGAAACCCCACAACACACGGAGGAACGCTCATGCCCTTCAAGTCACCGCCCCCCAAGAAAGGCCAGTTGCGGAGGATCGTGCTCAAATTCAAGAGCGACATGACCCGCAAGCAGCACGCGAGCTTCAAGAAGAGCGTGCGGGCGCTCGCGAAGAGGTTCAAGGCGTTCGTCAGCAAGTGAAATGAGGAAGGGCCGGCGGGAGCGCGTCGATCGCATCCTCATCGTGGGCGATCTCGATCCCCACGACGCCGAGGCCCTCCAGCTCGAGATTCGCCGGCTCGCGAAGCGTTACGGCCGCGGGATCAAGGAGCTGCAGATCGAGACGGCGCGGACGAAGCCTACCGGCCGCTCAGCGTAGACTTCCGAGCGCCGTCTCGGCCTGGGCGGACCAGTGCCGCATCCCGAGCTCGCTGTAGAGGGCCGCCGCGGCGCGCTGGTGCTCCTCGGCGCCCGAGCGATCGCCCGCCCGCCGGCGGCAGGCGCCGAGACCGAACCGGCAGTGCGCGATGAGCGGGCGCATCTCCAGCTCCGTCGCCAGCGCCAGCGCTCGTTGAAACTCGTCTTCGGCCCCGGGAGCGGCTCTATCCGATCGCAGGGCGATCTCACCCAGGAGCCGCCCCGCCCACGCCTCGTGGCCTCGCTCCTTGTGCTGGCGCGCGAGATCGAGCGCGCGACGAGCCGTGTCGAGCGCCTCCTGCGCGCGCCCGGCCAGCGACTGCGCCTGGCCCAGGCCCACCAGCAGGAGCGAGTGCCCGCCACCCAGTCGCATCCCGGCTGACTCCTGCACCGCCCGCTCCAGCAGCGGAAGCGCGTCGCCGACACGCCCCGATAGCGCGTATCCGACACCGAGCGCGGAGGCGATCCTGGGAAACCAGAGCGAGAGGTTCCA
The DNA here is from genome assembly GCA_035635995.1 of Binatia bacterium. GTDB lineage: Bacteria > Methylomirabilota > Methylomirabilia > Rokubacteriales > CSP1-6 > AR31. Next base: position 9,425 of record DASPZZ010000010.1, on the reverse strand, counting down.
GGTCCGGCACAGGTCGAGGCCGCGTTCGAGGATCGGGATCGCGGCCTCGAGATTGCCCTGCCGGATGAACAGGCTGCCCAGTCCGGCGTAGGCCGTGGCGAGGGTGAAGGGATGATCGACCGCCTCGGCGATGGCGACCCCTTCCCGTCCGTGCCGGACGCCGTCCTGGAAATCGCCGAGCTCGGCGAGGCACCAGACCAGGCAGGTACGCGAGTGGACCGACGGAAGCTGGCCGTGGCCGAAGAACTCTCGCGCGAGCTGGTCGGCGAGGAACTCGACGTTCCGCGTGAGGAAGCCGGCCGCGCGACGATAGTCGCCGAGCACGTAGTACGTCTGCCCCAGATACGTGTTCGCCCGCAGCCGAATGGTGAACTCGGCGAGCGAGTCGGCGATCGCGAGGGCCTGGTGACCGTACTCGATCGCGCGGTCCTGGTCGCCCATCAGCCGGAAATAGTCGGTCAGGTACGCCGAGGCCTCGCCGAGGCGGCGCTGGTCGTCCAGGGTCCTCGCCAGGGTCTCGGCTTCGCGAAGGCATTCGAGAATTCGCCCGAACTCCCCGAGGGGCTGCAGCGTGTTGCGCAGGTCGAACCGGAGGTCGACGATGCGCTCCGTCCGCTCCCGGCCCTCGGGCAGCCGGCCGAGGGCCGTCAGGGCCCGCTCGAAGCAGGCCGCCGCCTCCTGGTGCGCGCAGCGGGTGAACGCCTTCGTGCCGGCCTGGTGGAGGTACGCGTGCGCCTTCGCCCACGCCGCGCCCTCGAAGGCGTGGTGGGCGAGCCGCTCGACGTGGTCGGCGAGCCGCGCAGGATACAGGCGCTCGATCGTCTCGACGATCCGCGCGTGCAGCGCACGCCGCGGCTCCACGAGCAGTCGTCCGTACGCGACCTCGTGGGTCAGGGTGTGCTTGAACGTGTACTCGGTCTCGGGTCCGGGGCTCGTCTCGTAGAGGAACTCGGCGCCCTTGAGGCGCTCGAACGCTCGACGGAGCGCATCGTCAGGTATCCCGGTCACGTCGCGCACCACGGAGAACGACACGTCCTTGCCGACGACCGCCGCGACCTCGAGCAGCCGCCGGTCCTCCGCGGCGAGCCGGTCGATCCGCCCCCCGAGCACTTCCTCGATCGTGTCGGGCACGGCCATCGGCGTCACGAGTCCGACCTGCTCGCGCACGGTCCGCGCCAGTTCCTCGACGAAGAAGGGATTGCCCTCGGCCTTCGCGACGATGAGCCCGTAGAGAGCGTCGGCGGCCTGATCCACGCCCAGCACCGACCTCACGATGCGCAGGCTTTCCTCGGGGGCCAGCGGCTGCAGGGCCACCTGCGTCGCATAGGACTTCTCGATCCAGGACGGCCGGTAGCCGCCTCGATGGGTGCACACGAGGAGCAGGCGGGCACCCGGGAGAATCTCCGCGAGCGAGGCGAGGTACTCCTCGGACGTGCTGTCGATCCAGTGCAGGTCCTCGACGACGATGACCAGCGGGGTGTTCCGGCTCTTCTTCAAGACCAGCTGCCGCAGCGTCTCGAAGATGCGCGCCTTCGTCACCTCCGGCGTGAGCGAGGCGAACCGCTCGGCGTCGTGCTCGATGTCGAGCAGGTGCAGGAGGTAGGGCGCCGTCTCCAGGAGGTCCAGGCCCGCCTCCAGCAGGCTCGTGCGCGCCTTGTCGGCCACCTCGGCGGGGGCATCGCCGTCCGTGATGCCACAGGTCGCTTTGAAGACGTCGAGCACGGGGAGGTATGGAATCGCCGAGCCGTAGGAGCGGCACTGCCCCTCGACGTAGATGACCGGCTTCCCGGCGAGGCTCTCGCGGAACTCGAAGATCAAGCGTGACTTGCCGATACCGGCCTCGCCGCTGATTCCGACGATCTGGCCGCGGCCGCGGATCGCGGACTCGAGGCGGCTCGACAGGAGCTCGAGCTCGCGGTAGCGGCCGACGAACGTCGAGGCACGCCCCTCGTGGCCGGGTCCGGTCCGCCCGCGCCCCACCAGCGCGAACGCGCGTCCGCGCGGGAACTCCTCGCCGCGGAGCTCGCGGAACTCGAATCCTCGCGTCAGGAAAGGTGCGGTGGCGTCACTGACTATCACGCTGTCGGCGCCGCCGCGCTGGATCAGGGTATTGAGCTCGACCAGCGCCGCCTGCTTACCTTCCAGGTCGAGCTCGGACGCGCCGCCGTCCTGACCGACGAGGATCTGGCTCGAGTGGACGGCCACCTTGATCGCCGGTCCTGTTCCGGCGTCTTGTCGGGCGCGCGTGACGGCTCTGACGATCGCCATCGCCGCGTGGGCCGCCCGGCTTGGCGCGTCCTCGGTCGGATCCAGACCGAACGCGGCCGCGATTCCGGTGGGGCCCCGTCCCTCGATCGTCCCCCCGAAGCTCCGGACCTTGTCGAGGAGCAGCTCGAGCGAGCGATTGGTTTCGAGCAGAGCCTCGGGCGCGGAGGGGGCGAGCAGCGCGGCGCGCAGCATCGTGACACGCCGTCGTTCCCACTGGAGCGGCGCCGGGGCGGGCGGTGGGATGGCCGGCGGAGGCGGCGGGGCCGGCGAAGGAACGCCCGGCGGCGCTTGAGCGGCGCGCGCCGGCCGCCGCTCGGGCCGCGGCGGCGGTGGAACCGGCGCTGGCGCCTCGCCCGACCGCAGGCCGTACTTCTCGATGCGAGCGCGCAAGGTGTTCCGCGAGATCCCGAGCAGCGCCGCCGTGCGCGAGATGTTCCAGCTCGTCTGGCGCAGCACGTCGGCGACGCGGTCGCGCACGGCGTCGTCGAGCGAGCTCGCCGCCCCACCCGAGGCCGGCCCCGACGGCCTCGCCGGGGTGGGCGATGTCAGCCCCAGCACATCGGGGGTCACCACGGACTCCGACGAGAGCAGCGCCACGCGCTCCATCAGATTGGCAAGCTCACGGACGTTGCCCGGCCACGGGTACGCGAGCAACGTCGCCCGAGCGTCGGCGGCAAGCGTCTTCGCCGACACGCCGTAGTCGGCGCACGCCCGGCCGAGGTAGTGCTCGGCGAGCAGCAAGATGTCGCCGGCGCGCTCGCGGAGCGGGGGCAGCGCGATCGTGAGCACGGCGAGACGGTGATAGAGGTCCTCGCGGAAGCGGCGCCCCTGGATCGCGGCTCTGAGGTCTTCGTTGGTCGCGGTCAGGATCCACACGTCGATCGGCTCGTCGCGCGTGCTGCCGAGCCGGCGCACCGACCGCTCCTCCAGCACCTTGAGGAGCTTCGCCTGGAGCCCTTCGGACAGGAGGCCCACCTCGTCGAGAAAGATCGTCCCGCGGTTGGCGGTCTGGAGAAGGCCCGGCTTGGCCCGGCGCGCGTCGGTGAAGGCTCCGCGCTCGAAGCCGAACATTTCGGACTCGAGCAAGGTTTCGGGGATCGCGGCGCAGTTGACGTCGACGAACGGGCCGTCCGCCCGGGGCCCTGCTCGATGGATCAGTCGGGCCAGAAGCCCCTTGCCGGTGCCCGTCTCGCCCTCGATGAGCACGGGGGCCAGGCGGCGGGCGGCCTTCTGACGCTCCAGGAGCCTCACGATCTTCACCCGGATCGCTTCGATGCCGGGGCTCTCGCCCAAGAGATCGGCCAGGGGCTTCATCGGTCCAAGCATCTTACTCGCCGGTCAGTACGGTGTTCAACTCTTGACCACTGTGAAGTCGCCCGGCTTTGGGCGTACGTCATAACCAATGGTTCTATTGACGATTTCCGGATGGTATCAGCCTTGCGTTATTCCCCCGTCGTGGAGGCAGCCATGAAGGACGGAGGATGCTTCGATGCAACGTCGATGGCGCAACACGGCTCTCGTGGCAGGCGTCGGGCTCTATTTCACCGGGCTCGGCTTCATGGGCGGCGTGGCCGCCGACCGTATCTGGCATAGCCGGCAGCGGGTCGAGACGTTGCGCCGCTACGAAAACGAAGTCGAGAGGCTCCACGGCCATCGCATGAGACTCGACCACCCAGCAAGCGCCGCGCGCGAAAGCTCGGCAGACGACAAGGCGGAGGTGCGGTGATGATGACGCGTCCCCTGTTCGGCAAGATCGAAACGCTCGGTCCTTGGACCGCGCACATCCAGGCGATGGACCAGGCGCTGTCTGAAAACGACCCGGGCGAGTCGGTCCGCGCGTGGCGACAAGCCTATTCCTCCGCCCTCAGCCATCCGGGCTGGCTCGGGCTCCTCACCGTGGCCGACGCCTCGCTCCGGCTCGGCGCGTTCCCGGGCCTCGCGCGCGACGCGGCGGCGCGGGCGCGGGAGACGTACTGGATCGCGTTCTTTCGGGCTCGCCAGCAGCGCTCCCTCAACGGCGTCCTGCACGCCGCCGAGGCCTTCGGCATGCTCGGCGACCGCTCGACCGTCGAGCAGTGCATGCGCGTCGCCGAGGGGCTCGCGTCGCGCGTCGGCGACGCCGAGGAACTGGATCGTGTTCGCCTCATCGCCGAGCGACTGGCCGATCGGTCCCCGGCGGAGGAGCGGAGTGGAGCCGTCTAGCGAAGTCGAAGACAATGGCGGTGGGCGACGGGCCCGGCACTACCGACGCGGCCGACCGGCGGGCTGCGCGAGCGGATCGTCCTTCTTCTGCTCGGACTTCGGGGGGCTCACGGTGACCCAGCCCCGCGCCTTCATGCATTCCTCGTCGAGTTTGCCCTTGCTCGCGCACTCCGACAGATCGCGCCGGAACTCCGCCGTGGTGTAAGTCCGGTCGACCTTCATCCACTCGCGCTCGTCGGTCACGCACGCGGACAGGACGAGCGCGGTGGCCAGAACGCTCAACGTCAACTTGGACTGCATCTGCGCCGCATTGTACCGCAACGCGACGGGCGCCCCGTGCCTCAGCGCCCGGCCGACGTGCCGTGCGGAGGCGGCGTCGCGGCAAAGAGCACGTAGCCGACGCCCGCGCGGGCGAGCCAGATGCGACGGAGCTCGTCGAGCCGGTAGCGCCGCGCGACCTCCGCGGCCCGGGGCGCTGCCGGGTCGTTGACGAAGACGTCGCCGCCGGCGTAGCCGGTCAGCACGAGAAGGTGGCCCGACGTCTCCGCGATCGCCGCGCCCGTCAGCTCTCCGGCGCCGTAGCGGACCGACGCGATGATCGGCATTCCCCGCTCGAGACACCACGCCGCGGCGGCCCAGTCCGGGAAGCGAAGGAGATAACCGGCGACGCCCCGGCGGCTCGCGGCGCGCACCGCCGCGGGCCACACGCCGTAGATATCGAGCTCGGGCTGGAACATCTCGCGCGCGAGGTCGGCCACCGCGACGGGCGCGCCGTAGTAGGCCAGCACCATTGCGACGCACGTCGGCGAGCAGACGCGATGCCTGATCGCGGCATCCTCTTGCATCTGACTGAATGCCGGCACGACGAGGCGGGCGCCGCCGGCCGGGGGCGGTTCCTCGGGCCCGATCGGGCTCCACGCCGAGAGCGAAACGCACCACGGCGAGGCCAAGGATTCCCGGGTGTCGGCGCTCACGCGCAGGACCACGCGGACGCGTTCGGCCGGCGGGGTCGCGACGAACTCGTCGATCTCACAAACGAGCGTCTCTGACCTGGCGACTTCGTCGGGAAATCGGGCTCGGCCGACGCTGGCGCCCGCGACCCAGGGCGACCAGGCACCCGCCGCGAACGCGGAGAGCTCGAAGCGGAAGCCGCGCACGCCGTCGCCGAGCACGCTGAACGCCGGGACCAGGCGGTGGGCGGGCTGTCGGGGGCGCCACTCGGCCAGCGTCACGATCAGGTCTTCTCGGTCGCTCTCCACGGACGGCGCGCGGACGACCCCGCGATCGCACGAAGGCGGCACCGCCCGGGCGAGCGAATCGGAGGGCCAGGCGGAGGCGGCGAGGAACAGGTCAGTCGCCAAGCGGACTCAGAGCCTCTCGAGGCGCCGGGTGATTCTCGGCGGGCGTCGGGGGCGTGGGCGAGACGTGCTCGCCCACGGCATCCCCTGTTTTGCGTTGCGCAGACCTGGCTGCGCGTCCCGACTTGCGCCGGGAGTGAATTACTGCAATTCGTGGGCGCCGCTCGAAGCCGCTAGCAGGCTCCGGGGGGCGCGGCTGTCTGGTCCGGTGGTGTCTGCTCCATCCACACCTCCTGGATTCACGTGGGCCCACGACGGTGCGCGATACGCGTTCGCGTCACCGTATTTCCTGTCTACTCCTGCTCCCCGGACTCGTCAAGCCCGTCGCCGTAACGGAAACAACCTCGCCCTAGCGCGCACCGCCGCCGCGCAAGCGGGGGTCGAGCACGTCGCGCAGCGCGTCGCCGAGCATGTTGAATCCGAACACGGCGAGCGAGATGGCGACGCCCGGCCAGATCGCCATCCACGGGGCGCGGAACATGTAGGTTCGTCCGGAGCCGGAGAGCATCCCACCCCACGCCGGGTACGGCGGCGGCACGCCGAAGCCGAGGAACGACAGCGCCGACTCCGCCAGGATCGCCGTGCCGAGGCCGATCGTCGCCAGGATGATGATCGTCGCCGCGACGTTCGGCAGGATGTGGCGCACGATGATGCGCGCATGCCCGCAGCCCACGGCGCGCGCGGCTTCGACGTAGGTGCCCTGGGCGATCGCGATCGTCGCGCCGCGAATCACTCGCGAGTTGACGGCGGAGATGATGACGGCGAGCGAGAGCACGACGTTGAGGAGCCCCGGGCCCAGGACCGCCATGACCGAGAGCACGATGACCAGATACGGAAAGGAGAGCCACGCGTCCACCACCCGCTGGATCACCAGGTCGTACGCTCCGCCGAAGTAGCCGCTCGAGACCCCCACGGCCGTGGCGAGGAGGACCGCCAGCCCGATGGTCGCGAAGCCGACCGTGATCGACACCCGCGCGCCGTAGACGATGCGGCTCCACATGTCACGGGAGAGGTTGTCGGTGCCGAGCCAGTGCGTGGCCGAGGGCGGCTTCATGCGAGCGCCGCGGATCGTGTCGTCGTAGCCGTACGGCGCAATCCGCTCGGCGAACACCGCCATCACGAGCAGCGCCACGACGATGAGCCCCCCGAGCGCGCCAAGCGGCTTCCGCCGGACGAACCTCCCGAGCGCCTGCAGGACCTCCACGCCCGCCGACGAGCGGGCGCGCCCGAGCGCGGGCTTTGCCCCCGCCACCTGGTCCGGGACCTCGACTCGCGTGTTCACGGTTGGCGTCGCCGGCAGCGGCGCCGCTCCCCCCGACTAATATCTAATTCGCGGATCGAGGACGGCATAGAGCGCGTCGACGGTGAGATTGACGAAGACGATGAGCGAGACGACGACGAGGTTCACCCCCTGGATCACCGGGTAGTCGCGCTGGTTGATCGCGTCGAACAGAAAGCGGCTCATGCCGGGCAGCCCGAACACCGTCTCGATGATGACGGTCCCGCCGATGATCTGCGGGAGCTGGGTGCCGAGCAGGGTGACGACGGGGATGATCGCGTTCCGGAGCCCGTGCTTCATGACGATCACCCGCTCGGCCAGCCCCTTCGCCCAAGCCGTGCGGACGTAGTCCTGCCGGAGCACTTCCAGCAGCATGCCGCGGGTGAGGCGCATCAGCGCAGCGCCGGTGGCGATGCCGAGGATGAACGCCGGCAGGAGCAGCTGCGTCACGTGGCCGACCGGGTCGCGCGAGAACTCGACGAAGCCGGTGACGGGCCGCCAGCCCCACCAGATCGCGGGCAGCACGATGAGGAGCGTCGCGAGCCAGAACGCCGGCACCGACAGCCCGAGGATCGCGAGGCTCCGCGCGAGGTAGTCCCTGATGGTGTCCTGGCGGGCGGCCGAGATCACGCCGACCGGCACCGCGATCAGCAGGGCGAAGACGAGGCCGAACATGGCGAGCTCGAAGGTCACCGGGAGCCGCTGGCCGATCTCCTCCAGCACCGGCCGCTTCGTCCAGAGCGACTCGCCGAGGTCGCCGCGCGCGACCCGGCCCAGCCACTCGAGGTACTGCACCGGCAGCGGCCGGTCGAGGCCGAGCTTGGCGCGCAGCTCCTCGAGGTCCTTGGCGTACGCCTTCTCGGCCAGCATGAGCACCACGACGTCGCCCGGGATCAGCCGCGGGAGCGTGAACACGATCAGCGACGCGATCAGGAGAGACGGAATCGCGACCAGGAGCCGCTTGGCGAGATACCGCCTCAGCACGGGCGGTGGTCGCCCGGCCTACCGCTCGAGCCACGCGGCCATGAGCCGCCCGCCGTAGTCGTAGCCCATGTTCGGCCCGTAGTTCTTGACCGCGCCCTCCCAGACCGCGACGTAGATACCCGACGGCATCTGCACGTAGTATTGCTGCTTGGCCAGGTGGCGCTGGATGTCGTAGACGATCTCGCGGCGCTTGGCCGGGTCGAACGTGCGCCGCTGGCGGGCGAGCATGTCGGCCACCACCGGGTCGGTGATGTGGCTCTGGTTCTTCAGCTCCTCCGGGTAGTACTGGCCGAACAGGAAATTGTCGGGCTCCAGGAACCCGGTCTGCGGCCCGTAGGTCATGGAGTCGAACTTGCCGTAGAAGCAGGTAGCGATGTAGGCGCCGTACTCCTTCTGGTCGATCTTGACGTCGATGCCGACGCTCTTGAGGTCCTTCTGCACGAGCTGCATCGAGTCCACCACGATCGCGGAGCCGTAGGTCGTGAAGCACATGGTGCCGGGGAACCCGTTCGGGTAGCCGGCGGCGGCCAGCAGCCGCTTGGCCTCGGCCGGGTCGTGTTTGTAGAACTTCGCGCCCTCGCCGAGCTTGTCGAACGGGATGGACCACTCCTTGAGCGCGGCCGGCACCGCCGGGTTCAGCGCGCCGACACCCTCGAACACCGCTTCGATGATGGCGTGGCGGTCGATGGCCAGCGACATGGCTTGGCGGACCCGCACATCGCTGAACGGCTTCTGGTCGGTGCGCATCGAGATGTGGCCCATGACCGGCGACGGGAACTCGAGCGTCTGGAGCTTCGGCCGCTTCTGCTTGAGCGTGTCCTTGATCTGCACCCAGTCGACGCGGTTGATCGTGCCCGGGAACTCCCAGCCGAGGTCGTACTTACCGCTGAGGAACGCCGCCATGCGCGAGGCGTTGTCCTCGTCCACCGTCGCCTCGATCCGGTCGATGTGCGGCAGGCCCGACACGAAGTAACTGGGGTTGCGCACGTAGGTGAGCCCGACGTTCGGACGATACGAATCGAGCATCCAGGGGCCGGTGCCGACGACCGATTCCCACTTTTTGAGGTCGCCGTGCTTCTCGACGACTTCCCGGGCGACGATGGCGACGGCGTGCGGGTTGGCCAGCATGTCCAGGAACCAGACGAACGGCTCCTTCAGCGTGAACTTCACCGTGTACTTGTCGGGCGCCTCCACCTTCTCGACCGACTTGAGCATGTAGGCGTTGGCGTTGCCCTTCACCGTCAGGAAGTGGTTCACGCTGAACACGACGTCGTCGGCCGTGAGCTCGCGCCCGTTCACCGGGGGCTTGGCGTGCCAGCGGACCCCCTTGCGCA
>DASPZZ010000009.1:0-3873 GCA_035635995.1 Binatia bacterium | reverse complement strand
GGTAGAACGTGAGTGCGGCGTGGCCGCGCGAGCGCGACGCCAGCCAGATCATCGGAGCGAGGCCTGTCCGCACCAGTGCCTTCAGTGTCTCGGAGCGGGCGATCACCCGTGCGAAGGCCGGGCCGATTCGGTAGTAGACCGCCACGGCGGCGCGGCCGGCCGCGCGCGGAAGGAGCACATCGTCGCGGAACTCGCGGAGAACTCCCACCTCGCGGGCCATCGGCGAGCCAAACGCCGCCGTCGCGATGAAGCAGGTCGAGCCGCCTCCGCCTCCCCCCGCGCCTAGGCCGAACTGGGTGATCGCGACGACGAACGAGTCAGTCGCTCCACCGAAGGTGGTTTGCACGCCGGACCCCGTCACCGGAAAGTCGGCGGAGGTGGTGTCCCCGACCATAAACACGTTGCCAGCGAGGTCGACGGCCACGCCGAGGCCGAAATCGTCGCCGGTGCCGCCCACGAACTGCGTGGTCGTGCTCGTCGCCGTCGGGTCCAGCGACACGACGAAGGCGTCGGTATTCAGCACGCAGCCCACGCCGACGCATCGAATCTCCGAGCCGGAAATAAAGATGTTGCCGATGCTGTCGCGAGCGATCCCGACGCTGACGCTGGGGCTCCCAGGATCGCGATCGCGAGCGGTCGTATCGAGCCGGCCAGTCGGGACGGCCCGCGAGACGACGAGCCCGGTGCCCGTCGGATTCAGCTCGGTCAGAAACGCCTGGGTAGTAGCCGTGAACGTGAAGGCGCCCGTCGCCGGGAAATTCCCGGACGACGTCACGCCGGTGACGTAGGCCTCGCCAGCGGCGTCGACCGCGACGGCCAGCCCTTCGTCGCTCGCGCTCCCGCCCAGATAGGTCGAATAGACCAGCGCGCCGACGGCACTGAGGGCCGTCACGAACGCATCGGTCCCGCCGGCCGGCCCGCCGAAGACCGTCTGGAACGAGCCGACCGTCACGGGGAAGGGCGGCGACGGCGACGCGGTCGATCCCGTGACGTAGGCGGCGCCCGCGATGCTCAGGGCGATCGCGTTCCCCACGTCGTCACCCGCGCCGCCGAGGAAGGTCGAGTACACGAGAGCAGAGCCCAGTGGATTGAGCTTCGTGACGAATGCTTCGCGGCTCCCGCCGGGCGTGGCCGCAGGCTGCACGGAGCCGGCCGTCGTCGGGAAGTTCGTCGAGAACGTGCCGCCGGTGACGTGCGCGTTGCCGGCCGCGTCGACCGCGATGCCGAGTCCCACGTCCGATCCGGTGCCGCCCAGGTAGGTCCCGTACAGGAGGGTGGAGCCGGTGGGGTCGAGCTTGATCACGAAGGCGTCGTTACCCCCGCCGGCGAAGACTCTCTGGAAGGCTCCGCCGGTGGTCGGGAAGTCCATGGAATTCGTGAAGCCGGTGACGTAGACGTTGCCGGCAGCGTCGACGGCGATGGCGCGCCCGGCTTCGTCGCCGGTCGTCCCGCCCACGTACGAGGAGTGGACGGCGGTGGACAGGTCGTGGCTGAGCTTGACGACGAAGACGTCGATACGGCCCAGGGCCGTCGGCCCGAAGCCGCCCACCGTCGTCGGGAAGTTGATCGACGTCGTGTTTCCCGTCACGTACACGCTGCCGGCGTTGTCCAGCGCGACGGCAAAGGCCTGGTCGATTCCGACCCCGCCGAGATACGTGGCAAGGCTCACAATGGGGTCGATGACGAGCGCCGCGCTCGGGTCATACGCGGCGACCTGAAAGCCAACCGTGGCCGCCCCATCGCGTACCCACCCGCCGTGGATCTCGCGTCTGGCTCCGCCGACGTGCTGGTACACCACCGGCTTGCCGAAGCGAAGCGAGGCCGCGCCGACGTGCAGGAGAAGATCGCCCTCCGCGCTCAGCTCGATCCGGTCAGCGCCCTCGAACCCGAGCCGGATGGCCCGCGGGTTCGCCCCGGGGGCGACGATGAAGTCGTACTCGAGCCCCTGCTGCCGCGTGCCGTAGTAGGCGAGGTCGATCCCCGGGTAGATCTCGCGATACAGAATGCGCGCGTACGCGCGCGCGTCGGTCCGCCACTTGCGAGGATCCCGGCCGATCAGAGAGTGGATTCGCCCGGGAAGCTCGTCGAGCCCCTGGACGTCGGCGTCGGGATTGGCGCCGAGGACCCGCATCTTCAAGGTCGCCTCGCGCGTGACCAGCACCGCGTCGGTGGAGGCGAGGAACAGCGTCAAGCCCTGGCTTCGAGCGACGAACTTCACACGCGGATCGCTCTGCCCGCGGTTCGGCTCGAAGCTGAGCGGCAGGGACCGATAGGCTTCCCTCGCGTCAGCGAGCTTCGGAAACTGTCCGGCAGGGCGAAGCTCGGAAGCGAGCGCCGCCGGGAGATTGACGAGGATCGGGAGGGCTATTAGCGCGGCCGCCCGGGCTCTCATGGACGCCTCCCGAAAGTCGATCGAGTAGCGGGAGACTATGCCCTTCAGCCGACCGTGTCAAACGATCGAAGAACGGCCTGCGAAGAGGCTCGGGGCGGCCTGAGATTCGGTAATTCGAGAGGGGAACCGGCTAGCGCGTCGCCGGACTACCGCCGAGCGGCCTGACAGCCGTCTTGTCGTGCGTCGTCGACCGTGGCGTAGCACCGATCGGGCTTGGTCGCGCCGTAGAGCTCGCTGTCGGGTACGTGAAAGATGCACCGCGGGCTCGAGAAGGCGTTGAAGAGACCCTTGATCGGCTGGGCCGCCGGGCACGCCCAGGCGCTCTCCGGGGGCACTCCGGGCCGCTCCTTGGCGCCCGGGCTCGTCGCCTGCGCCAGCGTCGTCGGTGTCGTCGGCTCCGACTGATCCGCCCACAGCCCGCGGCGATCATCGCGCGCTTCCTGCTCGACGGTGACGAGGAGATCGCGGTATCGCACGTTCGGCTGGATCGTCATGGTCTCGGCGGAGCCGCGACGGATGAGCTCGGCGTTGACCATCCGGTCCGCGACGAAGACGTAGGCCAGGAGCCGTCCTTCACGATCCCGCTCCTGGGCGTCCAGCTCCAGTCGGACCTGCTGGCGCGCGACGAGCTGCCGATTCGCGTCGGCCACGTCTGCGCCGCTCTGGCTCTGGCCCTTCACGGCCTGGGTGGTCTGTTTCGCGTTGATCCCGATGTAGCGGACGGTCTCCACGCGATCGCCGAGGTTGACCCGGATGGTGTTTCCGTCCACGACGTCGAGAACCTGGCCGACGAGGATCGGCGGCGCCTCGGATCCGCGGGAATGATTCGCCCACGCGGCCCACAGCTGGGCACGGGCGAGCGCGATCTCCTGGTCGGGAAGAAACATCCGGCAATCGACCGCCGCGAGCATCGTCTCCGTGACGCTCCGCAGCGGCTCGTAGATCAAGCCGCCGTCCGAGCGAGTCAGCGCGACTGTCCAGCGCTTTCCATCGCAGAGGAGATCGATCGTCGGGTACGCGGGCGTGCTCTGGCCCGCGAGCTGGATATACCGCTGGCCGGTCTTCGGATCGGTGCCAAGCACGATGCGAGGGCCGGGAACGCCCGCTTCCTGACCGGCCGCGGGTTGAGCCATCACCACGTGCGCCGGAGAGAGTGCGAGCGCCGCGACGAGGACAAGCGGGGCGGCGAGGATCAGCAGGCTTTGCCGGATCACGGGGTTCCGGATGGTCGGCGCCGGAGGGCGACGGGGCCGCCCTCCGGCTCCTTGCTTCCCGTCACGCGCTCAGCGGCTCTTGATGCGAAAGTCGGCGCGCCGGTTCTGGTTCTTGCATTCCTCGGTGTCCGCGCTGCAGACCGGCCTTTCCTTGCCGTAGGAGACCGTCGACAGGCGCTCCTTCGCGATTCCGTTCGCCTCGAGATAGTCCATCGCCGACTTGGCTCGTCGATCGCCGAGGGCCAGGTTGTACTCGGCCGTGCCGCG
>DASPZZ010000008.1:0-2123 GCA_035635995.1 Binatia bacterium | reverse complement strand
TATCGATTGTCGCCGCTGGCCGACGCGGAGCTCCGCGAGCGGCTGCTCACGCTCGCGCGCCGCGCGCACGTCGACGCGGTCGGCGTCTTCGTGGCCGACCAGTCGCGGAAGAGCCGGACGGCCAACGCCGCGGTGGTCGGCCTCGGGCGTACGCGGCGGATCATCATCTTCGACACGCTCCTGAGCAGCTTTACTCCCGAGGAGATCGAATCGGTGCTGGCCCACGAGCTCGGCCATCACGTCCACGGAGACGTCCGGCGCGGCCTCCTCGTCCACAGCGCGCTGCTGCTTCTCACGGCGCGACTGGCCGCGTTCGGGCTCGACGCCGGCGTGCCGCTCCTCGGGCTCGCCGGGCCGGCCGATCCGGCGGGGCTACCGTGGCTGGCGCTCGTACTGCTGGCGCTCGGGCTGATCCAGCTCCCCCTGGGCAACGGGTTCTCGCGCTGGATCGAGCGCCAGGCCGACGATTTCGCCCTGGCCACGACCGGCAACGCCCTGGCGTTCATCGGAGCCATGGAGCGCCTGGCGCGATTGAACCTGGCCGAACGCCGTCCCAATCGCCTCAAAGAGATCATCTTCTTTTCGCATCCGGCGCTGGAGCGGAGGATCGCGCGGGCGAGAGCCAGCGCGGTGTGACAGGGAGCCGCCCGCTACCGGGACGCCGACCGCTCCGCGATGTACGCGGCGAGCGCCGCGTCCCAGGACCGGAGGTCGTCTTCGCCCAGCGCGGCGAGGTGCGCGTGTCCGAGCACGGAGTACGCAGGCCGCGGGGCTCTGGCCCCGAACTCCGCGGCGGTCACGGGCGTGATGTCGGCCGTCACCCCGGCGAGCCCGAAGGCGCGCCGGGCAAAGTCGTACCAGCTCGTCTGCCCGCCGCTCGTGAGGTGATAGATCGAATGGGCGACCTTCGGGAGCACGACCCAGACCTTGCGCGCGATGTCGAGCGTGTAGCTCGGTCCCAGCACCTGGTCGGCCACGACGCGGAGCGGCTTTCCCTCTTGCGCCAGGCGCAGCATCGTCTCGACGAAGTTCGTTCGGCCCTTGCCCGAGCTGCCCGCGATCCCGAATAGGCCCGAAACGCGGAAGATGACCGTTCGCTCGCACCGCTCGAGCGCCAGCCGCTCCCCGGCAAGCTTCGACTCGCCGTAGACGCCCAGGGGAGCGGGCACGTCGGATTCCACGTACGGGGTCCGCTTGCGACCGTCGAAGACGTAGTCCGTCGAGAAGTGGACGAAGACCGCGTCGAGCGAGTGACAGGCCGCCGCGAGCGAGCCGACCGCCTCGGCGTTCAGCGCAAACGCCCGCGGCCGCTCCTCCTCCGCCCGGTCGACGAGGTTGTAAGCCGTCGCGTTGACCACCACGGTCGGTTGCAGATTGGCGAGCGTCGACCGCACCCCGGCGGCGTCGAGCACGTCGAGGTCGCGAGAGCCGAGAGGGATCAGCTCGCCCGGGCAGTCGAAGGTGCGGACGAGATCGGACCCGAGCTGCCCGGTCGCGCCGATGACGACGAAGCGCCCGCCGGCCGCTCCGCCGGCGCGGGGCGATCCAGCCATCGGGCGGCTACGATCCGCTCGAGACCGCGAGCGCGACGAGGTGGTCGAGGTGGCGGATGTCGAACGGCTTGGGGATGTACGCGAACACGCCGCCGCTCAGCGCCTCGGCCGCGGCCTTGGTGTCCGCGTTGGCAGTGATCATGATGACCGGCACCTTCACGCCGAGACCGCGCACCTGCTTGAGGAGCTCGAGGCCGCCCATCCGAGGCATGTGCATGTCCAGAAGGATCAGATCGAACTTGCCCTGGAGCAGGACGATCAGAGCCTCCGCTCCGTCTTTCGCCGACTCGGTCTCGTACGAGTGGGCGTGGCGAAACTGGCGAAAGAAATCCTTCAGGACTTCGATTACCGGAGGCTCGTCATCGACGATCAGGACTCGCTTGGTCACTCACGCAGTATATGACGGACCGCACCAAGGTACCTACCAAGGCCGCCCGAGCGTCGACGAAGCTTACGATGCGCTCGGTGTCGCGTGGGCCGTGTGCCGGAACTCCACTGGCTACAAGCCCTTTGCCGATGGCATGGAAGATGTAGCAGGAAGTGGACAATGAACGCGATACGGGAGCGCCG
>DASPZZ010000007.1:0-1874 GCA_035635995.1 Binatia bacterium | reverse complement strand
TTCACTGAGCAGGCGAGTCGCGCCTGTCATGATCGACCTCGCGCGCGTCTGCGGCTGGCTCTATATAATCCCGAGGGTGCTCTTCCTTCTCTTCTTCGGCGTCCCGCTGATGGTGCGCGGCGTGTGGTGGGTCTTCCTCTGACCGCCGCCCGCCTACGCCCGCCGGCGCCCCATCGCCAGCCTCCAGCACGACATCGAGATCATCTGAACAAGAACGATGAGCAGTGCCAGGAATGTGATCAGAGCGAAAGTCGCCGGGACATAGACGTAGCCGGCTAGGTCAAACAGGCTGGCGGCTTGTTGATTACCCAGAGGAGGCTCGCGTACAGGAGCGCCGCCAAGACGCGACGCCACGAACGCCGAAACGTTGGAGGTCGCAGGATCACGTAGAGCACGGCTGTCTCGACGCCGATCAGCGCGCATGTCTCGAAGACGTCCTCCCAGGGGTCGGGAACCGTCTCGCGGTTTCTGGCCACGAGACGCCGGGCCCATGTCTTCCCATTCATGTCATGAATGGATATCATTCACGACCCCCAAGCTCTACTGGGGCGACGCGGGCCTGGCCCTGCACCTGGGCGGCGTGCCCGAGCCCACCGGCGCTCACCTCGAGAACCTCGTGCTGCACGACCTGCTGTGCTGGCGCGACGCGCGGGTCGAGCGCTCCGAGATCCTCTACTGGCGGACGGCGGCGGGCGAGGAAGTGGACTTCGTCGTCGAGGCCGGCCGCCAGCTCGTCCCGATCGAGGTCAAGGCCACGCCACGCCCGCGCCTGCGCGATGCCGGGCCGCTGCGTGCCTTCCGCGCCGAGTATGGCAAGGCGGCGCGCGCCGGCCTTCTGCTGCACACCGGCTCCACGCTCGAGTGGCTCGCCCCGGACGTCCTCGCCGTCCCGTGGTGGCGGGTGTGCTGAGCCGCGCCAAACCACGGCCGGGGATATCATCGTCCAGTTATGCCGCCGGTCCGGTCCCTGCTCATCGAACGCTTCAAGCGGTTGCCGCGCCGGTCGAACGAGGTCTGGCAGGGTGGCGTGGTCCGCGCGCGCACCTGGATCGACGAGCCGGACGGCAATGTGCGCCGTCCTTCGGCCGCGATGTGGGTCAGCCTCACGACGGGCATGGTCAACATCGACCTCGCACCGACCGACGATGCGTCAGACCCGAGCCTGGCGCTCCAGGTGCTGCTCGACCTCGGCCTGAAATTCGTGCGATGCCGCCCCGCCCGCCTCGAGGTGACCGACGGCACCCTGGGTGCCTGGCTCGCGGAGGCGCTCGGCGATCCCGAGCTC
Organism: Binatia bacterium; assembly: GCA_035635995.1. Taxonomy (GTDB): domain Bacteria; phylum Methylomirabilota; class Methylomirabilia; order Rokubacteriales; family CSP1-6; genus AR31. Next base: position 589 of record DASPZZ010000007.1, on the reverse strand, counting down.
ACCGTGAGCGTGCGCGCCGACCTTCCGGACGTGGACCGCGCGGTGCGGGAGATGGAACGAGGGATCAGCGGCGATACCCCTCCCCTTCCGGACGCGCTCGACGTGCCGGGCGTCACGGTGGAGCGGATGCGCGCCTTCGCCGATGCGGCGCGCGACTTTTACCAGGCGGCGCCGTGGCAACACCTGAGCGACGCGGATCTCGTCCACGTCGAGGCGCCCGCCGTCGCCTCCGGCCTGCGATACTTCACGGTGCTCGGCGCTGCCGGCCAGACGTTCGGGCTCGGCTTCTTCACGAGCCTACGGGAGTTCGACGCCGTGCACGAGGACCCCGATCCCGATGTGCTCCTGGGCCGCCGGGGCAAGTGGACCGTGCTGTACGGCCGCATCGACGAGATGCCGTTCGGCGACGTCGACCTCTGGGAGGACGCCCACCTCGCCGTGGCCGGCCCGTCGGCGTACCCCGTCGCCATGTGGTATGGCCCCGACGGTGAGCGCCGGCGCCCGCGGGCGCGGGAGCTGGCGGATCTGACGGCCATCCTCGTCGCATTCGCCCGAACCACCGAGGCCGAGATCGACCGCGGTCGCTGGA
>DASPZZ010000006.1:0-2192 GCA_035635995.1 Binatia bacterium | reverse complement strand
CCGGCTCCATCGGCGCCGGCCCCCCGGGAACCGGCTCCAGACCTGGCGAAGTCGCCGGCGGATTCGAGCCCGGCCAAGCAGACCCCGCCAAGTGACGTCGTCAGTCCGCCGCCGGCGCCGCGACCTCCCGTGAAGGAGGTCCGACGCGGTCGCGAGCCGCGGCCGCAAATTCTCCGTCCCCGGGAGCGCGACGTGATTGCCGAGCCCGCAACGCGCCCGCCGGTTCCTGGCTCGAGCGCCGCGGAATCGTTACCCGCAGGTCTGTCCAAGCCCGAGCCGCCAGTGGCTCGCGCCGAGGCCATTTCCGAGACCATTGTCGAGACACCCGGACCGGCGCCGGCGGAGCCGCCGGCGCCGAGCGACAGCGGACCACCGGCACCCGTTCGCGCGGCGCGACCGTCCATCCCGGGAGCGCCTCCATTCGGCGCGCTCAGCGGCAGCAGCGGTCTGGACACGTCGCTCGACGGCCATCCACGACGCGTCGTTCGATAGCGCCCGGCGTAGTTTGCGCCACCCCCAGGGCCCCGGTAAGATGAATTGCTGTTCAGTTTTTCCTGGGAGGTTGCCATGCGGGACGCAGTCATCGTCGGGGCCGTGCGAACGGCCGTCGGACGCAAAGGCGGAAAGCTCTCGGGCATTCGCCCGGATGATCTCGCGGCGCTGGTCCTGAAAGACCTGGTCGCCCGACTGAAGGTCGATCCTGCCGAGATCGAGGACGTCATCCTGGGCTGCGTCGACCAGCTCGGCGAGCAAGGATTCAACATCGCGCGCAACGCCGCCCTGATCGCCGGCCTTCCCGTCGAAGTGTGCGGCACGACGCTCGACCGGATGTGCGGCTCGGGCCAGCAGGCCGCCAACTTCGCGGCGATGGGCGTCATGGCCGGCCAGTACGACGTCGTCATCGCCGGCGGGATCGAGCACATGACGCGCGTGCCGATGGGCTCCAACGCCGTGGGACCCGGCGACGGGCCGCTCTCGCCGAAGCTCCAGGAGCGCTTCAACATCGTGCCGCAGGGGATCTCGGCCGAGATGATCGCCGAGAAGTGGGGGCTCAAGCGGGAGGAGCTGGACGAGTTTTCCGCCCAGAGCCACGAGAAGGCGGGCCGCGCCATCGCCGAGGGACGCTTCAAGCGCGAGATCGTTCCGGTAACGCTACCCGACGGCTCCGTCTTCGACACCGACGAGGGTGTCCGCGTGCCGGTGAACCGCGAGAAGATGGCGACTCTCACGCCCTCGTTCAAGCCCGACGGCGTCGTGACGGCGGCCAGCTCGTCGCAGATCTCCGACGGCGCCGCGGCGCTGATGTTCATGTCCGCCGAGCGGGCGAAAGCGCTCGGCCTCAAGCCGCGGGCCCGCGTCGTCGCGACCGCGCTCGCGGGCGTGGATCCGACCATCATGCTCACGGGCCCGATTCCGGCGACCCAGCGCGTGCTCCGCAAGGCCGGGATGAAGCTCGACCAGATCGACCTGGTCGAGATCAACGAGGCCTTCGCGTCGGTGGTCCTCGCGTGGGAGCGCGAATATCACCCGGACATGAGCCGGGTCAACGTCAACGGCGGCGCGATCGCGCTCGGCCATCCCCTCGGCTGCTCGGGCGCCAAGCTCATGACCACCTTGCTCCACGAGCTGGAACGGACGGGCAAGCGCTTCGGGCTGCAGACGATGTGCATCGGCTTCGGTCAGGGCATCGCGACCATCATCGAGCGGCTCTAGCCGCGACGGTACGGAGGGGACATGGCGGGATTTCGCTGCGCGAAGTGCGGCAAGGTCGCGATGGGGCAGAAGATCTGCTGCGGCCGCCCGATGAAGCGCGCCTGATCTCAGGCGGGGGTGAGGGCGTCCTGGATCGCTGAGTCGAGCTCGCCCGGACGCACGGGCTTGAAGAGGCACTTGCGAATCTTGAGCGTCTTCAGCTGTCCGTGCTCCTCGTCGCGCAGCCCCCAGCCGGTGATCAGTAGGATCGCGACGTCCGCATCGACGCGGCGGACCCGCTCGGCGAGGTCCCAGCCGTTCATCCCGGCCATCCCGAGGTTCGTCAGCACCACGTCGAAGCGTCCCGGACCATAGGCGGCGAGCGCGCTCACGCCGCTCGCCGCGGCGGTCACGGTGTGGCCCACGCTGCGCAGGATTTCCGTCAGCGTGCCGAGCACCTTGGGATCGTCGTCCACCAGGAGCACGCGGGCCGGCCGCCG
>DASPZZ010000005.1:0-2477 GCA_035635995.1 Binatia bacterium | reverse complement strand
CCCGGGTGCAGGAGCTCTACAAGGAGCTCGGCGTCCGCATTCCGGTCTACGTGCTGGTGACGAAGGCCGATCTCCTCGCCGGCTTCACCGAGTACTTCTCGACGCTCGGCAAGGAGGAGCGCGCACAGGCGTGGGGCTTCTCGCTACGCTACGGCAAGGATCGGCTCGAGCCCGCCGCCTTGACGTCCGAGCTGCAGCGTCTCGAGGGGCGTCTCTACGATCGGCTGCCGGAGCGCCTGGAGGAGGAGCGCGACCCGACGCGGCGCGCGCTGCTCTACGGCTTCCCGCAGCAGTTCGCGCTGCTCCGCGATCGCCTCGTCAACTTCGTCGACGCGGCCTTCTCGTCGACGAAGTTCGATTCCCCGCTCATCCTGCGCGGCGTCTACTTCACGAGCGGCACCCAGGAAGGAAGCCCCATCGACCGGGTCATGGGCGCGCTGGCGCGCGGGCTCGGCCTCGAGCGGCGGCTCCTGCCCGCGCAGCATCCGACCGGGCGAAGCTACTTCCTCACGCGTCCCCTGCTCGAGGTGGTCTTTCCGGAGGCCGGGCTCGCCGGATTCGATCTGCGCTGGGAGCGCCGCCGCCAGTGGCTCCAGACCGGCGCCATCGCCGGATGTGCTGTCCTGCTCCTGCTCGCGAGCCTGGCGTGGTGGCTCAGCGCCGCGAACAACCGGCGCTACCTCGGCGAGGTCACGGCGAAGTTCGGCGAGGTGCAGAAGCAAGTGACGGCGGTTCGCGCCGGCGCCCGGAGCGACTTGACGGCGCTCCTGCCGACGCTCACCGGCGTGCACGGCCTCGCCGAGACGCCCGCCACGACGAACGGCTCCGTGCCCTGGTCGTGGCGCTTCGGCCTCTACCAGGGCGGCAAGCTCGAGACGGCGAGCGGGGCGGCCTACCGGCGGATGCTGCAGGACACGTTCCTGCCGTCGCTCGCCTCGTACATCGAGCAGTATCTCAAGCAGGACGCGCCCGGCAGCCCGGACGAGGCGTACGACGCGCTGAAGACGTACATCATGCTCTACGACCCCAAGCACCTCGACCCCGAGGCCGTGTGGCGCTGGTTCCAGATCCGCGGCGATCAGCTCCTCGGCGCCGACGCCGGCCCCAGGGCGCTGAAGGTGCACTTCGACGCGCTCTACGACCGGGGCTGGGTCGATCCGGTCGTTCCCCGGAACGACGAGCTGATCGCGCGGGTGCGCAACGCGATCACCCGTGACACGCTCGCGAATCGCGTCTACGGGCGACTCAAGCGGGAAGCGACCACGGAACTCAAGGATTTCACCGTCGCGGAGAAGGCGGGCCCGAAGGCGATGCTGGTCTTCGAGCGGGAGAGCCGCCAGCCGCTGACGAAGGGCGTGCCGGGTTTCTACACCAAGGACGGCTACTACAAATACTTCAACCCGAAGGTCGAGACGAACACGCTCCAGCTGGCCGAGGAGGAGGCGTGGGTCATCGGCTCGCCCCGCACCGCGCTGGCGACGTCGGCCGCCAGCTCGACGGACGCGGTCCGGCGGCTCTACCTCGAGGACTATCGCAAGATCTGGCGGGCGTTCATCGGCGACATCACGATCGTTCGCGACCGCGATCTCGCCAAGACGATCGAGATCACCCGCACCCTGTCGGGGCCGGACACACCGCTGAAGACCCTGATGAAGGCCATCGCGCGCGAGACGACCCTCGCGGTGCCCGACAAGGACGGCTCCCTCGGCGGGCTGGCCGGCAAGGCGCAGGACCTCACGAGCCGGGCGCGCCAGGCCGTGACTGGCGTTCCGACCGGTGCCCTCGAGAAGTCGATGGTCGACGATCAGTTCGAGGACGTCCGAAAGTTCGTCGGTGCCGATGCAGCCGGCGGCGCTGCGGGAGCCGGCGGCGGGCCACCGCCCATCGACGGGATCATCCAGCTCCTCAGCGAGGCCTATCAGTGGCTGGTGGCCACCGATCAGGCGCTCAAGACGGGCCAGTCGCTGCCGCCGACCGACATCGCGACCAAGCTCAACGGCGAGGCCGCGCGGCAGCCCGAGCCCATGCGCTCGATGCTCGCCTCGCTGGCCGGCGGCAGCGTGAAGACGACGGTCGGCAAGACGCGCGAGCGCATCGACGCCGAGCTGCGCGCGCAGGTGACCGAGTTCTGCCAGAAGGCGACCGCCGGCCGCTACCCGTTTGTGCGCACCAGCAACCAGGACGTGACGCCCGAGGACTTCGCGAAGCTTTTCGCGCAAGGCGGCGTGCTCGATGGCTTCTTCCAGAAGTACCTGGCGGGGGTGGTCGACACGGGCTCGAAGCCGTGGCGCTTCAAGGACCCGGCCATGGGGCAGTCCTCGGCGCTGGCCGAGTTTCAGCGGGCGCAGGTGATTCGCGAGGTCCTCTTCCGCGGCGGCGGGAGCATGCCGAGCCTCCAGCTCGAGCTCAAGCCCGTCGAGATGGACGCCTCGATCCAGCAGTTCCTCCTCGACGTCGACGGAAAGCTCGTGCGGTAC
>DASPZZ010000004.1:0-2145 GCA_035635995.1 Binatia bacterium | reverse complement strand
TGCTGCTCGGCTACACCGGGCTCCTCTCGTTCGGCCACTCGGCCTATTTCGGCGTGGGCGCGTACGCGGTGGCGCTGATGGTCAAATATCTCAAGGTCGGCTCGATGGAGCTCTTCCTGGTCGGCGCAATTGCCGCCTCGGTGCTGATCACCGCGCTCTTCGGCGTCGTCTGCGTCCGCTACACGCGGATCTTCTTCGGCATCCTCACGCTGGCGCTCTCGCAGGTGCTCTGGTCGCTCGCCTTCAAGTTCTTCTGGGTGACGGGCGGGACCGACGGCCTGCGGGTCCCCACCCCCTCGCTCTTCGCCGGGCTGGTGACGGGCGCCGGGGACAAGACGGCGTTCATGTCGCACGCCTACTACTACTACGTGCTCATCGTGTTCTGCGTCTGCGCCGCGCTCATGTGGGTGATCGTGAACTCGCCCTTCGGCATGGCGCTCCAGGCGATCCGCGACAACGAGACGCGGGCGGAGTTCGTGGGCGTCCGGATCTGGCGCTACCGCTGGGTGGCGTTCGTCGTCTCGGGCGTCTTCACGGGGCTCGCGGGCGCCCTGTGGGTGCCGCTGAACGGGCTGACGACGCCCGACATCATGCACTGGACCTTCTCGGGCGAGATCGTCTTCATGACGGTGCTCGGCGGCTTCCGCTCGTTCGCCGGGCCCATCATCGGCGCGATCGTGTTCAACTACCTCAAGACGTACGCGGTGGGCTACACGGTCTACTGGCAGCTCCTGCTCGGCGCCGTGCTGGTGGCGCTCGTGCTCTCGCTGCCGACCGGGATCGTCGGGACGGCCGGGAAGCTCGCGGCGCGGTTCCAGCGGAGGGGCTGAGGTGAGCCTGCTGGTCACGAAGGACCTCGTGAAATGGTTCGGCGACACGCACGCCGTCGACCACGTGAACTTCACCGTCAAGGAGAGCGAGGTCCTCGCCCTGATCGGCTCGAACGGCGCCGGGAAGACCACGCTCGTGAACCTGATCTCCGGGCTCTTCCGGCCCGACGGGGGCCAGATCCTGTTCCGGGACGCGGACGTCACCCATCAGTCCGTGCACGGGCGTATCAAGGCCGGCATCGCGCGCAGCTTTCAGCTCGTCAACCTGTTCGACCAGCTGACGGCCCTCGACAACGTCGCGCTCACGATCTTCTCGCGCGAGGGCAAGATCGCCAACCTCGTCGCGCTCGCCGCGGCCGACTCCGCCGTCTGGGACGAGGCGCACGAGATCCTGCGTCTGTTCGGGCTCGACGCGAAGGGGCGGATGCTGGCGGGCGGCGTCTCGCAGGGCGAGCGGAAGCTGCTCGACGTGGCCGTCGCCTACGCGCTCCGGCCGAAGCTCCTCTTCCTCGACGAGCCGACCAGCGGCGTCAGCACGCGCGAGAAGGCGCCGATCATGGACACGGTCACCTCGGTCGTTCGCTCGACGGGCATCTCGGCGGCGATCATCGAGCACGACATGGACGTGGTCTTCAACTACTCCGACCGGATCGTCGCGATGCACCAGGGGACGATCCTCGCGGATGGCACCCCGGACGAGATCCGGCGTAACGAGACGGTCACGACGACACTCATCGGCACGACGGAGACGCACTGATGGCGGCCGCCACGCTCGAGCTCGATCGGATCAACACCTTCCGCGGGCCGGCACAGATCCTGCGCGAGGTCTCGCTGCAGGTCGCCGACGGAGAGGCGATCTGTCTGGTCGGCCGCAACGGCGCCGGGAAGACCACGACGATCGACAGCATCATGGGGCTCCTGCCGGTGCGCTCCGGCCGGGTCGCGTTCCGTGGGCGGGACATCACGCGCATGCCGGCGCACGAGCGCGCCCTCCTGGGCATCGGCTACGCGCCCGAGGACTGCGGGATCTTCCCGGATCTCTCCGTGGCGGAGAACTTTCAGATCACGTCCTGGCTCGCGACGCCGCGCGCGAGGGCGGGCCACGACCTCGACGAGCGTGTCTTCACGGTCTTTCCGGAGGTCAAGGGGTTCATGACGCGCCGGGGGCTCCACCTCTCCGGGGGCCAGAAGAAGATGGTCGCGATCACGCGGGCCATGTCGCTGGCGCCGTCCGTCCTGCTGCTCGACGAGCCGTTCGAGGGGCTGGCGCCGGTCGTGGTCACGCGGTTCATCGAGGCGGTGCGGGCGATCAAGG
>DASPZZ010000003.1:0-35999 GCA_035635995.1 Binatia bacterium | reverse complement strand
TTGTTGACGAGCACGTTCAGCTTGCCGTACGAGGTCACGGCGGTCGCCACGGCCGCGCGCCAGTCGGCTTCGCGCGTCACGTTCAGGTGCACGTAAGTCGCCTTGCCGCCCGAGGCCCTGATCTCGGCCTCGACCTTCTTGCCCTCGTCGTCGAGAATGTCGCCGAGCACCACCGCGGCGCCCTCGCGGACGAACATCCGCCCTTCAACCGCTCCCTGTCCTCGGGCGCCGCCGCTGATCAGCGCTACTTTGCCGTCCAGTCGTCCCATCGCTATCTCCTCCGAAGCGTCTATTGCGGATTGGTTCGCAACCAGTCGATGTACGCCGCGATGCCGGTCTCGAGCGTGTGCTCCGGCCGGTAGCCGACCTCTGCGGCGCGCACCAGGTCGGTCGCCGGATTGGTCGATCCGCCCGGCGTCTTGCCGGGCTTGAGAGCGGCGCATCGCGCGCCCGGCACGGCCTTGCGCACGGCCTCGAACGCGTCGCGGTTCGAGCTCGCGCGGCCCGAGGCGATGTTGTAGACGCGATGCGCGAGCTTGTCCGCCGTGTGCACCTGCTGGATGCCGCGCGCGACGTCCTTCACGTAGGTCCAGTCGGCCTGGTCGTCCTCGAAGATCCTGCCGTCGGGCCGGTCGCTGAAGTCGGGCTCGGTGTTCCGGGCGGCGCCGTGGCACATGCGGCTGATCGGGTTGTGCATGCTGTAGTAGAGCGGGCCGTAGATGCTGCCGATACGGAGCGCCACCACGTCGATCTTGGTCTGGGCCGCGTAGAAGTGCGCGTGCATCTCCATGCCCTTCTTGAAGGCCGAGACCTGCGTCGGCGATATCACCGGCAGGGGCGTGTCCTCGCGATAGGGCCCGGACGGGATCCCGCCGTAGACGCCGACCGAGCTGCCGAGCGATACGCGCCGTAGCCCGAACGTGCGCGCGGCTTCGAGCACGTTCTGCAGGCCGGCCGTGTAGAGGTGATAATCGGCCTGGGTCGAGAGGCTGCGCGCGGGCGGGGCCATCAGGTTCACGATGCTCTCGACCTGGTGGCGGCGGACCACCTCGAAGACTTCATAGGGATTGGTCACGTCCATCCGCGCGACCATGACGCGCGCCCCGATCTCGCTCTTGAGCACGTCGGGCGCCTGGTGCCGGCTGTGCTGCGAGAGCACGACCTTCTGACCGACCTCCAGAAAGCGCAGGGCGGTATTGAGCCCGATGAACCCCATGCCGCCGATGATCAGGACCATGGTGTCCCTCCGCGTCGGGGATAGCCGGACGTGTACCACCCCGGGCGCGCCATGACAACGGGAATTCCTCGGCCCGCGGCGGGCGAGGGACGTTTAGCGGCGGGCGATGACCCTCAGGATGGCCTGGGTGAGCGCGTCGAGCGTGACGGGCTTGCCGACGACGGCATCGACGCCCGGCGGGTGCTCACCCTTGGCGCTCATCAGATCGCCGAAGCCGGTGAGCATGATGACGGGCGTGTCCGGCGCCGACCGCTCGATGGTGGCCGCGAGCTGGTCGCCGCCCATCTCCGGCATGGCGCGGTCGGTCACGACTAGGTCGAAGCGCCCGGATGCGAACCGATCGAGCCCTTCGCGGCCGTTCGCGGCGGTCTCGACGATGTGCGCCTGGCTGTTGAGCTGCGCGACGACGGACATCCTTACGAGCGGATCGTCGTCCACCAGCAGGATGTGCAGCGGCCGTAGCGACTCCGGCGAATCGACGTCCGCGCCCGTGGCCGCCGGCCCGTCCTTGATCGGGAGCCGCACGATGAACGTGGTACCGCGGCCCGGCTCGCTCTCGATCGCCAGCGTCCCGCCGTGGCGCTCGACGGTGGCGTGAACGAGCGAGAGCCCGAGGCCGGTGCCGTGCTGGCCCTTCGTCGTGAAGAAGGGCTCCAGGCAGCGCTGCCGGACCTCGTCCGACATGCCGGTGCCGGTGTCGCTGACCTCGAGCCGTACCCAGGCGCCTTCCGCGCGCGCGCGCACGGTGATCGTGCCACCCTTCGGCATCGCGTCGACCGCGTTGAAGATGAGGTTGGCCAGCATCTCGCGGATGCCGGCGGCGTCCCCGGGAAAGCCCGGCACGTCGGCGACGCGGGTACCGACGCGGATCGCGATGCCCTGTCCGAGGGCCTGATCCTTCCAGCGCGGTCGCGTCAGTGCCACCACTTCGTCGATGCAACGGCGGAGGTCGACCGAGCGGTCGACGGGGCTCTCGTCCCGATCACGATACAGCTCGCGCAGGCGACGGATGACCGAGGCGGCGTCGAGGGCGGCGGTGTTGATGAGCTGCGCGTAGGTCTGCGTCGTCTCGCGCGGCAGGTCGGGAGATCGCATGAGGAGCTCGGCGAAGCCCACGATCGGAGAGAGCGAGTTGTTGAAGTCGTGGGCGATGCCGCTGGCCATCTGGCCCATCGCGCGCAGCCGCTCCTGCTGGAGCATCTGCTGCTGAGTCGTCTTCAGCTGGAGGAGGGTCTCCTCCAGCATCCGATGGCTCTGCTGCAGGGCCGCTTCGGAGCGGTGACGCGCGGTGATGTCGTTGAAGCTGACGACGACGCCGGTCAGCTGGTCGCGCTCGATCATGGGCGTGCTCACGTAGTCGACCGGGACGTAGCTACCGTCCATGCGTCCGAAGATCTGGTCGGTCGCGTGGTGGGGCTTGTCGTCCTTGAGGGGCGCCAGGATCGGTGAGTCCTCGTCGGGCAGCCGGGTGCCGTCGCTGGCGAGGTGGTGCACGACCTGGCCGAGTCTCTTTCCGATGACCGCCCGCGCGTCAACCCCCAGGATCGTGGCGGCCGTCGGATTGATGAAGGTGACCTGCGCCTCCGTGTCGACCCCGAAGATGCCTTCGCCGGCCGCCTGGAGGATGAGCGCGGTCTGCGCAAAAGCCCGCTCGTTGAACCGCCAGGCGACGACGCTGCCCACACAGGACCAGAGCACGAAGAGCGCGTGGATGCCGGCCCACGTCCACGGCGCGTTGAACGCCGCCTCGTGGTTGTAGACCGACTGCGGCCAGAGCACGCCGACAACGCCGTGATGGACGGCGACGAAGGCGACGGCCAGGAGATAGGGGATCCAGTCCTGGCAGAGGGCCAGGAACGAGAGCATGACGAAGAAGTGGAAGTGGAGCTCGATGTAGCCGCCCGAGAGATGCACGAGGATCGCGGACGAGCTCATCAGGCCGAAGCCCACGAACGTGGCCTGCACCGTTCGGCCCGCCGGTCGCCAGCACGCCAGGATTCCGAACAGCGCGACCACGAGCGCCTCGCCGATGACGTGCAGCGTGCTGTCGTCGTCGAGGAGCGACCGGACGGAGAGCTCCCAATGCTTTCCGAGCACCGGTCCGGCCAGGGCAATGATCACGACGTGGAAAAACGTGAGCCCGACCAGGAAGCGATGCCGTGCACGCCACACGCCCTCGGGCAGGGATCCGCCGGAAGGGACGAGCCACCACAGGCGGTTCACTAGATCGGCGGCCGTCGTCCGGCGGGCAAAGATGTTCACAGGGAGGCAATACAGCAAAGGCGGTGCCCGCGCTTCTGAGATCGAAGAATCGCGAGGTTGTCGCTCTCCGCGGGCACGCCGGCGGCTGACTGCTAGCCATTTCTTGTCGAGTCCGTGGTACGGTCTTGGCCACCTGACCCGAACCGCTTGTCCAGACAGATTTCCAGAAAACACGCGTCATGTGCCGTATATCCTGGTGTCCCGGCGACGGTGCGGACAGGGGGCCGGAGGGAGGGCGTCATGCGGGACGGCATCCTCATCGTAGACGGCGACGGCCACGTCATGGACTTCGCGCACCGCTGCTACCAGAAATACCTGCCCGAGCAGTACCGCCGCCGGATCGCCTTCTTCCCCGGCGCCCAGTGGGATCGGCGCCAGGCGCCGAACGGGGATATGGGGCGCGACCCGAACACGCCGCACGAGGACAACATCCTCTATGCGTCGGACTATCCGCACTGGGACAGCGAGTGGCCGCACACGGTCGACGAGCTCTTGAAGCGCGACGATCTCGAGCCGCGCGTGAAGGCGAAAATCCTGGGGCAGAACGCCCTTCGGTTCTACGATCTGAAAGGAGGTCACCGATGACTCGCCCGGCCGCGACCGCCGCCGAGACGGAGTTCCACGAGCGGATGCATGCCGCGCACATGTACGGGCTCTGGGAGCTCGCGAGCGAGATGACGCGTCACCCCGCGCCGAAGGCGATCCCCTATATTTGGACTGCGTCGCTGATCGAGGCGATGGTGCGCGAGGCGGGCGAGGCCGTACCGGTCGGCGAGGAGCGGCGCGCGCTCCAGCTCTTCAATCCTGGCCTCGACGGACGGTGGGCGACGACGAACACCATGATCGCCGCGATCCAGCTCCTCCTGCCGGGCGAGGTGGCGCGCGCCCATCGCCACACGCCGACGGCGATCCGCTTCATCATGGAAGGGTCCGGCGGCTACACCGCCGTCGACGGCGAGCGCGTCTACATGGCGCCGGGCGATCTCATCCTGACGCCGAGCTGGGCGTGGCACGATCACGGCAACGAGACCGACAAGCCCGTGGTCTGGATGGACGGTCTCGACGTGCCGCTGGTCCAGGCGCTCAACGCGATGTTCTTCCAGTTCTACTCGGAGCAACAGGTGCCGCTGAGCAAGCCGAACAACGCCTCGGTGGCGCTCCACGGCCACGTCAGTCTGACGCCGACGTGGGTCAAGGAGCGGCCGCTCTCCTCACCGCTGCTCCTTTATTCCTGGGAGAAGACATGGCAGTCACTGGGCGCGCTACGCGACGTCCCGGGAGACGACCACGACGGCGTGGCGCTCGAGTACACCCACCCCCAGACCGGCCGCGCCTTGCTGCCGACGATGGCCTGCTGGGTCCAGATGCTCCGCCCGGGGGCGCGGCTGAAGGCGCATCGCCACACCGGTAGTGCCGTGTACTACGTCGTCCAGGGCACGGGCGAGACGATCATCGACGGCGGCCGCTTCGCGTGGGGGCGGGGGGACATCATCACGCTCCCGTCCTGGGCGCTGCACGAGCACGCGAATCTCTCTCCTCTGGACCCCGCCATCCTGTTCTCGATCCAGGACCGGCCCGTGCTCGAGGCGCTCGGGCTCTACCGGGAAGAGGCGTTCACGGACAACGGCGGTCACCAGACGGTGACCTCGACCTTCAAGGCTTAGCGACCGGCGTCCGCCCGGTCAGCGCCAGCGCGCGAAGGCCCAGCCGCCTCCCGTCCCGGCCGGCGTGCGATACACCGGAACGTAGTCGAGCAGCTCCATCTTCAGCCGGGCCCGCTGCATCGCCCCGCCGAGCGCCACCCAGTTCAAGGTCTCGGAGCCGGCGGAATGAAGCCGATGGCGCGGGATCGAGCGCAGCGCGGCCGCGTCGTTGCGCTCCAACGCGCCCAGGAGCGTGCGGTCCAGCTCCTCGTCGACCACGAAATGGCTGAGCCCGCCCGAGGCGATGACGGCGACGGACGCGGATTCCTTCCACTCCTCGACCGCGGCCGCGATCGCTTCGCCGATCGCGAACGAGCGGCGGGGTGTCGGCTGGTTCGGCAGGTAGCAGGTGTTCTGGAACACCGGGAGGATCGCGCCGGGCTTGTTGTCGAAGAGGCGCTTGACGATGAACGAGAACGCGTGCGGCAGCCCTTGCTCGCGCGGAGGCGTCTCGCGCACGTAGTCGAGCTCGCCTTGCTTCGTCGGGTAGCGCCGCGCCACGCGTCCGCCGTACGGCTGCTTGACATAGCGCATGTGGGCCACGTCGAAGTCGTGCTCGATCAGGTACTCGATCAAGTGGCGGCCGAAGCCGCTCGCCACCGGAACGTCCATCGGGACGTCGCCGTAGCCTCGCCTGATGGCCTCGATCACCTCCGCGTCCCGCGAGCCAGGAGGCATCGTGCGCGGGATCAGCGGGGCCGTCTCGCCCCAGAAGACCGACAGGGCCGGCATGTTGTCCTCGAAGAACCACTCGTCCTGGTCGTCGCCGATGATCACGGTGATGTCCGGATTGACGGCGCGCAGAGTGCTGGATAGCCCGTCGAGCGCACGCTGGCACGCCTCGGCCTGCGCGCGGTAGGGCTCCGGCCCGCGAAACTTGGCACGGGCGTCGGGGGTGATCGAGTCGAGCGCGTCCTTGTACGACATCACCACACCGTGCGGCGGAAAGGCGAGCTCGGGGTTGCGCTCGTCGTTCCGGGCGTACGACGGCCAGAGCTCCGCCGGAAGCGTCAGCATGGGTGTGTGAGAGGTCGCGAGCCCCAGAACGATTTCGGCCATGATGGCTCCCCTTAGCCCGCGGGCGAGCGGGCGTCGACGCCGTGCTCCGGCAGGCCCATCGCGCGGCGATACGCCGCCCGGACCTCCTCCGGCTGTCCCGTCAGGAAGGGGAACTCTTTGCGCAGGAGCAGCCCGGGTGTCCGTTGGCGCGACGTCTCGCTCTCGACGCGCGACGAGCCGTTGACGAAGAAATCCCGGCCGATGATCGGCAGGCGGATACATCGGTTTTTCTCCGAATCGCGGATGATTCCCTTGGGCTCAGTACCGCGCGCCACCCGCTCGGCGTCCTCGAGTATCCGCTTGCGCATCATGATGACGCCGCGGTCGCTCTCGCCCAGGTGCTCCTGCGTGCGATCGGCCACCGTGCCCTGGCCGACCCAGGCGACGAAGTCCTGGTTCATGACGTGCGAGGTGATCCACCGGTCCGTCAGCGCGTCCTTGATCGGGCTCACCCAGTAGGGGATCCGGTCCTGCTTGAACGGCTCCATGTCGTTCGGCACGCGATCGAAGAACCAGCCCACGCTCAGCATGTTGGAGTCGTCGATGGGCACGCGCCACTCGAAGTGGCCGCCGGTGAAGAGACAGTTCGGCCAGAGACAGCACCGCCCGACGGTCCACAGCTCGTCCTGCTCGGACTGGCCCTCGAGGACGCGCCGATAGATGAAGCCGTGCTCGAACTCCTCGAAGCCGATCTTCAGGTGCATCGGCGACCGGTCCCCGTCGATGCGGCTCATCGCGCGCGACCAGTTCGCGTGCAGCCACTCGAAGTGCACGGGGTCGATGGAGTTCTCCTGGCACTGGAACCAGTTGCAGGGGACCTCCGAGAACACGATCTGCACGAAGCCGTTCTGCCAGGTGAAGGGCTCCCAGGTCGGCACCAGCGGCGCCGGCGGCGGCCCCAGGTAGGCCCACAGCAGGCCGGCCTTGGCCTCCACCGCATACGCTTTGATCCGGACGCGATCCTTGAACCGCGCGTCCGGGTGCGCGGTCTCCTCGAACGGCTGCTGCAGGCACCGGCCGGTGTGGTCCCAGAGCCACCCGTGGTAGTGGCAGCGTAGCCCGCAGCTCTCGACCCAGCCATAGGACAGATCCGCACGCCGATGGGGACAATGCCGGTCGACCAGGCCATACGTGCCCGCCTGATCCTTGAAGAGGACGAGGTCCTCGCCCAGGAGCCGCACGGGCTTCGTGGGATGGTCGTCGAGCTCGGCCACGGCGGCGATCGGCATCCAGTAGCGGCGCAGCAGCTCGCCCATGGGCGTGCCGGCCCCGACTTCCGTCAATGCCCTGTTCTGCTCTTCGCTCAGCACCGGTCGATTCTACCTCCACTCACTGTATAGTTGGCGCCTTGGCGAACGACGCGCTCGCGCTGGAGGAGATCGACGCCTTCTACGGCGACAGCCACGTGCTGCACGGCGTGTCGCTCCGCCTGGGCGAGGGCCGCCTCCTCGGCCTGCTCGGCCGCAACGGCGCCGGCAAGTCGACCTCGATCAACGTGACCGTCGGCCTGCTGCCGCCGCGGCGCGGCACGGTCACGGTCTACGGCCGGGCGGTCGCGGGCCGCGCCCCCGAAGCCATCGCGGCGCTCGGCGTGGCGCTGGTGCCGCAGGGGCGCCGGGTCTTTCGCAGCCTCACCGTGCGCGAGAATCTGGCCGTGGCCGGGCGCCGGCCGCGCGGCGGCCTGCCGATGCTGTGGACGCTCGACACCGTCTCCGCGCTGTTCCCGCGGCTCCGGGAGCGAGGGAATCAGATCGCCGGCTCGCTCTCCGGCGGCGAGCAGCAGATGCTCGCGATCGGCCGCGCGTTGATGTCGAACCCGCGCGTGCTCCTGATGGACGAGCCCTCGGAAGGGCTGGCGCCGCAGATCGTCGCCGAGGTCATGGCGACCATCCGCCGGCTCAAAGCCCAGGGGTTGTCCATCGTGCTGGTCGAGCAGAACGCCAAGCTCGTGTTCGACGTCGCGGACGACATCGTCGTCCTCAACAGCGGCCGCGTCGTCGTCGGCGGGCCCGCGGCCGAGCTCAAGCAGAGCGGCGTCGACCTGCGCCAGCACCTGGGCATCTACTGACGGCGGCGACACGACCGAAATTCAAGTGACGGGCGTCCGGGTATACTAGCCGCGGCCGGCGAGAGGACGCTCCCGCCGGCAAGGAGACCCACCGATGAGCGCACAGGGCTTTCGTCTCACGCGGGTCGCAGATCTGCGATCGTGAAGCTCACCGTCGAGTTCCCGAGCGTCTCGTATCGCGAAGGCCCGCAGGGCGTGATCCGCCTCGCCCGGGCCATCGAGCAGATCGGCTACGACCACATCGACATGTTCGACCACGTCGTGATGGGCTATCCGATCGCGGGCCGCCCGCCCGGTCCGTATCCGGCGCAAATGCCCATTCTCGAGGCGCTGATGGCTCTCGCGTACATGGCGGCCGTCACCTCACGCGTGACGCTCGGCACGGAGGTGCTCGTCCTGCCGCAGCGTCACCCGACGCTCGTCGCCAAGCAGGTGAGCACACTCGACACGCTCTCGGGGGGCCGCGTGCGGCTCGGCATCGGCGTCGGCTGGCAGGAGTCGGAGTACGAGGCACTCGGCGAGGACTTTCACACGCGCGGCGCGCGCATGGACGAGGCGATCCGGCTGCTGCGAGCTTACTGGAGCGACGCGCAGGTCGACTTCAAGGGGCAGCACTATCAGATCACGGCCATCGGCATGGAGCCCAAGCCCCCGCAACGGGGCCGCCTGCCGATCTGGATCGGCGGCCGGTCGGAGCGGGCCCTGCGTCGCGTCGGCGAGCTCGGCGACGGCTGGCTCGGCAATCAGATCGCTGACGCAGAAGGTGCCCGGCTCGCCATCGACACGATCCGCCGGCACGCCGTGGCGGCCGGACGCGATCCCGCCGCCATCGGCTTGCAGGCGATGGTCGCGTCGCCGCCGCGCGATGCGGCCGGCAAGCGCTTCTACGCGGAGCACGACCGCATCGTGGCCCGCGCGGTGGACCTCAAGGCGATGGGATTCGAGTGGATCGCGCTCAACGCGACCGCGATCTTCCAGGCGGGCGCGCGCTCGGTCGACGCCATGGTCGACGTGCTGGGCGCGCTGCATACGAAGATCCGCGGCGAGGTCGGTTAGCAGGAGGGGACATGGACTTCGAGGTTACGTACACCGAAGAGCAGCAGCGATTCCGCCGTGAAGTCCGAGCATGGCTCGAGGCGAACGTGCCAGCGGAGGGCCAGCGAACGCCGACGTCGCCCGAGGACACCCTCCGGCGCTACCTCGAGCTCCGCTCGCTCGGGCGCAAGCTCGGCGCCAAGGGCTGGCTCTATCCGACCGCGCCCGCGAAGTACGGCGGCGGCGGGCTGGACGTCGACCACGCCATCATCCTCGAGGAGGAGGTCGATCGCCTCGACCTCTCGCTGCCGCCGTACTACGACAGCGGTGGCCGGCTCGGCTCGGCGTCGATCCTCGTCTGGGGCACCGAAGAGCAGCGGCAGGTGTTCCTGCCGCCGATCTATCGCGGCGAGGTCCGCACCTGGCAGCTCCTGACCGAGCCCGGCGCTGGCTCCGACCTGGCCGGCGTGCGGATGACGACGGCGGTGCGCGACGGCGACGAGTACGTCATCAAGGGTCAGAAGATCTTCGTCGGCAGCGACAACGGCACCGACCGCATCTGGCTGATCGCCTGCACGGATCCGAATGGCCGCCGGCACGAGAACCTCTCGTGGTTCATGATCGACGCGAATCTCCCGGGCATCAGCATGCACCCGATGGAGCTGATGGGCACGGGCGGCGAAGGCGGGACCGACAGCGGCGTCAAGCAGACGGTCTTCTTCGACGACGTGCGCGTGCCGGCGCTCGCGCTGGTCGGCGGCGAGAACAAGGGCTGGACGGTCGCGACGACGCACCTCGAGCTCGAGCACGGCGGTGGCGGGCGGATCGGTCGCAACCGCGTGTGGGACCGGCTGCTGCGCTACTGCCAGGAGACCAAGCGCGACGGCGTGCCGCTCAGCCAGCAGCAAGATGTGCGCGACAGCCTCGCCGACATCTACATCAAGACCGAGATCACACGGCTCTTCGGCCTTCGAAACTTCTATCTCACGTACGCGCGTAAGCCGAAATCGTACGAGGGCCCGCAGCTCTCGTACTACCGCAAGACCACGGGCCTCTGGATGACCGGCGCGATCCTCGAGACGGTCGGCCCGGCCGCGCTCACCACCGATCCCACATGGGGCTCGCCCGCGGGATTCCTCGAGGCCCAGCAGCGTAACGGGATCGTCTCCGTCCATCCCGGCGGCACGACCGACATCCAGCGCGTGCAGATGGCCCGGCGCATCGGCATCGGGCGGTCCACGCGTGAGAAGGCCGGCGCCGTGCACGGCGCCGAAGCATGAGCGCGCGAGGCACCATATGGATCTAGCGCTGACCGATAGCCAGGAGATGCTCCGCAGCACCGCGCGCACCTTCATGGAGCGCGAGGCGCCGGTCGATGTGGTCGTGGGCCTTCAGAAGGCTCAGTCGTCGCTGGCGCCGGATCTGTGGAAGAAGGCCGCTCAGCTCGGATGGCTCGGGATCGTGATCCCGACCGAGTACGGCGGCAGCGGCGACCGTCTGAGCGACGCCGCGGTGCTCTACGAGGAGCTCGGCCGCGGGCCGCTGCCGGGCCCATTCTTCAGCTCGGGCGTGCTCGGCGCCTTGACGGTGCTGGAGGGGGCGACCGAGGAGCAGCGCCGGCGGATTCTCCCGGGCGTCGCGAGCGGGGAGCGCGTGCTGACGGTGGCCATCACCGAGCCGAACACGTCGTGGGGGCCGGTGGGGATCACGCTGGCGCCCCAGGGCCGCAACGGCAGCTACGTCCTGAACGGCACCAAGCTCTTCGTGGCCGACGCGACCTCCGCCACCGATCTGGTGGTTGCGGTCCGGACGGGTGATGCGCCGACCGACGTGAGCCTGCTTCACGTCGATGGCAGAGCGCGCGGCGTGACCGCGCGCAGGCTGCCCGGCTTCGTCTCGTGGCAGTGCGAAGTGGCCTTCGACAACGTCGAGGTGCCGGCAAGCGCGCTCCTCGGCGGCGCGCAGCGGGGATGGGTCGCGCTCGACCGCGCGCTCGAGCGGGCGCTGCCGCTCCTGTGCGCCTACATCGTGGGCGGCTGCCAGGCCGTCTACGAGAAGTCCGTCGCCTACGCCCAGGCGCGCGTCCAGTTCGGGGTTCCCATCGGCCGGTTCCAGCGCGTCCAGGACCACGTCGTCCGTCTCGTCAACCATCTCGACAGCGCGCGCTGGGCGACGTGGGAAGCGCTCTGGAAGCTCGACACCGGCCGGCCCGCCACCGCGAGCGTGCATGTGGCCAAGGCCGTCGCGAGCGAGGCGTACCTGGAGGCGTGCAACGCCGCCCACGAGGTGCACGCCGGCATGGGTGTCCTGGTCGAGTACGGGCTCGCCGCGCACACGCAGATGTCGCGGACGCTGTTCCACTACCTCGGCGACCCCCGGTGGCACAAGCGCCGCATGGCCGACGCGCTCGAGTGGTGACCGCCGGGCGCTAGCGTCGCGACGCTTTCCGCCCTTCCGCGGCCGCCCAGCCCGGGTCGAAGGCATGCCCGGGTTGATCGAGGTCGATGACGAGGGGTGCGTGGTCCGAGGGCAGGGGCTTGCCCTTCCGGGCCTCGCGGTCGACCTCGGCCCAGACCATGCGCGCCGCCAGCGACTTCGTGACGAGCAGGTGGTCGATGCGCATCCCGAAGTTCTTGTGGAAGCTGCCGGCGCGATAGTCCCACCAGGTGTAACGGCCGGGCTCGGGCCGATACAGGCGATAGGCGTCGATCAATCCCCAGTGGCAGAGCCTGGTGAAGGCGAGCCGCTCGGGCTCCGAGACGTGCGTTCCGCCATGGCACGCCACGGGATCCCAGACGTCCGCGTCGGCCGGCGCGATGTTGTAGTCGCCGCCGAGCGCCATGGGCTCGCCGGGGTCACGAGCCTCGACGAGCCACCGCGCCAGACGGTCGTACCACGCGAGCTTGGCCCGATAGAAGGGCGAGTCGAGCGAGCGCCCGTTCGGGGCGTAGAGGCTCACGACGCGGACACCGCCGCAGACGGCCGACACCATCCGAGCCTCGGCGAGCGGCTCGTCGTCCGGCACGTCCGGCGTCACGGGAACGCGTAGCGGCTGGCCGAAGTTGCTGATGACCTCGGCGATGCCGACTCGGCTCGCGACGGCCACGCCGTTCCACCGGCCCTCGCCATGGTGAGCCAGCTCGTAACCGGCCTGCTGGAAGGCCTCGACCGGCGCGTCGGCGTCGGCGAGCTTCGTCTCCTGCATCAGCAGGACGTCGGGCTTCGCGCGCTCGAGCCACCAGACGACCTTCTCGAGCCGCGCCTTCAACGAGTTGACGTTCCAGGTCGCGATGCGCATGGTCCTCGATCTCCGCTGGATAGTCTACCGCGAGCCGACGTCGAGGCCCGGCGGGCGAGGGAGCTCGGGGCGACGCTCGAAGAGCCGTCGCCAGGCGGCGCGCGCGATGCGATCGGCCTGCGTGACGACGGCCGTCTCGTCGAGCGTCCGCACGCGCCCCTCTCGCATGATCCATCGACCGTCCACCATGACCGCCTCGACGTCGCTGGCCAGCCCCTGATGCACGAAGCAGGACACGACCCGCACCGCGGGGGTGAGGTGGGGCTTCCGCAGATCGACCAGGATGAGATCGGCTCGATTCCCGGCCGCGAGCCAGCCGCCGTCAGGGATCCCGAGCGCGCGGTAGCCGTTGCGCGTCGCCCAGACCAGGGCGTCCTCGGGCGTTGGGCGCCGTCCGTCCTGGCGCCGAACGCGCTCCATGAAGAGGGCGGTCCGCATGACCTCGACCATGTCCTCGGCCATGTTGTCGGTGCCGAGCGTGATGAGACAGCCCGCGCGCTCGAGCTCGGCGATACGAGGCGAGAGCCCTCGCCGGGCCGCGATGGCCGGGTTGATGGCGACGACGGTTCCCGACGCGCCCAGGACCCGCTCCTCCTCCCCGGTCATGCAGCGGCAGTGTGCCGCCACGAGCCGGTCCGAGAGAAAGCCCTCGCGCGCGAGGTACTCCGTCGGCAGGACGCCGCGCTGTTCCTTGACGGCCGCCACCTCGCCCCAGATCTGATTCAGATGCACGGACGCGGTCGCGTCGAGCTCCGACTGGAGCTTGCGCAACCGGCCGAGGAGCCCGGGCGAGCACATGTCCGGCGCCCAGGCCGCCAGCCCGGCGCGGAGGCGGCCGTCTCCCTTGCCGTGCCAGCGCGAGTGGAAATCGGCGATTCGGGTGAGGCCCGCTTCGGCCAGGGCCGGATCGAGCTCGAATGATCCGGGCTGACCGATGGAGGCCTTCGCGCGATCCCAGGCGCGCTCGCACAGGAGGAGCCGCAGGCCGGTGTCGAGCAGCGCGCCCGCGTAGCCGGCGAGCCGCGCTCCCTCCTCGAGGACGAGCGTGGTTCCGCTGCGGATCGCCTCCAGGGCGCCCAGCTGTGCCATGACGCGCTCCTCGTCGGGCGTCAGCTCGGGCAGCGGTAGAGGCGCCAGGCCGCCGGTGAAGGGCGGTGTGTGGGGAGGCGACAGGTCCTCGTAGATTCCTCGCGCCAGAACGCGGGGAAGATGCGTATGCGTGTTGGCGAAGCCCGGCAGGACCGCCCGGCCCCGGCCGTCGACGCGCTCCGCGTCCGGAAAGCGAGTGAGCAGCTCGGTGGCCGGGCCGAGCGCGGCGATGCGACCGTCGCGGATGACCAGCGCGGCGTCGTAGAGAATAGAACCGGCGTCGTCGGCCGTGACGATGGTCGTGTCATGGATCAGCTCGGCGATCGCCATGCTGCGCTACTCTCCCGTGGGTGGCGGCAGCAGTCAAGGCGCTCGGCGGCGACGGTCATGGCTCCGGGTGGCGGGCGGGGTCGTTCGACCACGCGGCACGCGTTCGCTGCTCCGGTGCGGCTGGGCTCCATCCGGGCGCAACGCGTCCGCATCTGACTTGGCGGGAACGGGTCTCATCGACCCCGCCCGCCACCCGGAGCCATGACCGCCGTGAGCCCTTTCATGAGGGGCCGGTCCGCGGTATGGTGCGGGCCTGGCACTGGGAGACGCGGCACGTCGTGGGCCCCGGGTCGCTCGGTGCGGCGTAGACGACATGGAAAGGAGAAGCATGCGGCGTGTGAAGGTTTCGTGGCTTCTCGGTAGTCTGGCGGTTGTCGCGGCGGCGGCGTGGTTGGCGGCGGGGCCCGGTGAGTCGCAGACGGCGCCCCGGAAGGGGGGCGTGCTCCGGGTTGGATTGATCGGCGAGCCGCCGACGCTGGATGCGCACGCGACGACCGCGACGATCACGCGCGAGATCGGCATCAACATGTTCGAGGGGCTCTTCGCGCTGGACGCCAAGCATCAGCCCGTGCCTCTTCTCGCCGAGGGCGCCGACGTCCTCGACGGGGGGCGGCGCTACGTGATCCGGCTTCGGAAAGACGTGAAGTTTCACAACGGCAAGGCGCTGACCTCGGCCGACGTCGTCGCGTCGCTCCGGCGCTGGGGGACCACGGCGACGACCGGCAAGGCGACGTTCAAGACCGTCGAGGCGCTGGAGGCGAAGGGTCCGTCCACGATCGAGATCCGACTGAAGGAGCCCTCGGGCAGCTTGCTCACCATTCTGGCCCACGTCGACAACGCCGCCGTGATCTATCCCAAGGAAGTGATCGAGGCGAGCGGTGAGGGGCAGCTCAAGGAATACGTCGGCACCGGACCGTTCAGGTTCGTCGAGCACAAGCCGGACCGGCACATCAAGCTCGCGCGCTTCGAGGGCTACGCGCCGCGAGCGGAGCCGGCGAGCGGCCTGGCCGGGCAACGGGTGGCGTATCTCGACGAGATCTACTTCATGCCCGTGCCCGACTATTCGACGCGACAGGCCGGCATGCTCACGGGCGAGTACGGCTACATCCATCAGGTCAAGCCGGACCAGTACGGGCAGATCAAGTCCGCGCCGGGCGTCGAGCCGGTGGTGATCAAGCCCTACGCCTGGGTGACGGTCGTCCTGAACACCAAGCAGGGGCTCATGACGGACCGGCGGCTGCGGCAGGCGATGCAGGCCGCGCTCGACGTCGATCCGATGATGCTCGCGGGGCTCGGCCACAAGGATTTCTATCGCCTCGATCCCGGCCTCTTCTTCCAGGAGCAAGCCTTTCACTCCAGGGTCGGGGCGGCGCTCTACAACCAGCGCGACAAGGACAAGGCGCGGCGCCTCCTGAAGGAGGCCGGCTATCAGGGGCAGCCCGTGCGTTGGATCGTCACGACGGAGTACGAGCACCACTACAAGCCGGCGCTCGTCGGCAAGGCACAGCTCGAGGAGGTCGGATTCAAGATCGATCTTCAAGTCTCGGACTGGGCGACCGTCGTGTCGCGGCGGAACAAGCCGGAGCTGTGGGACGCCTTCAGCACGGCCTTCACCTTCCAGCCCGAGCCCGCCGTCGCGGCGCAGATCCTCTGCGACTGGCCGGGCTGGTGGTGCAACCAGGAAAAGGAGCAGCTCTTGCTGGCGCTGGGCCGCGAGGTCGACGTGACCAAGCGCCAGGCTCTGGTGGAAAAGATCCAGGCGATCTTCTACGCGGACTCGGCGCGGATCAAGGTCGGCGACTACTTCCGGCTCGACGCGCGGCGCAAGCACGTCCAGGGCTACGAGGCCGGGCCGTTCATGCACTTGTGGAACGTCTGGCTGGACCAGCGATAGGCTATATCAAAGGAGCCACAACGATGCGTGACCTCGTGAAGCGCCTCAACGAGCTGTGCGACGCGGAGAAGTTCCAGGCCAGCTGGTATCTGAAGGATCTCGCCGCGGGCGCCAGCGCCGATCGACTCGGCGCCGTTCCCGTCCCGTCGGCCAGCACCCGCAAGATCTCGATCATGATGGCGGCGCTGGCGGCGGTTCACGCTGGCAAGCTCGCCCTCGATCAGAAGGTGACGATCGACGCCCGGTACCAGGACAACGACTCGGGCACGTTC
Organism: Binatia bacterium; assembly: GCA_035635995.1. Classification (GTDB taxonomy): domain Bacteria; phylum Methylomirabilota; class Methylomirabilia; order Rokubacteriales; family CSP1-6; genus AR31. Next base: position 19,752 of record DASPZZ010000003.1, on the reverse strand, counting down.
CAGCACCTGACGCCGGGATTCTGGATCACCCTGCGGGACGCCCTGGTGATGATGATCATCGTCAGCGACAACACGTGCACGGGCACCGTCGTCGATCTGGTGGGATTGGAGAACGTCCAGCGCTATACCGGATCGGTCGGCATGACCGGGACGGTTCACCGCTACGGCATTCCGCCGAAGACCGGGCCCGACACCTCGCTCGATCGAGTCACCACGACGACGCCCAACGACCAGGGGCTCCTGCTCGAGCTCATCTTGCAAGGGACCGACGACCCGGCGGTGGCAAGGCGCCTTCAGTGCACGACGGCGCTGTGCCGTCTGGGCCTCGACATCCTCTCCTGGCAAAAGCTCAAGACACGGCTTCCGTCGCTCTTGCCGCTCGGCACGAAGGTCGCCCACAAGACCGGCACGGGTCACCGCTGCTACAACGACGCCGGCATCATCTTCAAGGCTGACCGCCCCCTGTGCGTGCTGACGGCCTACACGGTCGGCGTGCCCGAGGCGCTCGCGGACGGCACGCCGGGCTTCGCCGCCGCCTATCGGCTGATCGGCCGCATGGCACGCCACTGCTACGACGATCTCGGAGGCCGGTGAAGGAGGCTTAGATGAATGTCGAGGCGAAGCTCGAGAAGCTGGGGCTGGAGCTTCCGGATCTGGAGGACCTGTACCGGACGAATTCATCCGGCGCTCACTACATTTCGCACTACCCGGTTCAGAACCTGCTCTATCTCTCCGGCACCACGCCGAGGAAGGGCGGGGAGCCCTATCTGCCCGGCGTCGTCGGCAAGGACCTCACCCTCCAGCAGGGGTACGAAGCCGCTCGCTACGCCGTGATCACGACGCTGGCGGCCGTCAAGTACGCCCTGGGCGACCTGGACCGGGTCCAGCAGATCGTGCACCTGCTCGGCTTCGTGAACTCCACGCCCGGCTTCGGCGATCAGCCGCGCGTGATCAACGGGGCGGCGGACCTGCTGGTCGAGCTCTTCGGCGCGCGCGGCAAGCCGACTCGCGCCGCGATCGGCTGCCAGGGGCTCGGCGGGAACGCCTCGGTCGAGATCATCGTGACGCTGCTCTTCTCCGGTGCCGAGGTGCGGGCGCCGCTCGCGCGCGACCATGTCGTGAAGTAGCGGTTAGCCGGCGCTCTCCGCGGGGGTTCCGAGCCCGGCCAGCAGAGTCGCGACCGAAGCGAAGGCCAGGCCGAGCGCGATTCCGGCGAGCACGTCGGCCGGCCAGTGGGCGCGGAGAACGATCCGCGCCAGGGCCACGAGCACGATCATCACGGCGCTGCCGGCGCGCACGAGGACGCGAGCTCGCGGAGGCAGCGACGCCGCGAGAAAGATTACCGCGCCAAAGAACGCCGCCGCCGCCGTGGCGTGGCCGCTCGGGAATCCCATCGAGACGTCCTCGGGCCTCGTCCTTCCGATGAGGATCTTCAGCAGCCCTTCGGCCGCCGGCGCGGCGAGCATCAGCCCGATCCAGATCCACCAGCGCGTCCTCGCCTGCGGAAACGCGACCAGGAGCAGGAGCGTCGCCGGGAAGAGCAGCGGCCAGCTCCCGGCGTAGTTGACGACGCGCATGATCTGGACGACGGCGGGCGAGGCCAGGGCGAGCAGCCATTCTCGCGCGGCGGCGTCGCCGGGGACCGAGGGCAGGGCGATCACGGCGACCGCCAGGACCAGGAATGCGCCGGCGCCGGCGAGCGCGACCCCGAGCCGACTATTTCGCAGGCGTGAGCTCGGCGCCACCACCGCCATCATCGCGAACGAACCGCAGCACGCGCGTGCCGCCTCCCTCATAGAGCGTCACCCGACCGTTGCCGTCGGTCCCTTCGTAGCGGGTTTGGCTCGGGCGGATCACGCTGATCGCGCCTCTGACCTCCTTGTACTTCGGCTCGACGTAGAGGAGCCCCTGATAGGAGCCATCGTCCAGGATCGTCAGGATGAGCGGCGCGTTCCCCAGGGGGCCGGACATCCGGCCGCGCCACGTCCCCGCGATACTCTTGGCGTCGTCGACCGGCCTCGAGGGCGGCAAGCTCGTGCAGCCGGCCAGTAGCGCGGCCAGGACGAGGAGCAGCGCGGTACGGGGACGGGGCATCAAACCTCCCACCGAGTGTATCAGGGCCGCCCGATCAGGCCGGCAATGCCCCAGAGCGCGACGAGGGTCACGCCGAAGACACACACGATCGTCGCGCCGGTGGGCAGGTCCAGGCCTGCCGACGCGACGACGCCGAGCACGCTCACCCCCGCGCCGAACGCCCAGCCGACGAGCAGCCGCGTGCCGATCGATCCCCCGAGGATTGTGGCAGCGAGGGCCGGGACGATGAGGTAGGAGAAGACGAGCAGCACTCCCGCGATGCGGACCGAGCTGGTCACGACGACGCCGAACGAAGCGTAGAAGACGAGGTCCCAGAGCCTCACGCGCCAGCCCTCGGCAAATGCCCGGCGCGGATCAGTGGAGATCAAGAAGAACGGACGGCGACAGCACCAGTGCAGGACTCCGATCAGGGCGTAGAGGGCGCCGACGGTCACGACGTCGCTACCGCTCACGGTGAGGATCGAGCCGACGAGCATCGTCCGGATGTGCTCGATGCCATGGGGGGCCCGGTCCGACAGCAGGACGGCCCCGGCGGCCGACGCGGCGTACACGACGCCGATCACGGCCTCCTGGGACACCCGACGCTCGCGGGTGCGCGTGAGCGAGAGCACGAGCGCGCCGACGAGCGTCGCCAGAAGGCCGGCGCCGTACGACTCCCAGGTGTGGACCTCGTGACCGAGCAGAAACGCCGCGGTCGCGCCGAGCGCGGCGATCTGGGCGAGCGCGATGTCCACGAAGACGACCTCGCGCGCGAGCACGTGGACGCCGAGGTAGGCGTGGATCCCGGTGAGGACGAGACACATCAGGAACGGCGCCCACAGGAGCGCCAGCAGATCGCCGAGCATGAGGACGCTGTCCGGTCTAGCGCAGCGCCTGGGCGAGGGCGTTCACGTTGTAGTCGATTGCGCCGATATAGGTGTCGGCGCCCTTGACTCCCCCCACCATCGTGGGGATCACGACCGCCTTGGCGCCGGCCTCTTCGGCGACGCGCTGGGCGAGCTTCAGATCGTTCCAGGGCTGGACCAGGACGACTCGGATTCTCTCCTCTCTCATCTGGCGGATCAGTTGCGCGAGGTGCTGCGGGGACGGCGGGATCCCGGGCCGGTCTTCGACCATGCCGGCCTGGACCAGGCCGAACCTCGTGAGGAAATAGATGTAGTCCGGGTGGTAGACGACGACCTTGGTTCCCTTGACGGGCGCGAGCTCCTTCGTCCAGCGCACCATCGCCTCTTCGAGGCGAGTGAGAAAGGCTTCGCGGTTCTTCTCGAAGGTCGCGCGGAGCTCGGGGGCCACGCGGACCAGGCCATCGACGATATTCTGGGTCACGATCGGCGCCAGACCGGGGTCGAGCGAGTAGTGAGGATTGCCGAGCGGGTGCACGTCGCCCGTCGAGCGGTCGACCCGTACCGAGGGCACGTCGAGAACCTGGATGCCGCGCGATACGTCGACGCGACCCGGCGCGCCGCGGACGATCTTCGGGTTATTCGCGCCCTGGACGGCGACGTCGGACCAGGCGTCGAGCTCGAGGCCGTTCTCGAAGAACAGATCGGCCCGCCGCAGCCTGAGCATGAGGCTCGGTCGCACCTCCACCTCGTGGGCGTTCTGGGTTCCGCGCGCCAGCGACTCGACGTCCACGAGGTCGCCGCCGACCTCCTCCACGAGCGCCTTGAGGTCGGGGATCGTCGCCACGACGCGGAGCTTGTGGGCGCCTTCCGCGCTGGTGAACAGGAGCCCGAGGAGGAGGACGCCGCCGAGCGGCGATGCCAGGGACCTCATCACGTTCACCTCATCGCCATGACCAGCGCGTTGACGTTGTGATCGATGGCGGCGATGTACGAGTCGGCGCCCTTGACCCCGCCCACCATGGACGCGAGCACGACGGCCTTGGCGCCGGCCTCGTCGGCCACGCGGGTCGCCAGCTTCACGTCGTTCCACGGCTCGACGATGATCACCTTGATCCGCTCCTCCTTCATCTGTCGGATGACACGCGTCAGATGCGCGGGCGACGCCGGGATGCCGGGCCGATCTTCGAGCGTCGCGGCCTGGGTCAGCCCGAATCGGCTCAGCATGTAGATCCACTGCGGATGATACACGACGACCTTGGCGCCCTTCAGCGGCTCCATCGCCTTCGTCCAGCGTGCCATCGCCTCGTCGAGGCGAGCGAGAAAGGCCTGGCGGTTCTTCTCGAACGTGGCGCGCTGCTCCGGGGCGAACCGGGCGAGGCCCTCGACGATGTTCTCGGTGATGATCGGCGCCATGCCCGGATCCAGGGAGTAATGCGGATTGCCGAGCGGATGCACGTCGCCCATCGAGCGGTCCACGCGCGTCGAGGGCACGTCCAGCACCTGGATGCCGCGCGACACATCGACGCGACCCGGCGCGCCGCGGGCGATCTTCGGGTTGTTCGCGCCTTCGACAGCGACGTCGGCCCACGAGTCCAGCTCCAGGCCGTTCTCGATGAGAATGTCGGCACGCCGGAGCTTGAGCATGAGGCTCGGGCGGATCTCCAGCTCGTGGGCGTTCTGCGTGCCGCGGGCGAGGGACTCGACCTCGACGAGATTGCCGCCGACCTCCTCGGTGAGCGCCTTGAGATCGGGGATGGTCGCCACCACGCGGATCTTGTCGGCCGCTGCGGCTGTCGAGAGCAGCGACCCGATCGCCGCGAGCGCTACGAGACCAATTCCAATCGTGCGTCGCATGTGTCGTCTCCTCCTAGAACGGGTGAGCGGGATGGGCGCCCAGGATGAAGCTGCCCTGGAAGAGGACCTCGTCGACCTGCCGGGCGCTGCCCCCGTTGTTGTTCCAGCCGTCGCGACTGGTCCGGTCCGTGTGCTTCCAGGCCAGACGGAAGCGCAGGAACTCCGAGGGCCAGAAGGTGACATAGGGCTCGATGGCCCACTCGTAGCCCGGGTTCTGCGGGTACTGCGTGGAGTCGTAGCGGAATCCGCCCGCCCAGCGGCGCGACGGCTGCACCTCGGCGCCGACGTACCAGCCGAAGCGGTCCTTCTCAACCTTCCTGATGGAGTCGATCAGCCCGTCGCCGTCGGTGTCGGTCTGGACGTTGAACTCCCGCAGCGAGTAGAGCGCCTCGCCCGTCACGGTGAGCAGCGGGTGGAGCCAGCCGTCCGGGCGATACTTGTAGCGGCCCTCCCACCCCAGGATCGTGTTCGGAAAACTCTCAGTGGTCGGGCCGGCCGCGACCGACATGCCGAGCTGCAGCCCGTGCTCCAGGCCCAGCTCGAAGAACGTGCGGAGCCGGCCGGTGTAGAGCGGTTGCCGGAGCGTGCCGGCGCCGAAGGCCGTCCCGTTGTCGCCGTTGAAGACGCCGAAGAGCGCCTGGACGTAGAAGGGCAGGTCGGGGACGAGTGTCAGCTCGACGCCGTTCTCCACCAGCCCTTCGTCGCCGAGGAAGTAGCGCATGACGTTCGGGCGGTCGACCCAGGGCAGGTCGTGCTCGTGGATCTCGTTCGTGTAGCCGAAGCGGTTGCGCATCTGGCCGAACTTCGCCTGGGTGCCGTACGGCAGCGCGAGGAGAGTAAAGTTCGCCTCGGCCAGGCTCACGTTAGTCTCGGGGTCGCGCCCTGACTGTCCCGCCTCGAATCGCACGACGGCGGAGGCGTACGGATCGATCTGGCCCAAGAGGGCGAGCTCGATCTCGCGTGGGAAGAACCGGTTCTCCTGGCCGGAGAAGGTCCCGCCCTGCGCCTTCTGGACGTTGAACTGCGTGATGTTCCCGACGAAGTCGCCGGCGATGCCGATATCGAACAGGAGCTGGCCCGAGCCCCGCTGCTGGTAGAGAGAATAGGGTTGCCGCGGCCGCGCCAGATCGATCGCCGAGGGCGGCGGCGGCGCGGCAACTCCCGGGGCGCCCGGTGCGGCGACCGGCGCCGGGGCGGGCGCCGGCGGCTGGGCTTCGAGCCGCTGCAACCGCTCGGTCACCGATTGCAGCTGCTTCTGGAGCTGCTCGATCTCCCTCCGCAGCGTCGCCGGGTCTTGCGCGGTAGCGGCTGCGGGCGCGAGAACAGTACACAGGAAGACGAAGACCAGGACCAGTGCGCGCATGGCGATCCTCCAAGATGTCGGTTCGTCGGCCGTTCCCGCGAAGTCGATTCGCGGGCGAGCTCGAAGCTCGAGCCGGGATCTAGACGGACGAGTGAAGGAGGCTTAGAGGAGCGGCGGCGCGCGCGAGTCGGAGAGACTGAGCGGGACGCTGGCGGCGTGCACGGCGGCCAGCGAGATCGTTGTCGTGAACGTGAGCGCGAGCCCGAGGACCGGAATCGTGTCGAGCTGACACGCGTGAGTCCCGAACGTCGCCATCAGAGTCAGGTCGTGCTCGGCGTTCCAGAGCGCTGACTCCGCACCGGCGTGAATGTGGGGCACGCTGGCGCCCGCGAGGACCAACGCCACGACTCCCAGCAGCAGCAGCGGCAGGATGCGGCGTTTCGGCATGGCGCCTACAAAACCACGATAGGCGATCGATTGCAAGCCACGTGGCTCTCGCGATGTGCCGGAGCGCATCACCGTCGGTCCTTGACCGTGAACGTCAATCGCGACTCGACGACGTGGCCATCGACCGACAGGACGCGGAATCTCACGGTGTAACGGCCGGGAGCGAGGGGAGGCAGTGAGACCGAGATGCGCCTGGGATCCTCCGCGGACACCGCCGCGTCGCGAAGGTCGACCTGGGCCCCGGCCTCGTCGGTCACCGACGCGCGCGAGTACGCGGGCTCGAGCCGCTCGTTGAACCAGAGCTCGACCCTCGCTGGCGGCTCCGCCAGCGCCGCCCGCTGAGCGGGAACGGCCTTCACGAGGACGGCGTGGGACAGAGCCGCCGCCGGCCAGAGCGCCAGGCCGAGCAGCGCAACCGGAATGAGCCGACGTCTCAACTCTAACGGGGGCGGAGCGCCATGCCGTGCGGAGCCTTGCCCACGGGGATCGTCCGCACCTGCGCGTGAGACGCGAGGTCGATCACGCTGACCAGGTCGGCCCAGCGGTTGGTGACGAGGGCGTACCGTCCCGTCGGCTCCATGATGACGAGGTCGGGATAGCCCTTCTGGGGGATCGTCGCGACGACCTTGTCGTCGGAGACTCTGACCACGACGATCTTGTTGATCTTCCGGAGAGTTGCATAGAGGTGCTTGCCATCGAGGGTGAGCGTCGCCTCGTGGACGATCCCGGGCAGTGGGATCTCGCCCACGGCCTTGTTCGTCGCGGTATCGATCTTGACGATCACCTTGTTCTCGCCCGCGGCGGCGTAGAGCGTCTTGCCGTCGGAGGGAAGGGCCAGGCCCATCGCGTCGCCACCGCCGTGGACGATCCGCCCCACGACCGTCCGCTTGTCGACGTCGATCACGGTCACGTCTCCGGCCGTCTCACCGGAGACGTAGAGCAGCTTGGCGTCGCGGGAGAAGATCGCGTGGGCCGGCCACGTGGAAACCTCCACCCGGCCGTCGATCTTCTCCGCCTTGAGATCGTAGAAGATGACCTCGTCGCTGCTCGTATCGCTGGACCAGTCGAGCACCAGGAGATGGCGGCCGTCGGGGGTGAAGGCGAGGTTGTAGGGATTGCCCCCGATCTTCACGCGGCGAACGAGCTTCCGGGACTCGGCGTCGATCACGCCCAGGTCGTGGCTCTTGTCGTAGACGACCCACGCCGTCCGCCCGTCCGGGTGGAAGACGATCCGGTTGGGCTTGCCCTGACCGAGCGGAATCGTGCCCACGACGTCGAGCGTGTCGGTGTCGATGATCGAGGCCGACTCGGACTTGGTGTTGGTGATGAAGAGCGTCGCCCCCGCCGCCGGCGCGGCGCCGCTCAGCATGGCGGCCAGGAGAAGAGCTGCAACTGATTTCGGCACGGCTACCCTCACTTGATCTTTTCGATCGTGGTCACCGCCACGTTCGGTGGTACCCCCCGTAAGGTGAATCGTACCGCGTCTCCCACGGAAACCGCGTCCTGAATCTTCGGCGACGCGGTGCGAAAGCCCATGGTCATGGCCGGCATGAACCCGGGGATGTCGCCGTGCGTGAGAACGAGGACGCCGAGCTCGGGGAAGACCGCACGCACGACGCCATCGACCGTCCACTCGCGCTCGACCCCGCTCGAGGCTTCGGCCCGCGCACGGGCCAGCTCGCGCTCGAGTCGAGCCGCGCGCAGGCCCCAGAAGGCGTACCCCCAGCCCGCGCCGACGACGAGGGCCAGATTGATCAGGAGCACGGCCTTCCAGGCTCGCATCAGTGCACGTGCTCCTCGGGCGCCGCCTCCGGTCCCGCCTTCTCGTCGTTGAGCTGCTGGACCGCGGCGAGCAACGCGTCGAGATCCGCCGCTTCGCCCGCACTGCGCCCGATGGAGCGGATGTAGCCCCGGCGGTCGACGAGGAGCTCGACGTGGGGCGCCACGGCGAAGAGCCGGTACGCGGCCACGATCGCTTCGGCGCCCTCGGTGACGATCGGGAAGAGCACGCGCGGGTCGGCGCCGAGATGGCGGATCGCGTCGGGGTCGGCGTCGATCGGAACCGCGATGACTTCGACGCCCAGGGTGGCCAGCGTGCCCTCGCGCTGGGCGAGCTGACTCATACGGGCGCGCGAGCCGGGCAGGCCGTAGAGCACGAGCAGCACGATGCGCCCGCGGTAGTCCTTGAGTGCGCGCGGCGGCGTCGGACCGACCGCGAACGCGAAGTCGGGCGCCACGAGCCGGCGTCGGTCGGGCTCGACCTCCGGCCCCATGCCGCGCGCGGCGTAGCCCGCCGAGAGCGCCCGCAGGAAGTTGATGAGCTCCCAGCGCTGATCCTCGGTGAGTCGCGAGCCGAACTCCGGCATCCCGGCGGCAGGAATGCCGTTCGTGAGCCACCAGAAGAGATCTCCCGCCGTGTGCTGCGCGGTGTGGGGTGCCCGCAGGTCGGCGGGCGGTCGGGGCAACGCTCGGCCGTCGGGCCCGTCGCCGGCGCCCCGCGCACCGTGACATCGCGCGCAGCCTTCCTGGTAGAGCGACGCGCCGGCCGCGATCCCCGTGGCGTGGTAGGGCACGGAAGGACGGAGGTACGTCGTCGGATACGCGTCGATGGCCAGGGGCGGCAGCGCCAGGCCGGCTCCCGCGCCGAGGGCGGCGAGCGCCGCCGCGACCAGCGGGAGCCGCCACGCGCGGAGGACCACGCCGGCGATCAGGGCGACGAGACCGATCACGCCGACCTGGCTCCCGATGAACGCCCGCGTCGCCTCGGCCGTCGCCCCGTCGAGCGCGGCGAAGGACAGGCGGACCCCGAACGGCCACGCCGCCGCCTCGTGCCGCGCCGGCGGAGTCACGCTCAGCGCCGCGACGATAGCCAGGATCGCCAACGCCAGGGCCCCCTCGACCAGGACGAATCCGGAGAGACGCCGCATCGCGGGGCGCCCGACGGTCGGCCCGTCGCCGGAGAGGCGGGCGAGAAGGACCGAGCGGTTCAGCGCCGCGAGGGCCAGGGCCAGGACGAGAAGGCCCAGCTTGGTCGACAGGAGGCGGCCATAGCTCGTGCCCACGAACCCGGCGACGCTGCCGACGTGGGTGATCGCGAGGAGCACGCCGGTGACGGCGAGCAGGAGGATCGCGCCGAGCGCGGTGCGCGAGAAGCGTCGCGCCGCGAGGACCGCGTACGGGCGCGCGTCCGCGCCCTCCTCCGTCGCCGCCGCTCTCAGCAGGAGCGCCAGCGGCAGGAGCCCTCCGACCCAGACGCCGGCCCCGACCACGTGCAGTCCGTCGAGCGCGATCGCGCGCGCCGTGCCGGGCTCCACGGCGGCGGCGTGGCCCGCGGCGGCGAGCGGCGCCAGCGCGGCGACGCCGAGCAGCACCGCTTCGCCCCGCGCCGCCCGCCAGTCCGCGCGGCGCTCGACCGACAGGCGCAGCAGCAGGAAGGCCGCGAGCACCGCGAGGAAGCCGAAGCGAACGAGCCACACGCGCCCGGCCTGGGTCTCGACGAGCACGCGGGCGATCGCGCCGGCCTCGAACGCCGCTGCGGGCCGCCCCTCGAAGAGCGCCGTCTGGACGCCGAGCACGACCAGCCCCGAGGCGAGCGCCGCGAGCGCCAGCCCGCGCGTCCCCGTGAGCATGCGGTGCTCCCAGCGTCGCGCCGTCGGACGGTCGGAGCGGCCCGCGATCACGATCATCGCCGCGGCGCCGACGAGGAGGATCGAGCTGGCGAGATGAAGCCAGCGGGCGGTGAGGCCGAGCACGTACACCCGGTTAGTGTACCGGATGGGTTGCCGGCGTCGAGCCAACGCCCGGCTATACTGGTCGAGGTCGGATCGTCAAAATGCCAGCCGAGGAACGTCCCCTTCGAGCCGTCTTCTTCGACGCCGGGAACACGCTGCTGCAAATGAACTACGCCGTCATCGCCGAGGAGCTGGCCCGCCACGGCCTTCGTGTCGCGCCGGAGGCGGTGCAGCATGCCGAGTGGCGCGCGCGCGTCCGGGTGGACGACGAAGTCTTCAGTCGCTCGCTGCCCGATACCTCCACCGAGAGCCGCTCGTCCGCCGGGCACTACCTCCGGTACGTGCTGGAGGGGATCGGCGTCACGGACGAGGAGACGGTCGAGCGGATCGGCGACTGGCGCCGCACCTTCAATCAACCCGTCGGCGTCTGGAACACGCCCGACCCGCAGGCGCAAGAGGCGCTGGCGCTCGTGCGGCAGGCTGGCCTGCGGGCCGCCGTGATCTCGAACTCCAACGGCTCGGTCCGCTCCATCCTGAGCACGCTCGGGCTGACGGCGCACGTCGACTTCGTCCTCGATTCCGCCGAGGTCGGCGTCGAGAAGCCCGATCCCAGGATCTTCGAGCTGGCGCTCGGCCAGGCGCGTCTGGCGCCTGCCGAGGCGGTCTACGTCGGCGATCTCTACTCGGTGGACGTGCGGGGCGCCAGGGCCTCGGGCATGCGCGCCGTCCTGCTCGATCCCGGTGGCCACTGGGGCCCCCGCGACTGCCCGATGGCCCCGGACCTCCTCGGCGCCGTCCGCCTGATCCTCACCTGGCGCTGAGCCGCCCAAGCGCGCTTCGCAGCGCGCATCGTTCGAGCGCCGGCTTTGCTGGCGCCCCGATCTAAGCGAATTGGACTACGAGGGATTTCGGTGGGGGGAATCGGGGGGAGCGGCGCCGCTCCCCCCGATGTTCAATCAGGCAGCGTCACGAACGGATAGCGGCCGAGCACGTCGTAGATCTCGCGCTTCATCTCCTCGATCTCCCGGTCCGTCCGGGCCTCGAACCTGAGCGTCAGATAGGGGTTCGTGTTCGAGGCGCGGACGAGCCCCCAGCCGCGCCCGGGGAAGATCACGCGCGCGCCGTCGGTGTCGATCGTCTCGTAGCGCCGCTTCAGCTCGCGCGTCACCTCCTCGACGACCCTGAACTTCTCGCCGTCGGGACACGGCGCCTTGAGCTCCGGCGTCGCGCGCAGGTGGGGGATCGACGCGAAGAGCCTCGAGAGCGGCTCGGCGGCGCCCGCCGTCATCTCGATGATCTTGCACGACGCGAGGATGCCGTCGTCGACGCCGTAGTAATTCTCGGCGAAGAACATGTGGCCGCTCACCTCGCCGCCGAGCAGGATGTGGTCGTCGCGCATCTTGCGCTTGAGGTGTGAGTGGCCGGTCTTCCACATGACGGGCACGCCGCCGTGCGCCCGGATGTCGTCGACGAGCGTCTGCGAGGACTTCACGTCGAACACGACCTTGGCGCCGGGATGGCGTGACAGGAGATCGCGCGCGAGCAGGATCAGGATGAGATCGGCCTCGTGACGGTGGCCGCGCTCGTCGATCACCCCGACCCGGTCCGCGTCGCCGTCGTAGGCGATGCCGAGGTCGGCGGCGACCTCGACCACCTTGGCCTTCAGGTCTTCGACGTTGCGCTCGTCCTCGGGATCGGGCAGGTGGTTCGGAAAGCTCCCGTCCGACCCGCAGTGCAGCTCGACGACCTCGCAGCCGATGCGGCGCAGCAGCGCCGGCGCGTAGAGCCCGGCGACGCCGTTGCCGGCGTCCACGACGACGCGGAGGCGGCGCGCGGGACGGATCATCCCCGCGATGGTTTCGAAGTAGTCGTCGCGGGGGCTTCGGTCGATCAACCGGCCGGCGCCCGTTTCGTAGTCGCCCCGCTCAGCCATCGCGCGCAGCGCCTGGATCTCCGCCTCGGAGAGCGGTGCCGCGCCCGGGTGCACCATCTTCACGCCGTTGTACTCGATGGGATTGTGGCTCCCCGTGATGTTGGCGCCCCCGTCCAGCTTCCAGTGAGCGGTCGCGAAGTAGAGGATGGGCGTGGTCGCGAGGCCGATGTCGATCACGTCGACGCCGGCGGCCCGTACGCCGTCGACGAAGCCGGCCTTGAGCTCGTTCGACGAGAGGCGGTTGTCCTGGCCGACCGCGATCTGGCGGCCGGCGTTGCGACGGATGAGGGTCGCGTAGGCGCGTCCGACCCGACGGAAGACGTCGGGGTTGATGTCGGGGCCGACGAGCCCGCGCACGTCGTAGGCGCGGAACACGTGGGGGTTCAACATTGTGCGGTCCTCTCGGCTACGATATTGTGACGGCGCGATGCGCCGCCGACGTCGCAGGTTACCACCGGCGGCGATTCTCGAAAAGGTTGAAGGAGACACCATGGCGCTCATGGACGATGCCGAGCTGAGAGCCCGGACGAAACGCACGGGCGAGAAGCTGTTCCACACGCTGAAGGGCGGCTCGGGATTCGAAACGTGGAAGCGGTTCGACAAGGCGCTGGCGCGCGAGCTGTCGCTGTTCTTCACGGGCGTCCTGTACAGCCGCGAGGTCCTCCCGCAGAAGCAGCGCGAGCTCTGCGCGGTCGCCGCGCTCACGGCGCTCCACCGCCCCAACGAGGTGCGCGCCCACATCCACGCGGCGCTCAACGTCGGGGCCACGCGGCAGGAAGTGGCGGAAGTCATCTTCCAGATGGTCACCTACGGTGGCATGCCGGTCGTCGTCGACGCGCTCGAGATCTACGGGCAGGTGCTCGCCGAGCGCGGCGAGCCCTTCCCGGGAGAAGAGCCGCCGCGGTGAGCGAGGCGGCGCTCGCCGCCGCGGTCGACGCGGCCCGGGCGGCGGCGCGCGTCGCGCTGAAGTACTACCACGGCGGATTCGAGGTCACCTTGAAGCCGGACGCCACGCCGGTGACCCAGGCCGACCGCGAGGCCGAGCGGGCGATCGTCGAGGTCCTGGGTCGCGCCTTCCCGGAGCACGGCGTCCTCGGCGAGGAGTTCGGCGGCTCCGGGACGAGCGACACGCGCTGGATCATCGATCCGATCGACGGCACGAAGAACTTCGTGCGCCGCATCCCGCTCTGGGCGACGCTGATCGCGCTCGAGGAGCGTGGTGAGATCACGGTGGGGGTCATCCACAATCCGGTGACGGGCGACCTCTACACGGCGCGCCGGGGTGGCGGCGCCTTCCTCAACGGCGAGCGGATCCGCGTATCCGACCAAGCCGATCTGGGCCGGGCCTTCCTCGTGCACGCGGGCCTCCGCGGGGCGCACAGGACGCCCTACTGGGACGGGTTCCTGCGCCTCGTCGACGCGACCGACCGGCAGCGCGGCTTCGGGGACTACGCCGGCTACGCCCTGATCGCCGAGGGAAAGGCCGAGATCTACGCCGAGATCTACCCCGAGGGATCCGGCCTGAAGCCGTGGGATCTGGCGCCCTGCAAGATCCTGGTCGAAGAGGCGGGCGGCCGCTTCACGGACCTCGACGGCCGCCCGACGATCTACTCGAGCTCAGCGCTGGCGACGAACGGACGCCTCCACGACGCCGCGCTGGCCCTTCTCCGCCCCTGACACTCGTCATCCATCCCGGAGCGCTGGGCGACGTCCTCCTGGCGATTCCGGCGCTCCGCGCCCTCCGACGGCACCGGCCGGGGGACATTCTGGTCCTCGCGGCGCAGCCGAGGATCGGCCGGCTCCTCGAGACGCTCGGCGTCGTGGATCGGTCCGTCGACTTCGAGGCGCTGGGGCTCGACGCCCTGTTCGAGCCCGGCTCCGGCGGCGCCGAGCCCGGATGGCCCGCGCGATGCGCGGACGAGCTACGCCGGGCCACGCGCCTGGTCGCGTGGATCGGCTCGCGCGAGCCGCATTTCGTGCGGAGACTCACGTCGCTGGCTCCCGGGGCCGTCGTCGCCCCGTCAGTCGGCGCCGGCCGTCCGGTCTGGGAGCATCTGGTGGAGACGACCGGCGCCACGGCCCAGGAGCGAGCGATGCGCGACCCCGTCGTCGTCCCGGCCGCGCTCGTCGACGAGGCGCGTCGCGCGCTGGTTCAGCATGGCTGGGACGGGCACGCACGACTTCTCTTCGTGCATCCCGGAGCGGGGGGCCGTGGGAAGCGATGGCCGGCGGCGGGTTTCGCCGCCGCTCTCGAGCGAGCGGCGGCGCTCTCGCGTCTCACCGTCCTCGTCCATCAAGGGCCCGCCGATTCCGAGGCGGTTGCCGCGCTGCCGGCGCGCCTCATCGATCGAGCGGTCGTGCTCCCGGAGCCGCCGCTCCCGCTCCTCGCGGGCGTCCTGAGCCACACCGCCGCATACCTCGGGAACGACTCCGGAATCAGTCACCTCGCCGCGGCGGTCGGCGCGCGGTCGGTCGTTCTTTTTGCCGCCGATCGACTGGCCTGGCGGCCGTGGGCGGAGCACGTCGAGCCACTGGTCGTCTCGATGGCCGCGCCGGACGCCTCCGACACCCCGCGAGTGCTCGCCGAGCTGGCGACGCTCCTCGGTCTAGAAGAAGAACTCTTCTAGCGGCGCCGCTTCTCGGCTGCCTCCCTCGTGGGGATCCAGATCGGCCGCGTCCGAGAGATGAAGCCGTGCGATCACGTCCTCCTCCAGGTCGGGCTCTCCCCTCATGGCCAGGTCGAACCAGAGGTCCATGTGTTGCATTTCAATTCCCTCCGGGCGCCTTCGGTCCCTTACTTCTGTAGCCAGATGCAAAGCAGGAGTCGTGCCCACGAGAGAAAGCAGCACAATCAGCCACTTAGGATTCGAAGGCTGAGACGGCGCGCGGGCATATTTCCGGAAGCTTCCGGAAAGATGCCCGATGCGCCGCCGGACGGCTCAGCGCTGGGGCACGAGGTCGTCGAAAGGCCCGGAGATGCGGAGCACCTCCGTTGACGGGCCAGGTGCCGGCTTTGATTGTGACGACGAACAGATCGCCGGCAACGCCCGCACGTCGCGTCTCGGGTGTGACCGGGGCGAAGCCGAGGCTCCGCGGCATGTCGCCGCCGGTGAAGTTGGCGAACTCGATCCGCTTGCCGTCCTGGGTGAGGACGAAGATCTGCTTCTCGTGGCGATCGGCCACGAAGACGGTGTTGCCCGGACCAAGTCCGAGTGCGGCGGCCACCGGTCCCCGATGGACGACGCCCGATAGTCCCTGCGGGGAGACTCGCGCGATCTCACCCGGCCCCTGCTGGGACGGCGCGTCGGCGTTGCCGTCGCTTCCGACCCAGAGCTGATCGCGATCGTCGATCGCCAGGAGCCGCGGCCGGGCGATCGTGAGGTACCGAGGGTCGAGCACGCGACCGCCGCGCCCTCGGGCTGCCGCAGGACCGGCCGACCGCCTCGCTCCGGGGTTCCGCCGGCGAATAGCTCGGCGCGCCCGTCCACCAGCCGATAGAGCGCGCCGATCCTTCGCTCGCGGTCGAAGGTGGTGACGAAGAGCTGGCGCCCGCGGCGCGTCGCGGCCACCTGCGGGTTCGGTAGCGGCGGGCCATAGAAGTAGCGCGCCTCGCTGTCAGGACTCAGGCGCGCGCCGCCGGCGGGGATCCGGTAGATCGGCCAGAGGTCGTAGACCTCGCCGCCGAGGTAGCGCCGTCCCGTCCGCGCCAGGTAGAGGAGGCCGGCCTGATCGAACGCGAGCGTCGAGGTGGCCGGGATGCCGCGGACGCCGCGCGAGGCGTCGGTGTCGAAGCCGCAGCTCGGCCGCCGCCGGCAGCGGGACCAGCACCAGCATCAGGGCGAGGAGTCGGACGATCACCGGGCGGGGCGCTTCCAGATGTCGCGGTCGTGCATGAGCCGGATCTGCCGCCGGATGACCTTCTCGCGGTACTCGGCGTGCTTCATGGGGGCACGCTTCAGATAGAGGTTCTTGGGGTAGATCGGCCGCTCGTAGAGGATCTGGTAGAGCTCGGTCCTGAGGTCCTTCATCCAGTTGTCCCACTGCGCCCGGGCCCGGTGGTCGCGGAGCGCCTCGATGTCGATCACGCCGCCGACGTACGTTGAGCCGGCGCCGTAGTCCTGCCGGCCGACGATCCGCCCTTTGTAGTCGATGATGAAGGACCGCCCGCCGAACGTGTCGATCGGCGTCGTCTCCTCCGGAAACAGGTAGTAGGTGCCCATGTTCGGCGCCACGAGATACATGTTGTTGTCGAGCGCGCGGGCGCGGCTCTGGATCTCGAAGATCTCGTTGCCGGTCGCCGGGTGGGGATAGGACGCGCGGTAGACGACCTCGGCGCCGTTGAGCGCCAGCGCGCGCGCGTTCTCGGGATACGAGCCCTCGTTCGCCATCATGATGCCGAGACGGCCGATCTCGGTGTCGGCCACCGGCCAGAACGCGTCGAGGGTCCTGCCGTACTTCTCGATCCACCAGTCGTAGACGTCGTGGGGACAGACCGAGTGCTCCACCGGGAAGAGCGGAGAGACCTTGTAGTGCTTGAGGATCACCCGGCCACGCGGATTGATGATGAAGCCGACGTTGAAGAAACGATCCTTGAGGTCGGGGTGCTTCGCCTTGGCCTGCGCCATGACGAAGGCGTTGTACTCCTTCGCGATCTTGCCGAGGGCCTCGGTCTCCTCGCCTGGAATATCGATCGCGCACTCCCGGGCGAAGGTCGCGTGGTCGAGATCGAGGACCTCGTCGTTGAACGCTTGCAGCGCTCCCTCGGGAAAGGCGATCAGTCTCACCGGGAGGTCGAGGCTCGAGAGCCAGGAGGCCGCCTTCACCAGGTGCGAGAGGTGCTCGAGGTTGATCTTGATGTCCCCGCGCTTCCGGATGCCGCGCACGGTGGGGATCAGGCCGACCGCGGTGTACGGTTTGATCATTCGTCCGCTCCTAGTCGTTCAGAGTCACGTCCGCGCCGGCTCACCGACTGGTGACGCACGTGACCTCCCGGACGCGGTCGTCGGACAGCTCGATCGCCACCTCGTGATGCTCGGCGCCGTTGGTCCCGCGATAGAGGAGGGTGCGTCGTCCCGGCGGCGTCACGCGCTCGTGCTCCTCGTCGGGCTGGCCGAACCGCGCGACGACCTCGTCGTAGCGCGTGCCGGCCGGGATCAGCGTGACGAGCGTCTCGCGCGAGGGCACGCCGCCGTTCGGCGCGGCGGCGGCCGCCCCGAAGCGGCGGCGGGCGCGCCGCCGCCGCCGGATCCGCCGGTGAACGTCGGTGCTCAGCATGAGCACGCCCGCGAAGTTCGTCACCAGCAGGATGACGGCGGAGATCACGATGGGGCGCCAGTTGATGCGGCCGCTGAAGTAGTGGAACTGCACCCGCAGGCTCTGGGTGGTGATGTCCTGCGACGGCAGCAGCGTGAGCGCGACGACCTCGGCGCCCGCGCGCACGCGGCTCTGGCGCCGAACGGCCGTGGCCGGCGAGATCTCCTCGATCTTGAGGTGGTCCGAATCCCCGAAGTTGGCGATGACCAGCGAGTACTCGCGGGCCAGGTGCACCATGCGGTCGCGGCGCTCGTAGTAGAGCGCGAAGAGGCCGAGCGCCGGCGGCCCGAGGTCGCCGAAGCCCGTGGTGAGAACCTGGCGCCGGCCCCAGAAGAGGTCTTCGAGCCACGTTCCGGCCTTCGGGACGATGAGACCCCGGAGCGGGAGCACGAGCGTGACGATGGAGAGCGGGTCGGACAGCGTCGGGGTCCACGGGATCTTGATGTAGCTCACCACGCCCGACTGGCCTCCGGGGCGGGTGAAATTGACGTACGAGACGACCACGGGGATCGGTTCCCCGAGCGCGGCGGTGCCGAGCTGCATCCGGTCGCGCCTCCTCAGGACGAGCCGACCGCTCCCCACGACGTCGAGGCCCCGGACTTCGACCTCGCGCACCAGCTGAGGCTCGGCCGGGCCGGGCGCGGTGCTCTCGGCGGTCTCCGCCGGCCAGAGGAGGTAGAGGTCCTGCGCGATGTCGACCTTCCGGGGCGCGGGTCCGGTCGTGAGACTCCACGAGAGGTTCACCGTGACGGGACCGAGCCCCGGGCTCACGTTGGCGACCACGAAGAGGGGACCGACCAGAAACTCGGGGTGCGGCTTGGAGGCGAGGAACACCTGGCCGTGGCTCCGCGCGGGCACGGCCATCGTCACGCAGAGGACGGCGGCCAGGGCCACGCACGAATTCATCATGGAGCGCTCCTCTGCTAAGGTCCGGCTGCGCCGCCGGCCAGATCGAGACAGTGAACAGTTAGCACACTTTTTTCCGCCGCGTACGCTGAGCGCCTGCGCCCCGATGCTAGAATCGCGGGAGAGCCCGTGAAGGTGAGGAGGACCGCGTGGAGCTGGGTCGGGCGGCGGTGACGGGGCGCGAGCGGGTGGTCGCCGCCTACAAGGGCGGCTACGCCGACCGCGTGCCCGCGTACCCGATCGCGGGGTCATTCGCGGGGTGTCTGGACGGGCTCTCGATCGAGGAGTACTGCACCAAGCCGACCCGGGCGGTTCGGGCGATGCTCAACTACTACGAGCGCTACCAGCCCGACATCATGATCGCCTTCAACGACCTCGCCAAGGAGGCGGAGGCCGTCGGCTGCCACGTGAAGTACTCGGACTACGTCGTGCCGTCGATCGATCGGCACGTGCTCCAGGACGACAAAGGGCTGCTCGCGAAGCTCGAGATCCCCGACCCGTTCAAGGCGGGTCGTCTCCCGGCCTTCCTCGAACAGTGCGAGGCGCTCTCCGCCGCGCGGCTTCCGAGCGGGCTCGGGGCGGTCCTGGTCGGGCCGTGGACGATCGCCATGCTCCTGCGCAACCCCGAGCTGATGTGCCTGGACACGATCGACGACCCGCCGTTCGTCCACGAGCTGATGCGCTTCGCGACCGAGTACGCCAAGCAGGTCGGCGACGCGGTGCTCACGACGAGGATCGGGCTCAGCTATTCCGACCCGACCGCGTCGTGCTCGCTCGTGGGTCCCGACACCTATCGGGAGTTCATCAAGCCCTACCATCAAGACCTGGTGAACTACTTCCGGGCCAAGAAGGTCGGGACGACCGTCCACATCTGCGGGACCACGCATCAGATCCACGAGGACCTGGTCGACGTTGGCTTCGTCGCGATCACCATCGACCTCGATCAGCAGGCCGACCCGGCGCTGAAGGTCGACCAGCTCGACAACCTGGTCACGCTCGGCAATCAGCGCGGCGTGGTCGCGATCGGCAACGTGGACGTGACGATCTTCGAGCGCGCCACCAAGGCCCAGATCGAAGCCGAGGTGCGTCGCTGCATCGACACGGCGGGCACGCGCTCGCGCTTCGTCCTCTCGACCTCGTGCGAGCTCCCGCCGCGCGCCGACCCCGACTGCGTCAAGTGGATGATGGACGCGGCGCGCGACTACGGCCGCTACGACCGCATCCTCTCCGCCTGACCGCCGCCTCGGGTTCCGGGGGAGCGCGGTAGGGGTCGACGGACCACGCGGCACGCGTCCGCTGCCCCACGACGGCTGGGCTCCATCCGGG
>DASPZZ010000002.1:0-2429 GCA_035635995.1 Binatia bacterium | reverse complement strand
CGCACTTCGGCCGCCGGCCGTTCCGCTTCGACGGACGCGGACGCGATCTTTTCGGCGCGTACGTCGTCGCCTTGCTCCTGCTGGTGCCGACGCTCGGCATCTACATGTTCTGGTTCAATGCGAGAATGACTCGCTATTTCTGGGAGCACACCTCCTTCGAGACGGCTCGCTTCCGCTCGACGATGACGGGCGGCGCGCTGCTGGTCCAGACCCTCGTCAACACGATCATGCTGATCGTCACGCTCGGCCTGGCGTGGCCCTGGGTGCTCATCCGGAGAACGCGCTTCGAGTTCGCGTACCTCAGCGTCGAGGGCCCGCTCGATCTCGCGGGAATCGTTCAGGAGCCGCAGCTGGCGACGGCCACGGGCGACGCGCTCTCGAGCCTCCTCGGCGCCGACGTCGGTTTCGTGTAGCCGTCCGGGATGCCCGGCGCGTTCACGGGCTACTACTTCGACGGCCGTACGGCCGCACGCCGGCAGGCGTCGGTCCGCCTGGCCGCCAGCGGGCTCGAGGTCGCGCTCGCGGACGGTACGCGTCTGTGGTGGCCCTTGCGAGACGTCCGCCAGACGCAGGGCTTCTACGCCGGCGAGCAGATCCGCCTCGAGCGCGGCGCGCCCTTTCCAGAGGTTCTCCTGGTCGACGACAGCGCCTTTCTCGGGGCGCTGCGCGCGACGGCTCCAGGATTCGGACGCCGCTTTCACAACCCGGGATGGCGACGGTCACGCGTGCTGCTCACGATCGGCGCGGCGCTGGCGTCCATCGGCGCCGGCGCGGCTCTCTACGTGTGGGCCATTCCCGCGGCCGCCGGTGTCCTCGCCGCGCGGGTCCCGGTGTCGTGGGAGGAGCGACTCGGACAGGCCGCGGTGGAGCACATCACGGCGTCGAAGCGCCGGTGCGTCGACCCGGAACGCGAGGAAGCCATCGGCGCGATCGTGACTCGGCTTCTCGAGCCGCAGCCGAGGGTCCCGTACACGCTTCGCGTGATCGTCGTGGACGACATGAGGATCAACGCCTTCGCCGTCCCCGGCGGTCAGGTGGTGCTGCTCCGCGGGCTGGTGGAGAGCGCGCGCTCGCCGGAGGAGCTGGCGGGCGTGCTCGCGCACGAGCTCCAGCACGTGCTCCAGCGCCACACGACGCGGCTTCTGCTCCAGCACGCCTCGACCGGGCTCTTGCTCGTCGCCATCTCGGGGGACCTCACGGGGGCGATGGCGTACGGGATCGAGAGCGCGCGCCTGCTGGGGACACTGCGTTACAGCCGCCAGCTGGAGACCGAGGCAGACGTGGGTGGTCTACGGATGCTGCTGGCGGCCGACATCGATCCGCGGGGAATGATCGCGTTCTTCGAGACCATGCAAGACCTGGATCGCCGCGCGCCGACCGCGACACGCTACCTGACGTCTCACCCACTCGCGGCGGAGCGGCTCGAGACCCTCAAGCAGCTGGCGGCGTCCCACACGGGAGCGTTCAGGCCGCTCCTGCCCGGCCGGGACTGGACCGAGCTCAGGCGGGTCTGCGAGGGCTAGGTTCTAGCGGCGCGGAGCGTCGCCGAGCGCGACGACGACGAGCGAGCCGTGAGAGTCGACAGGCCGGACACCCCGTCCGTAGCCTGCGACGTGGTCGCACAGCCAGCCGACGCAGGGCGTACGGGAGTCCACCTCGCTCTTGATGGCAGCCCACTCGTCGGCTGCCGCTCGGCCGAGGGCGCGGTGGCGTGCGCTCGACTCGACGACGAGCACGAGCCGGGCCCCGTCGCCTTCGAGCCGTTTCAGGGCCGACCTGGCGGCCTCCACGGAGCCCTGGATGAGGGTTTCGGAGTCGGGTACGGACCCCTCGTCGAATCCTTCGGCGTAGCCCAGGCCGGTCGAGTAGGCGGCCTCGAGACATGCGGCGCTGGCCAGCGGTTCGCTGGTCGCGGCGCCGTAGACGACCGGCGACGAAAGAACGCTGCAGACCGTCCGCATCTTCGGGCCCATCAGGATTCGCCAGGGCTGCAAGAAAGACTCGGCCGGAGCCCCGAAACCCGGCTTCACGAACGCGAGGCCGAGACCGCGCGGATACCGCATCCTGAAAGGCCAGCCGGAGAGGATCAGCCGGGCTGCCCCCTGGCCTGCCGCGGTCAGATCGCGACCCCCCGCGGCGGCAACGCCGCTCACGGCGCCCTCCCCGTTCGTGAGACAGACGACCAGGGCACCTGCCGTCACGGCGCCGTTGTGGGTCAGGATTGCCGAGGTGGCGCCCCCGGCGACACCTACGGGCCCCAGCACCCCCCGAATGAGCGGCACGACGTCCTGGGCGGGTACACCCGCTGTGACCAGGAGGACGAGGTCGGGTGAGGTCCCATGGAGGCCGGTCCGCGCCATTGCGGTCGCACGAACAGCCGCCCAGATCGCATCCTGGTGCGAGGCGAACCCGATACCGATCTGGAGGGT
>DASPZZ010000001.1:0-5959 GCA_035635995.1 Binatia bacterium | reverse complement strand
AAACCGGAGCCCTCGGGCGGCGGCGCACCGAATAGGGCGTCACGATCGTCTGGCCGAATGCGTTGCGGAGGGCGTCGGCGAAGACGCGCCCCCGCCGTTTGGCCCGCGACATCGTGGTCGTGACGAGCCCGGGCGCGCGCTGGGCCATGATGCGGCCGATCTCTTGCGCGAACGCGCGTACCTCGGCCTGGGCCAGACCGGGACTCAGAGGCACCAGCACGTGAAGCCCGCGCCCTCCGGAAGTCTTGGGGTAGGAGCGGACACGCAGGCCGTCGAGGATGGTGCGCAGGAGCTGGCCGGCGCGCGCGGCGTCGGCGAACGCGCCCGAGACGGGATCGAGGTCGAAGGCCAGCCAATCTGGCTGCTGCAACGCCCGTCGCCGGCAGTTCATCACGTGGACGGCAATGCACCCGAGGTTCACCAGGGCGATCAGCGTCCTCGTCGAGCCGCCGATCACGTAGTGCACGGTCCGCCCCGTGCTGGCGGCCACGATCGGCGCGGTGGGCACGCCCGGCGGAAGTCCTGTCGGAAAGTTCTTCTGAAAGAAGCACTGACCGCGCATGCCGTCCGGGCATCGCTCGGCGACGAGGGGCCGGTCCCTCGTCCACCGCGCGAGGCGCGGCGCGAGCCTCGCGTAGAAGCGCACCACGTCGAGCTTGGTGATCCCTTCGTCCGGCCACCACATCTTGTCCGGATTGCTGATCGTCACGCCCATCACCCGTGGCCGGGCGACCGCGCGAGCCGGCGCCGGCGGTGCGGGGCGCCGCCTAGAGCTCACGGGTCCTCCAGGTGCACTCCGAGGGCTTCTTGTCGCGGCGGAGGCCGAGGAAGACCGGCTGCCGCAGCTTGCCGTCGGCCGTCCACTCGGCGAAGGCGATCTGCGCCACCAGCTTGGGGCGGATCCAGGTGATCCCCGCTTCGCGGGGAGCCGGGCGAAACGGCGATGTGTCGGTCCGGAGCGCTCGCATCCGGGCGGCAAGATCGGCCAGCATTCTCTCTGAGAATCCGGTACCGACCTTCCCGACGAATCGGAGAGCGGGCCCGTCGAAGAGGCCGACGAGCAAGGCTCCGAAATGCCGGCGTGCTCCGGTCGGAGCCGTGAAGCCCCCGACGACGAACTCGGCCTCCTTGCGACATTTCACCTTGAGCCAGCTCCGGGACCGACGGCCTGGCTCGTAGATGGAGGCGATGTCCTTCCCGACGATGCCTTCCCAGCCGCGCTTCTGCGCGCGGCGGTATGCGGCGAGCCCGTCGGGTGGCAGCCGGCGCGCGCGCACCAGATCGCCACGGCGCGCGGGCACGATCGTTTCGAGCGCGCTGCGGCGTTCGGCCAGCGACCGCCGCAGCAAGCTCACGCCGTCCCGCTCGAGGCAATCGAAGATCGCGAAAACCGGGTGGACCCGCTCGCCCTGCGCCCGTCGCTGGAGAAGCTGAAAGCGTGAGACGCCGCGACGGTCGAAGGCGACGATCTCGCCGTCGAGCACGAAGGGGCCGCGCCCGAGGCGCTCGAGGGCCTGACCGATCTCACGGTACTCGGCGGTGATGTCGTTCAGGTTGCGCGAGTAGAGTCGAACGCGTCGGCGACGATAGGCGAGAGCGCGGACCCCGTCGTACTTCTCCTCGTAGACCCAGCCCCTCCGGTGAAAGGGCTTCGGGACGAGCGTCGCCAGCATCGGGCGAATCAACGTGATCATCTCTCTACAGCCGCCGGCGCGCGCTCGTGGGAGGATCGCCGGACGCCGCCTTGGCGACGTCGCCTCCCTCGTCGGCGGCGATCCGAGCGAGCGTGCGCCCGGTCAGCACGGACGTCGGCGCCTCCACCGTGATGTCCCTGGTGGACGCGTAACGGTCGCGCCGCTTGACCAAGAGCCAGTCGCGGCCGCGCAGTCGCACGAGACTCCAGCCACCCTTGAGCTTCTCGCCCCGGAACGTGAACGCGAGATGTCCCTTAGCCAGGGCCGCCGCGACATCGACGGAATCCTCCGGCTGGTACGTGCCCCGATCCCAGAGCATCACGGTGCCGCCGCCATACTCACCCTCTGGGATGACACCTTCGAAGTCGGCGTAGTCCACGGGGTGGTCCTCGACCGCGACCGCGAGCCGCTTGACCGACGGATCCAGAGAAGGCCCCTTGGGGACCGACCAGGACTTCAGGACGCCGTCGACTTCGAGCCGGAAATCGTAATGGAGCTGGCGGGCGCGATGCTTCTGGACGACGAAGAGATGTCCGGACCGCGAGCGGCGCCGCCGTGGCGCCGGTTCGGGAGTCGTTTCGAACCGCCGCTTGGTCCTGTAGGGCTCGAGTGAGGCTCGCGCCATCGGAGCCGGTCGTTCGCCTAGGGTGCGCCAGGTCCGCTCACCCGTGTCTCGGCGAGAGCGAGATAGCGTTCGAGCCATTCGCGCGCGAGATGGGCCACCTCGTCGAGCGCACCGGGCTCCTCGAAGAGATGCGTGGCCCCGGGCACGATCACAAGGCGCTTTTCACACGTGAGCTTCGCGAACGCCTCCTGATTCAGCCGGACGACCAGGAAATCGGCCTCACCGACGATGAGTAGCGTGGGCGCCTGGACCCGCGCCAGGGCCGGCCCCGCCATATCGGGACGCCCACCCCGCGAGACGACTGCGCGCACCGCGTCGGGTCGCTCCGCGGCCGCGATCAGGGCCGCGGCGGCGCCGGTACTGGCGCCGAAGTAGCCGAGGGGGAGGTGTCGGGTCTCCGATCGCTGCATGAGCCAATCCGTGGCGGCGACGAGCCGCTCGGAGAGCAGACCGACATCGAAGCGCAGGTGCGCCGTCCGGAGGTCGATCGCCTCTTCGTCTGGCGTGAGCAGGTCCAGAAGCACGGTCGCGAGCTTCGCCTCGTTGAGCAGTCCCGCCACGTAGCGATTGCGTGGGCTCAGCCGGCTGCTTCCGCTGCCGTGGGCGAACAGCACGATCCCGCGAGCGCGCTCGGGCACGCTCAGGTCGCCGTCCAGCGTCACCGCACCCGCCGGCACGCGGACCACGCGCGCCTCGCCTTTCCATTCCCTGGATCCATCCATCGAAGTCGCCTCCTGTCCCGCGGAGCTCATCGTTTTCAGAGCCGCGCCCCGGCCGGCGGGGACCCCAGCCCCGCGACGGCCTGCGGCGCTATTTTCCCTGAGCCGCGCCTCGGCCGGCGGGGACCCCAGCCCCGCGACGGCCTGCGGCGCTACACCGCGAAGGGGAACGTCGCGGGCGGCTCGCCCGTGTCCCACTCGGCCGTGCGCTCGAGCGGCTCGACTGCTCGCGTTTCGTCGAAATGGATCACGGCATCGAACTGGTCGGGCAGCCGAGCGTAGAAGTAGTGACTCCCGCGCTCGGTTTCGGGGCGATAGATCACTCCGATGGCCCGCTCGAGCGCCGGATCGCGCAGCCACTCCGACACCTTGTCGGCGTCGCGGCAGGCGAGCAGAAAGCGATCGAGCTCTGTGGCGTGGAACATCGCCTCGTAGCTGCCGGGAAGCGCCGGGCGCACCCGCTTACGCTCCGCCGGGCCACCCCAGTCGGAGGCGGCCGTGACGGTGCCGTGGTGCGTAGTGAAGCCCACGAGCACCGCGTCGCGGCCGTGGCGCTCGCGCACCAGCTGGCCGACGTTGAGCTCGCCGCGCCGGCTCATCTCCGTCGCCCGCGCGTCACCCAGGTGCGAGTTGTGCGCCCAGACCACGATCCTCGCGTCGCCCTGGCGCTCCAGATGCGCGACCAGCGCATCGAGCGTGTCGGCCATGTGGCGATCGCGCAGATTCCACGACGGGACTTCCGCGAGGAACATCGCGCGGTAGTACGCCTCGGCATCCTTGACCAGGCGGGCGTTCTGCTCGGCGTAGAAGAGCTCGTCCTCCGTCACCTGGCCGTCGCGTCGGGCGTAGTCCGCGGCTCGCTCTTGCAGCTCGACGAGCTGGCCGACGACTTCGTCCTCGCACGATCTGGCGAGGCCGGAGGCGGCGAGGAAGCCGTAGGCCTGGGTGTCGCCGCCGACGTGGTCGAAGCAGGCATAGCGCGCGCGAGCGCGCTTTGCCGCATCGGGATCGACCTTCTCGAGGTATCGGAGCACGGCGTCCATCGACGCGCGAAGGCTGTAGAGATCGAGGCCATAGAAGCCGACCCGGGCCGCGGTGACCGGGCGCGCGTCGTTGTGCGCGGCCAGCCACTCGACGAATTCGACGATCTCGGTGTTCCGCCACATCCAGGTCGGGAAGCGCCGGAAGTCGGCGAGCGCCGTCTGGGCATCGGCGTCGTCGCTCACGCCGCGCACGTAGCGGTTGACGCGATAGGCATCGGGCCAATCGGCCTCGACCGCGACCGCGGTCACGCCTTTCTCCGTGATGAGCCGCTTCGTGATCTCGGCGCGCTCTCGATAGAACTCGTGCGTGCCGTGTGACGCCTCGCCGAGCAACGCGAACCGCGCGTCGCCGACGACGTCCATGAGCGCATCGTAGTCTCGAGCGGAACCGGTCAGCGGACGCGCCGACTCACGTACCGCCTCGATGACTGTGGCATCCGTGGTGCTTCGCATGGCTCCCTCCTCTCGGGGCGCGTCTTCACGCCTTCGGCGCGCCGACCTGCTCGGCGCGCCCCGCCAGCAGGTCGCGAACTTCCTCGTCGGTCGTCTGCGAGAAATCCTCGTACCAGAGGCCGACCGCGTGAAAGGGCTCCGGCGTCACGGCGCAGATGACGTCGTCGACTTCCGCCCGCAGCTCCTCGCAGGTCTCGGGCGGCGCGATCGGGACCGCCACGACCATGCGCGCCGGCCGCTGCTGTCGCAGCGCCTGGACGGCGGCCAGCATGGTGGCTCCGGTCGCCAGGCCGTCATCGACGAGAATGACGGTCCGGCCGCGGACGTCGAGGGGTGGGCGGCCGCCGCGGTAGAGACGCTCGCGCCGCGCCAGCTCCCGGGCCTCCTGTTCAGCGACGGCATCGATCACCCGGTCCGGGATGTGCAGAGCGCGGACGACATCGTCGTTCAGCACGCGCACGCCGCCGGTGGCGATGGCGCCCATCGCCAGCTCTTCATGGCCGGGAATGCCCAGCTTGCGCACGAGAAAGACGTCGAATGGCGCACCCAGCGCCCGGGCCACCTCGGCCGCGACGGGCACGCCGCCGCGCGGCAGGGCGAGCACGATCACGTCCGGGCGGTTGGCGTATGTCCCGAGCTTCGCGGCGAGCAGGCGACCCGCGTCGTGACGATCTCGAAATCGCGGCATCACGTGTCCTCCATATTCTGGTGTCAGAGCTCGATCCGCCCGCCGAGCTCGACCACGCGGTCCGGCGGGATGCGGAAGAAGTCGGTTGCCGAGCTCGCGTTCCACGCCATGAAGGCGAACAGGCGCTTGCGCCACCGAACCATCCGGGCCGGCCCGACGGGCAGCAGGTGCGCGCGGCCGACGTAGTACGTCGTCTGCTCCGGATCGGCGCTCATGCCGTGATCACAGCAGATCGCCACCACGTGCTGGACGTCGGGCCGCTCCATGAAGCCATAGTGCGCGCGGACGCGGTAAAAGCCGTCGCCCACCCGTTCGCTCGTCACCCGGCCCTCTTCCTCGACCTCCGGCACCTCCTCGGTGACGATCGAGACGAGAATGACCTCGTCGTGCAGCACCTTGTTGTGCGTGAAGTGCAGCACGAGGCTCGGCGGGGCGCCCTCGATGTTCGGCGTCAGGAAGACGGCCGTGCCTCGCACGCGCGGCGGCCGGGTCACCTCGACCTCCTCGAGAAACCGGTCGAGCGGAACCGAGAGTCGCGCGAGAGTCTGCATGACGAGCCGGCTGCCGCGATACCAGGTGGTCATGACCAGCAAGATGGCGCCGGCCACCACCAGGGGCACCCAGCCGCCGCGCTGGATCTTGACGATGTTCGCGCCGAGGAACGCGAGGTCGACGGCGAGGAAGCCCCCCGCCAGCGCTCCGGCTCGCCACAGCGACCAGCGCCATCGGCGTCGAGC